>CAJXND010000019.1 GCA_913056385.1 uncultured Ectothiorhodospiraceae bacterium
GACAACCCGTTCGCCGGGCGGCGCAACAAGCTCACGCCACGTCAGCAGCGCAAACGCGAGCGAATGATCCGGCGTCGAAAGGGTAGAGGTTGAGGCGCATGGGCGAAGTCACCGTCCCGGGTGTCCACCAGGTCCGTTTCGTCTACTCCGCGCTCGAAGACCGTCTGGCGGTCATGCTCACCATGGCCTCGGGTGACGGGCGGGTGGCGTGGTTGACGCGGCGGGGGCTGACGGGGCTCATGCGGCACATGAACACCATCCTCAAGAAGAGCCACCCGGCAGCGGATGGCGATGAGGCGCACGATGCCGTGATGGCGCTGGAGCATATCGGTGCTCGCTCCCAGGTCGCCGCGGAGCGGGCGCAGGAGCAGGGCGCACGCGCCGGGGACGGGAGCGTGGGCATCGAGACACCATCGAACTGGGCCCATCATTTGATTACTGAGGTGACGGTCGAGCCGCAGGGTGAACGTCTGGTGGTGGCCCTGATGGGCCAGCCGCTGCGCGGCGCGCCTGATCGACGGCTCGATCCGCTGCCGGTGGCCGGCCTTTCGTTGACCCGGGCCCATGCCCACGAACTGCTCCATCTGATGCGGACGCATGCCGAGCAGGCCGGCTGGGCCCTTGAACCGCTCATCGGATGGATGGACCGGGAAGGCGAATGAACTGGTGCCCCGAGCAGGATTCGAACCTGCGACCTATCGCTTAGGAGGCGATCGCTCTATCCGGCTGAGCTATCGGGGCGCGAATTCAACCGCTGCGTGGCGTTCTCCGCCTTTCAATGGTGGCACTGAATATCAACCGGAACAATCATCGACGTGAGTACCGATCGGGTGTGGATACGGCTATTATTCCTATTCCTGAATTTCATCAATGGAAAGTATCAAGATGTCCAGAGTCCGCACCCAGATGGCCGGCGCCGTTGGCAGTGTCCTCGAGTGGTATGACTTTGCCGTTTTCGGTTTCCTGGCGCCGTTCATGGGGCCGCTGTTCTTCCCGGATTCCGATCCGGTGGTGGCGCTCATCCAGACCTACGGGGTGTTTGCGGCAGGCTATCTGATGCGGCCTCTGGGCGGCGTTATCTTTGGCTATATCGCCGATCGGCTGGGCCGACCGCGCGCGCTGCGCTGGTCAATCATCATGATGGCGGGGCCGACGGTTCTGGTCGGATTGCTGCCCACCTACGATAGCGTTGGTGTGATGGCCGCCGCGCTGCTGATCCTCCTGCGCCTGATTCAGGGCGTCTCGGTGGGCGGTGAGCTGGTGACCTCGATTACCTTCCTGGTGGAAGGGGCGCCGCGTCACCGGCGGGGACTGCATGGCAGCTGGGCCCTGTTCGGCGCGGTCGGCGGGATATTGCTGGGCTCCAGCGTCGTTGCGGTCACCGAGGCGCTGGTCAGCTCGCAGACGATGGCGGAGGACGGCTGGCGCATTCCGTTCCTGCTGAGCGTGGTGATCTTCCTTTTCGGACGATGGCTCCGTCGGGCGCTGGTGGATGAGCCGATCACTGTCGGGGGGACCCAGGAAACGCCCCTTCGCCAGGTGCTGACACGCCATCCGATTGATGTCGTGCACCTCATGGCCTGCATGCTGCTTTTCTGCGGCGGCTTCTACACGCTGTTCGTCTGGATGCCGACCTACCAGTCCAAGGTTATTCCCAATCCCATTGATCATGCGATCGATCTGAACACCCTCTCCATGCTGGTGCTGGTCGTGCTTCTGCCGTTGGGTGGTCTGATGGGGGATCGATTCGGCTTTCGCCGCATGATGCTCTGGGGAATCGGGATCACCGGCATTGGCGTTTACCCGCTTTTTCTCTGGATCGATACCGGGAGCTTTCTCGGCGCACTGGTCAGCGGGCTGATCTTCGCCCTTGGCATCAGCTGGGTGCAGGGCCCGATGCCGGCGATGCTCGCGCACACCTTCCCGCCGGACATCCGTAACACCGGCGTAGGCATCGCCTACAATCTGGCTATGGGGCTTTTCGGTGGAACCGCACCCATGGTCTGCACATGGTTGATTAGCGCCACGGGTGATATCGCCGCGCCGGCGTATTACCTGGTGGTGCTGGCGGTGATCAGTGCGGTGTCGCTTGTCACCTTCCGGCCGGGTCGCCGTGCGGGCCGGGAAGGTGGTGGAGCCGAGGGGAGTCGAACCCCTGACCTCTAGAGTGCGATTCTAGCGCTCTCCCAACTGAGCTACGGCCCCGTCTCACTTTTCGCTGCGAAGTTTATCACTGTCCGTCGCGGGAGTGCCACATCACCACGGCACGTTGCTATGATGGCGACTTTAGATAAGATCGATGGTGCCGGGGGCGGGAATCGAACCCGCACTCTCTCGCGAGAACCGGATTTTGAGTCCGGCGCGTCTACCAGTTCCGCCACCCCGGCTTTATGCCTTTACTATAACAGGCCTGCATGAAAGTCAGCGATTTCCATTATGATCTGCCCGAGCGGCTGATCGCATCCGAGCCCCTCCCCAACCGAACCGACAGCAGGCTTCTGGTACTGGACCCGGAGACCGGCCGCCGCACCGATCGCCAGTTTCCCGCCATACGCGACTACCTCCGCGACGGCGACCTGTTGGTGCTGAACGACACCCGCGTGCTGCCGGCGCGCCTGTATGGCCGGAAAGCGACGGGCGGCGCCGTGGAGATCCTCCTCGAGCGCCTGACCGGCGGCCCCGATGCGCTCGCCCAGATCCGCGCCAGCAAGACGCCTAAACCGGGCGCCCGGCTTCTTCTCGAAGGCGATGTGCCGGTCGAGGTGATTGGCAGAGAGGGCGATTTCTTCCGCCTGCGCTTTCCCGACGCGCCGCCGCTGCCACAGCTCCTCGAGCGGCATGGCCATATGCCACTGCCGCCCTATATCAAGCGTCAGGATACGGATGCAGACCGCGAGCGCTACCAGACGGTGTTCGCGGACAAGCCCGGCGCAGTGGCGGCACCGACCGCGGGGCTGCATTTCGACGAGCCCCTGCTCGAGGCCCTGCAGGCCATGGGCGTGGAGACGGCGTCGCTGACGCTGCATGTGGGCGCCGGCACATTCCAGCCGATCCGCAGCGACACCATCGAGGGCCACCCGATGCACGCCGAGTGGCTCTCGGTGCCCGCGTCCGTTTGCGAGGCCGTTCGACGCACCCGGGCGCGCGGTGGTCGGATCATTGCCGTGGGGACGACGGTCGTGCGCGCCCTGGAGGCGGCCGCCGCGCCGGGTGAACTGACCCCGTTCGAGGGCGAGACCGAGATCTTTATCTACCCGGGCTTCGACTTCCGCGTGATCGACGGGTTGATCACCAACTTCCACCTCCCGGCCTCGACGCTGGTCATGCTGGTCAGCGCGCTGGCCGGCCGCCAGGCAATCCTCGACGCCTACCGCCACGCGGTGGGCGAGCAGTACCGGTTCTTCAGCTATGGCGATGCCATGCTGATCCTGCCCGGCGCCGGCGGTGAACCGTCATGAGTCTGCGCTTTGAACAACTGGGTGGCGACGGACTGGCGCGTCGCGGGCGGTTGCATTTCGACCGTGGGGTGGTGGATACGCCCGCTTTCATGCCCGTCGGGACCTATGGCACCGTCAAGGGCGTCACGCCGGAGGAGGTGAGCGACTCCGGCGCCCAGATCCTCCTCGGCAACACCTTCCATCTGATGCTGCGGCCCGGGACGCAGATCATCTCGGCGCATGGCGACCTGCATGATTTCATGCACTGGGACGGCCCGATCCTGACCGACTCGGGTGGCTTCCAGGTGTTCAGCCTGGCCGAGGGGCGCAAGGTCAGCGAGGCCGGCGTCGAATTCCGATCTCCCGTGGATGGCGCCCGCGTGTTCCTGGATCCGGAGCGCTCAATGGCCGTGCAAAGGGCACTGGGCAGCGACATCGTGATGATATTCGACGAGTGCACGGCCTGGCCGGTCGAATGGTCCGAGGCGAAGCGGTCCATGGAGCTCTCCTTGCGCTGGGCCGAGCGCAGCCGCGCGGCCCACGCCGGCAATCCCGCAGCCCAGTTCGGCATTATCCAGGGCGGGATGTTCGAGGATCTGCGCGCCGCATCGCTCGCGGGGCTCGCCGATATCGGCTTCGAGGGATACGCCGTGGGCGGGCTGTCGGTGGGAGAACCGCCGGAGGAACGTATCCGCGTCCTCGATGCGCTCGGCCCGCGACTGCCGGCGGACCGGCCGCGATACCTGATGGGCGTTGGACGGCCGGAGGATCTTGTCGACTGTGTGGCACGGGGCATCGACATGTTCGACTGCGTGCTGCCCACGCGCAACGCCCGCAATGGGTTCCTGTTCACCGATGGTGGCACGCTGCGGCTGCGCAACGCGCGCTTCGCCCACGACACCCGGCCGGTTGAGGCCGCCTGCGACTGCTATACCTGCCGCCATTACAGTCGCAGCTACCTGCGCCATCTCGACCGTTGCGGCGAGATGCTGGGCGCCAGACTGAACACCCTTCACAACCTGCGTTATTTCCAGCGACTGATGAGCCGCATTCGCGAGGCCATCGAAGCGCAGGCACTCGAGGAATTCACGCGGGAGTTCCATGCCATGCGGTCGGGTGTGACATAATGCCGACCTTTTAATCGAGGGAGATTGCCATGGACTTCTTCATCAGCGACGCGCTTGCCCAGTCCGGTGAGCCGGCGGCCGGAATCACCGGCCTCATCTTTCCCATCGCGCTCATCGTCATCTTTTATTTCCTGCTGATTCGGCCCCAGCAGAAGCGGGCCAAGGAGCACAAGAAGCTGGTTTCGAATCTCTCCAAAGGTGATGAGATTCTCACCACCGGCGGGTTCGTCGGGCGCGTGACCGATGTTGGTGATACCTATGCCAATCTCGAGCTTGCCGAGGGCATCGAGGTCCGGATGCAGAAGAGCGCAGTCGCGCAGGTTCTGCCCAAGGGCGCGATGAAGGGGAGCCTCGAGAAGGCCGAAGCGGCCGCCAAGGACGAGTCCGGCAAGGGCGGCAAGTCGAAGTAGGCATGATGAATCGGTATCCGCTCTGGAAGTACGTGTTGCTGGTGGTTGTGATTGCCGCCGGGTGTCTCTACGCGCTGCCCAATCTCTTCGGGCAGGATCCCGCGTTGCAGATCAGCACCGCCGAGGGCAGCGCGCCCTCGGAGCAGGCACGTGAGCGGATCCGTCGTCTTCTCTCCGACGAGGGTGTGGCCATCAGCGGGACGGAGGTCTCGGAGGATCACCTGCTGGTCCGGCTCGCCAGCGCCGATGCCCAGGTGCGGGCCGCCGACGAGCTGGCCGTTGCCCTGGGCCGCGATTACACCGTGGCGCTGAATCTTGCCCCGGCCACACCGGGCTGGCTGCGCGACATCGGGGGTCAGCCGATGTACCTGGGGCTGGATCTGCGCGGTGGGGTGCACTTCCTGATGGAGGTGGACATCGAGGCCGTCGTCGAGCAGACCCTGGCGCGTTACCGTGACGAGTTCCGTCGTCTGCTGCGCGAGGCGGATATCCGCTACGGCGACATCACGTTGCAGGAAACCGGAGTGGTAATGCAGTTCGCCGATGCGGCCCGGCGGGATGCCGCACAGGAGGCGCTCAGTCCGGACTATCTGGAGCTGGCGTTCACCGCCGAAGAAGTGGATGGAACGCCGGCGCTCATCGCCGAACTCAGTGATCAGGAGCTGCGCGAGGTCCGGAACTTCGCCGTTGAACAGAACATGACCACCCTGCGTAATCGGGTGAACGAGCTCGGTGTGGCGGAGCCGGTGATCCAGCGCCAGGGCCTGAATCGAATTGTTGTCCAGCTCCCCGGCGTCCAGGATACCGCGCGTGCCAAGGACATCATCGGCGCGACGGCCACCCTCGAGTTCCGCATGGTCGACTCCGGCAATTTCCCCTACTTCGGCGACGGCGATGATCCGGTGCCGCCGGGGACGGAGCGCTTCCCCGAGCGGGGCGGCGGGCACGTCCTGCTCGAGCGGGAGGTCATCATCACCGGTGATGCGATCACCGATGCATCCTCGGGCATCGATACCCAGACCGGTCAGCCGGAGGTGAACATCCGCCTGAGCGGGAGCGGCGGTAATGTCATGAACCGGATCACCGGCGGCCGCGTCGGCGACCACATGGCGGTGGTCTTCAAGGAGACCGAGGTTCAGGCGCGGCGGGTCGATGGCGAGGTTGTCCGTGAGCAGGTCGAGGTCGAGGAGGTCATCAATGTCGCCCGCATCCAGGAGCAGCTGGGCAGCCGTTTTCGCATTACCGGCCTCGACAGTTCCCGGGAGGCCCGCAACCTCGCGCTGCTGCTGAGGGCGGGTTCGCTGGCGGCGCCCATGCAGATCGTCGAGGAGCGCACCATCGGGCCGAGCCTCGGCCAGGAGAACATCAACCAGGGGCTGGCGGCCGTTATTGTCGGCTTCCTCCTGGTCGTCCTGTTCATGGCGGTCTACTACAAGGTCTTCGGCCTGGTGGCCAACCTGGCCCTGCTCGCCAACCTGGTGCTGATCGTCGCGGTGCTCTCGCTGCTCCAGGCCACCCTCACGCTGCCGGGCATTGCCGGCATCGTGCTGACCGTGGGGATGGCCGTGGATGCCAACGTCCTCATCTATGAGCGGATCCGCGAGGAGTTGCGTGCCGGCAGCAGTACGCAACAGGCCATCGAGGCGGGTTATGGCAAGGCCTTCTCGACCATCGCCGATGCCAATGTGACGACCCTGATCGCCGCGCTCGTGCTGTTCGCCTTCGGAACCGGTCCGGTAAAAGGGTTCGCGGTGACGCTGTCGATCGGCATCGTGAGCTCCATGTTCACGGCGATTCTCGGCACCCGGGCCGTCGTCAACCTGATCTATGGCGGTCGCCGCGGCGTCCGTCTGGCCATCTGAGGAGGCGCTCGTGGATTTCTTCAAACGCGAGCCGAATATCGAATTCATGGCCCATCGCGGGCGCGCCGCGGTTTTCACCGCGCTGCTCGTCGCGGCGGCCATTGCCTTCCTGCTCTTCAGGGGGCTCAATCTGGGACTGGACTTTACCGGCGGTACGCTGGTCGAAGTGGGTTACCCGGAGGCCGTGGATCTCGCCGAGGTGCGATCCACGCTGGCCGATGCCGGCTACGACAACGCCGTCGTTCAAACATTTGGTACATCGCGCGATATCCTGATCCGCCTGGCACCGGACGCCGGCGAGGGAGATGCCCTGAGTAACGCCGTGCTCGACACGCTGCGCGAGGCGAACCCGGCGGCCGAATTGCGCCGGGTGGAGTTCGTCGGGCCGCAGGTGGGCGAGGAGCTCGCGGAGAAGGGCGGCCTCGCGCTGCTCTATGCCCTCGGCGGCATCCTGATCTACGTGGCCTTTCGGTTTGAGTACCGCTTCGCCATCGGCGCCGTTGCGGCGGTGGTGCACGATGTGGTGGTGACGGTGGGGATATTCGCGGGTATCGGCATGGCCTTCGATCTCACGGTACTGGCCGCGCTGCTGGCGGTGATCGGCTACTCATTGAACGACACGATCGTGGTTTTCGACCGGATCCGCGAGAACTTCGTGCGGGTGCGTAAGGGAACGGCGGCGGAGATCGCCAATCGCTCGATCAACCAGATGCTGCCACGCACGCTGGTCACCAGTCTGACCACGCTGCTTGTCCTCATCGCACTGGCTCTGCTGGGCGGCGAGCTCATCCGCGGGTTTGCGATCGCGCTGATGATCGGTGTTCTGGTGGGTACCTATTCTTCGATCTATGTGGCGAGCTCGGCGGCGCTCGCCCTCGGCGTCAGCAAGGAAGATCTGGTTCCGCCGCCGAAGGAAGGCGAGGACGCCGAGAATGAGCAGCCGTGACGCCAGTGGTGGTCATGCGGATTTCATAAACAGCTCGTATGATTCGGCCAAACATGGCCACGGGGATTCCGCCATGACGGACGTCGAGCTGCTCAAACCGCTTCGCTACCGCAGTATTTTCATCTCCGACACGCACCTCGGTTTCAGTGGCGCGAGGGCGGATTTCCTCCTCGATTTCCTCGAATCGGTGGAATGCGACACGCTCTATCTGGTGGGCGATATCATCGACATCTGGGAGATGCGGCGGCGCGGGCTGCGTTGGCCGGACAGCCATAACGCGGTTGTCCAGAACATCCTCAAACGGGCTCGCAACGGCACCCGGGTCATCTACATCCCGGGCAATCACGACGAGATGTTCCGTGACTATGCGGGGATGTCCATCGAGGGCGTGAGCATCGAGCTGCGGGCCGTCCACGAGTGCGCGGACGGGCGTCGACTGCTGGTGCTGCACGGTGACGAGTTCGATACCGTCGTGCAGTGCAGCCGGCTCGCCGCCAGGCTGGGCAGCCGCATGTACGCCTGGCTGATTCGCGCCAATCACTGGGTCAACCGGATCCGCCAGTTATTCAACCGTCCCTACTGGTCATTGGCCGCCCACCTCAAGCACCGCACCAAGAATGTCATGCAGTACATCGCCAACTACGAGGAGGCGCTCATTCACGAGGCGCGTCAGGCGGGTGTCGACGGACTGGTCTGCGGGCATATCCACCACGCGGAGATTACCGACCAGAGCGGCGTCCTCTACTGCAATGACGGCGATTGGGTGGAGAGCTGCACCGCGCTGGTGGAATCCCGCGCCGGCCATCTGGAACTGCTCCGCTGGAGCGATGTCCGGGAGACGCTGAAGTCTACCTCCGCTGAGGTGGCGGACGGGCGCGCCGCCTGAGCGCTGATCAGGCGCGGATGCCCTCGACGCGATGGGGGGCGATCGTGCGGACCAGGTCGGCGAACAGCTTCGGGCTGCCGGCAACGATATTGCCGGTGTCGAGGTAATGGTCACCGCCCGCGAAATCGCCCACGATGCCACCGGCTTCCCGGATCATCAGTGCACCCGCGGCCATGTCCCAGGGTTTGAGGCCCACCTCCCAGAAACCGTCGAGTCGCCCGCAGGCGACATAGGCCAGGTCCAGGGCCGCCGAGCCGGCCCGGCGGATATCACCGGCGCGCCGGAAGACATCGCCGAACATGCCCAGATAGGCATCATGATACTCCCGCAGCCGCAGCGGGAAGCCTGTGCCGAGCAGGGCGTTATCCAGTCCCGGACGCGCCTGCATGCGCATCCGCCGACCCTCAAAAGTGCAGCCACCACCACGCCGTGCGGTCCATAGTTCCTGGCGAATCGGATCGTAGATGACCCCGGCCTCGAGGGCGCCCCGGTATTTGAGGGCAATGGAGACGGCGTACTGGGGGAAGCCGCGCAGGTAATTCAGCGTGCCGTCCAGCGGGTCGACCAGCCAGACGTAGTCGGCCTTCTCCTCGCCGCCACGTTCCTCCCCAACGATCGAATGGTCGGGGTAGGCCTGCCTGAGAATGGCGTGGATCTCGTCCTCGGCCATGCGGTCGACCTCGCTGACGAAGTCGTTCTCGCCCTTTGCCTCGACATGCAGGCGATCAAGGCGATCGATATTGCGGACAATGATATTTCCGGCGCTGCGGGCGGCGCGCACGGCAACGTTGACCATCGGGTGCATTGGCTGATCCTGAAACGGGCTGCGATCGGCGTGGTATGCCGTAGAATTCACTCAAGCCCTGCATCATAACAGTAAACCTCGGGGAGTTCGTGTTTTGGCCGACTGGCAAGGCAATGACTGTCGCTTCGTCCTGGTGGGGACATCGCATTCCGGCAATCTGGGAGCGGCCGCCCGGGCCATGCTTACCATGGGGCTCGAGAGACTCGTGGTGGTGGCGCCGGCGTGTTCGGTCGACGAGCAGGCCCTGGCCATGGCGGCTGGTGCCAGAGATATGCTCGCCGTCGCGGAGCAACATGCCGGGCTGGTCGATGCCGTGGCGGATACCCAGCTCTGTCTGGGGCTGACCGCCCGGCCGCGGCGTGATGGCGTACCGGCTCTGACCCCGCGGGAGGCGGCCGGGATGATCGCCACGGAGCCCGGGCCCGTGGCCGTTCTGTTCGGTCGCGAGCGCACCGGCCTGACCAACGACGAACTGGCCTGCTGTCACCGTCTGGTTCATATCCCCGCCAACTCGGCCTACCCGGCGCTGAACCTGGCCGCCGCCGTGCAGATCATGGCCTACGAGATCTTCATCGCGTCGGCCGAACAGCAAGGCGATGATCACCGCGCCATGCTCACCCGTGAGGCGACAGAAAAGCTGGCCACGGGTGCCCATCTCGAGGGGCTGCACCGGCAGATGGAACGGCTGGCGGACCACAGTGGCTATGCGGCGCGCGCGCCCCGCGAGGTCATGCTGCGAAGGCTGCGTAACTTCATCAACCGGGCGAGGCCCACCGTTGACGAAGTGGATTTGCTGCGCGGGATACTCAAGCGCGTTCTTCCGTAGCCGTTCTGCTGGCTGCCGCAAGCGAGGGGTGCGTATACTTTGCTTATGTTTCAGCGTCTTCGCGAAGATGTCAGCTGTGTTTTCGACCGCGATCCGGCGGCGCGAAACCATTTCGAGGTGCTGACCAGTTATCCCGGTGTCCATGCGCTTATCCTGCATCGCATGAATCACTGGCTGTGGCGCCATGGCCTGCGCTGGCTGGCCCGGTTCTTCTCGCTGATTGCCCGCTGGTTGACCGGGATCGAGATTCATCCGGGGGCGAAAATCGGGCGGCGGTTTTTCATCGATCACGGCCTCGGCATTGTCATCGGCGAGACGGCGGAAGTGGGCGATGACTGCACGCTCTATCAGGGGGTGACCCTTGGCGGTACCTCCTGGGAGGGGGGTAAACGGCATCCGACCCTGCGCAACGATGTCGTGGTGGGCGCCGGTGCCAAGGTGCTCGGCCCCATCGAAGTGGGCGAGGGCGCGCGCATCGGCTCCAATGCCGTCGTGGTCAAGGATGTGCCGGAGCATGCCACGATGGTCGGTATCCCGGCCCGGGTGGCCCGGATCGCCCGCGAGGAGACGCCATGCACCGAAGCCGATCAGCGCCGTGCGGAAACGGCCCGGCGTATCGGCTTCGAGGCCTATGGTGCGACACGGGACATGCCCGATCCGGTGGCGAATGCCATTAACGCGATTCTCGATCATGTGCATTACACCGACGCGCGACTGCAGGAGATGTGCAGTGCCCTCCGGGCGTTGGGCGCGGAGGTCAATGACAGCCGGATCCCCGATATCGAGGATTGTGGCATGCAGGATGACAGCGGACGGGATCAGGCCTCGGGCTCCGAACGCTGAACGGGGATGCTCATGACTCCCTACCTCGACTACGCGGCAACGACCCCCGTTGACCCCCGGGTCTCCCGGTTCATGGCCCGGTTCGAGGGGCCGGACGGGTTTTTCGCCAACCCCGGTAGCGACCATCCCGCCGGCCATGCCGCGGCCGCGGCCGTTGATGACGCCGCCCAGCAGGTGCTTGGCCTGCTGGACGACCCGGGTTTTCGGGTGATCTGGACCAGCGGTGCCACCGAGGCCGACAACCTGGCGATCGCCGGCCTTGCACGGGCGCTCGATCGGCGGGATAGCCCGCGGCGCCGATTACTGGTGGTAGCGACCGAGCACTCGGCGGTCCTGGCAGCCGCCCGGGTGGCAGGCGCCGCGGGTATGCGGGTGGAGACGCTGCCGGTATCCGGCGATGGCCTTCTCGAGGTGAATACGCTGGAGCGCGCGCTTGATGACGAGGTTGCGCTGGTCTCGATTGCCCCGGTGAACAACGAGACCGGCGTTATCCAGAATATCGAGCCCCTGGCCGCCGCGATTCATGCCGTGGGTGCACGGCTTCACCTGGACGCGGCCCAGGCCGTCGGTCATCTGCCCGACAATGGGCTCTATCGTCATGCCGATATGGTTTCGCTGTCCGCCCACAAATTCTGTGGGCCGAAGGGCATCGGGGCGCTCTGCTACCGGCCGGCCCTGCGTCTGGAGCCGCTGTTGCAGGGTGGTGGCCAGCAGCGGGGCATGCGGCCGGGGACGCTGCCGGTGCCGTTGATCGCGGGCATGGGTGAGGCCCTGCAGATACGGAATGACCATGATGAGCGGGTGCGTCAGCGTGGTCTCCAGCAGCGGCTTCGGCAGCACCTGGAGGCGCTCGGTGGTGTCGTGATCAATGGCCGCGGTGACGGCTCGGCGCATGTCCTCAACGCATCATTCGCGGGTGTCCAGGGCGCGGCCCTGCGCGCTGCGCTGGCCGATCTGTCGGTGGGTTTCGGGTCGGCCTGCAATAGCCGGGGCGGGCCCTCCCATGTCCTCCGGGCGATGGGGCGGCCGGATGCGCTGGCCCATGCCTCGGTGCGTTTCAGCCTCGGACGCTTCACCACCGAGCGCGATATTGACAGTGTGGCGGAGCGAGTGGCCGAGCGGGTCCGACGCCTGCGGGCCATATCACCCGTGTGGCGTGAACTTCAGGCGGGCGAGTCCATCGAAAATGTCTACGGCGTCACAACCCCGCTGAGAATGGCTTGAAACGATGGACATGAAGCTGGAGCCTTGGAATGCGGAGAGCCTTGGAGCCCCCGGGGCGGCGCAGGGCTGGATCCACGGCGCGGCGGGACGGGTCGCCGACGGCTGTCGTGTTGATTGCTGGCTGTCAGCAGGGCCGGGCGGTATCCGCGAGGCGCGCTTCGAGGTGTTCGCGGGGCCGGAGGCCATGAGGGCCGCTGCATGGCTGGCGGACTGGCTCGCGGGCCGGTCGGTCAAGGCCGCCGAGGCGGTCACCGGGCTGTGGCTCGCCGGGCAGGCCGGGATGCCGGACGAGGCTCGAGGCGAAGGACTTTGCATTGAGGATGCACTGCGGTCAGCGCTGACCGCAGTCGCCGCCGGAGAAGGTGGGAGCGAGATATGACGATACAGCTGACGGTACGGGCCGCCGATCACATCCGCGACGCACTGACGCGCCATGGCAGTGGCATGGGGCTGCGTCTGGGTGTTCGGACATCCGGTTGCTCGGGTTTCATGTACACCGTGGACTACGCCGATGCCGTGGGTGACGACGATACCCTGGTCGAGCAGCACGGTGTCTCGGTGGTGATTGATCGAAAGAGCCTGCCGTTCCTGGAAGGCATGGAAGTGGACTTCGTCAGAGAGGGCCTCAACGAGCACTTCAGTTTCCGCAACCCCAACGTGACGGCCGAGTGCGGTTGCGGCGAGAGCTTCTCGGTGCAGTGATTGCCGGCATTCCGGTGGCTGGGTAGACTATCGGGCGATTTTCCGGGCCCACTGCGCCATGGCGGGTGGGTTTTGTATTGTCGGGCCGGCGCTGACGCCGGTCCCCCAGCAGGAGTTGATCAATGGCCGTCGAGCGCACGCTTTCCATCGTCAAACCGGATGCCGTCGCCGGCAACCACATCGGCGACATCTACAACCGCTTCGAGACCGCAGGTCTGCAGATCATCGCCGCGCGTATGCTGCATCTGAGCCAGGAGCAGGCGGAGGGTTTCTACGCGGTGCACCGGGAGCGTCCGTTCTTCGGCGATCTGGTGAAGTTCATGACCTCCGGGCCGGTGATGGTGCAGGTGCTCGAGGGTGAAGACGCCATTCGCAAGAATCGCGAGATCATGGGCGCCACCAACCCGGCCGAGGCGACGGCGGGCACCATCCGCCACGACCTTGCCGAGACCCTCGACGCGAATGCGGTCCATGGTTCCGACGCGCCGGAGACGGCCCGCGATGAAATCGCTTTCTTTTTTGGTGATGATGAGCTCCACAGCCGCGGCTGAAGATCGTCCGCTGACCCGCTCCGGTCGGGTCAACCTGCTGGGTCTGGACGAGGCGGGCCTGCATGGCCTGCTTCAGGAGCTTGACGAGAAGCCTTTCCGCAGTAAGCAGCTACGGCAGTGGCTTCACCAGCGGCGCGTGTTCGACTTCGACGCCATGACGGACCTGGCCAAGGGTTTCAGGGGGAAGCTGGCGGATCTCTCGGAGTTGCGCGTGCCGCAGGCGGTTTTCGATCGCGAGTCCGCGGACGGGACCCGCAAGTGGCTGCTGGCGCTGGAGAGCGGCCAGGCGGTGGAGACCGTCTACATCCCGGAACGCGGACGGGGGACGCTATGCGTGTCCTCTCAGGTGGGTTGTGCGCTGGACTGCGGGTTCTGTTCCACCGGCAAACAGGGCTTCAATCGGAATCTGACCGCGGCGGAGATCATCGGGCAGCTACACTTTGCCACTCAGGCCCTGGAACAAGAGGGTCGTGGCCGCCGGGTCACCAATGTGGTCATGATGGGCATGGGCGAGCCGCTGGCGAACTTCCGCAACGTGGTGGCTGCCACCAACCTGATGGTGGATCCCTATGCTTGGGCGCTGTCGCGGCGGCGGGTCACGCTGTCCACGGTGGGGCTGGTGCCGGCGCTCTACCGGCTGGCGGATGTCAGTAACATCAGCCTTGCCGTCTCACTGCACGCTCCCAACGACGCGCTGCGCGACGAGATCGTTCCCATCAATCGGAAGTACCCGCTGCGGGAGCTGCTGCCGGCCTGCGAACACTACATTGGCAATACGCCGCATCACTGCATCTACTGGGAGTACGTGATGCTGGATGGCGTGAATGACGGCCAGGAACATGCCCGGCAACTGGTCGACCTGCTGGGCAATATCCCCTCCAAGATCAACCTCATCCCGTTCAATCCGTTTCCGGGCACCCGCTACGAGGCATCGCCGAGGGAGCGCATCCGGCGCTTCGCCGATACACTCCAGCGTGCCGGTTTCATCACCACGGTCCGACGCACGCGGGGGCAGGATATCGATGGGGCTTGCGGCCAGCTGGTGGGTCAGGTCATCAACCGTCGCAACCAGGGCAAACGCGGGACCACAACGGCATCCGCCTGATGCGCGTCTGGTCGGTTGTCCTCGCCGCTGTGCTATTGGCCGGGTGCGCGGTCCGGCAGGATGCGCCCCTCAGCGATGACGACTCCGTCCGGGCCGCCCGGGCCAATACCGATATTGCTACCCATCATCTACGCAATGGTGCGCTCGGCCTCGCGCTGGAGAAAATCGAAAGGGCCCTGGGTCAGGATCCAGCGCTGATCGACGCGCATCTGGTGGCCGCGGAAGTCCGGGCACGGCTCGATGAGCCGGCGGCCGCGGAGTCGCACTTTCGTCAGGCCCTGTCCCTGGATCGCGAAAACGGCCCCGCGCTCAATAACTATGCGGCCTTCCTGTGCGGTAGCGGCCGTGTGCGTCGGGCACTCGACCTGTGGGACATGGCGGCGGCCAATCCGCTCTATCCACGACGTGTGATGGCGTTGAGCAACGCGGCCCGTTGCCTGAGTGACGCCGGCGAGGGCACCGAGGCGGCATCCTACTGGCGTCATGCGCTTTCGCTGCAGCCCGACCACCCGCCGGCGCTGCGGGGCATGACCGAATGGAGCCTTGCGCAGGACCGGGTCGATGCCGCACAACAGTGGTTTTCGCGCTACACTGCGATGGCGGAGGAAACCCCATCGCTGCTCTGGCTGGGGGTGCGGGTCGCCAGAGCCGCTGATGATGCGGACCGTCACGGGCAGCTTGCCCGGCGGCTCAGGGAACGATATCCCGCATCCGAGCAGGCCGCACGCTTGACGGAGTGATATCTCGATGACGGAGCAACAGCGCAGCGGCGATACCAGTAACGCCGGCAGACAGATGGTCGGACCGGGTCGGCTCGTCCGGGATGCGCGTCTGCGGCGGGATATGACCGTTGACCAGGTGGCCGAGGCCCTGCATCTCGACCGCCGCACGGTGGAGCAGCTGGAGGCCGATGACTTCGATGCGCTGCCGCCGCTCACCTTTGTGCGCGGATATCTTCGCGCCTACTGCCACCTGCTGGAGCTCGACCCCGAGCCGGTGATCAACCGCCTGGCCGAGGCCGGGATCACCGACAGCGAGAATCCGCTCAAGGCCCATGCCGGCGCCGAGGCGGGTGACACGCGCACGCCACGACCGGTGAGTCGCGGCCCGGGGTTCCTCGGGCTGGCGCTTGGTCTTGCCCTGCTGATTGCGGGTGTGGTTGCCGCCGGCTGGTGGCTGTCGCGCTCGGAACTCTCCATTCCCTTCATTGCCCCGGCGGATGAGCAGACCGGGGCCGCAGCTGCCGACAGCGCGGCGCAGAACGCGTCTCCGGCGGATACGTCCATGGCACCGACGCCGGATCCGGCAACGGACCCGGCGTCGGATGACGGGTCGATGACGCAGGCCCCGTCGGACACGCCATCCACCGGGACCGGCTCACCGGAACCCGCTGCTGAAGCCATGGAGTCGGCGTCCGGGACGGCGCTCGCTGCCCCCGAGGTCGAGCCGTCGCCCGCCACGGGCGCAATGGCAGAGACGGATGAGGGGGCCGCGGACGTGTCCGGCGACCGGGCCTCCGGCGAGGAATCCCCGGCTGTGGTGCCCGAAGCCCCGGCGGCGGAGCCGGATCAACTGGTTTTCCGCTTCAGCGGCGATTCCTGGATGGAAGTCACCGATGACCGTGGCGAGCGGCTGCTCTTCGGGATGGCCGAGCCGGGTGAGGAGCGCCTGACGGGCAGGGCGCCATTCGATATTGTCATCGGCAACACGCGCAACGTCACGCTCAGGTACGGTGATGAGGAAGTCGACCTCGAACAGTATGCGCGGGGTAATGTGGCGCGTTTTACGCTGGGTGGTTCCTGAAAGGATCCGCCTGGTCATGATCTCAATCTAACGGGGAAAGCTTGAGTACCTCGATTCAGAACATTCGCGGTTTTGGTGACGTCCTCCCCGACGAGGGCCCGATCTGGCGGTTTGTCGAAGACACCTTCCGTCACGAACTCGAGCGCTACGGTTATGCGGAGATACGCCTGCCGATCGTGGAGAAGACGGAGCTCTTCTCACGGTCCATCGGTGAGGTGACCGATATCGTCGAGAAGGAGATGTATACCTTCACCGACCGCAACGGCGACAGCCTGACGCTGCGACCGGAAGGAACGGCCGGCTGCGTCCGGGCTGCCCTGCAGCGCGGTCTGCTGCACAATGCGCGACCGCGGCTCTGGTATGCGGGGCCCATGTTCCGCCATGAGCGTCCCCAGAAAGGACGATACCGGCAGTTTCACCAGGTGGGGGCGGAAGCGTTCGGTGCCCCCGGTCCGGATCTGGACGCCGAGCTCATCCTCCTCTCGGGGCGGATTCTCCGTGCCCTCGGTATCGACGGGCTGCGGCTGGAGCTCAACAACCTGGGCATCATCGAGGCGCGCCGGCGCTATCGAGCCGCGCTGATCGAGCATCTCCAGGCGCACGAGGGCTGGCTCGATGACGACGCCCGGCGCCGACTGCATACCAATCCGCTGCGCATCCTCGATACCAAGAACCCGCAGATGGCCGATGTGATCCGGACGGCGCCGGACCTTGCAGACTACCTCGACGAGACCTCCCGACAGCATTTCCAGGACCTGCGCTCGATGCTCGATGCGGCGGGCCAGCCCTATGTCGTCAACAGCCGGTTGGTGCGTGGACTCGACTACTACGGTGGCACCGTGTTCGAGTGGATCAGCGACAGTCTGGGTGCGCAGGGAACCGTGCTGGCCGGCGGGCGCTATGACATCCTGGTGGAAATGATCGGTGGGCGTCCCACCCCGGCCATCGGCTTCGCGGCGGGGCTGGAGCGGCTGGTGGCCCTGGTGGAGGCGGCGGGCAGTGCGCCTGCCGCGCCGCCGGCGCATGCGGCACTGGTCGCAGCGGATGAGAATCAGCAGGCCGACATCGTGGCCCTGGCGGAAAGACTGCGTGACCGGCTCCCCTGGCTGCGACTGCAGTTGCCCATCGGCGGCGGGTCGATGAAAAGCCAGTTGCGCCGCGCCGACCGAAGTGGCGCCGCGCTGGCGCTTATCCGGGGTGCCGAGGAAACCGCCGCCGGAGAGATCACCATCAAGGACTTGCGTGGCGACGCGGAGCAGTATGCAGTGGCGATCGAGCGGCTGCCGGAGATACTCTCCACGTTGGAATCAACCTGAGCAGGACGGCATTAACCCGTGGCATACGACGACGAAGAACAACTCGAGGCCATCCGCGCCTGGTGGCAACGGTACGGCCGCACGGTCATCGTGACGGTGGCCGTCGCGCTGGCCGTGGTCATCGGCTGGCAGCAGTGGGGAGCCTGGCAGGATCGGCAAATGGCCGCGGCGGCGTCGGACTATGCCGCCATACTGGCGTCGCTCAATGCCGGCGATCGGGAGGCAGCGGCCAACCGCCTGGAGGTGCTTCGCGAGGGGCACGCGGACAGTCCCTATGCGGCAATGGCAACGCTCGCGGTGGCGACGGCGGAATTCTCCGCGGACGAAGCCGGCGCGGCCGCGGACAGCCTTGGCTGGATTCCGGCCAACCAACCCGGGAGTCCGCTGGCGGTGGTCGCGCGGTTACGCCAGGCCGAGGCACTCAGCGCGGCGGGCGACGATCAGTCGGCCCTGATGGCCCTTGAACCGCCACCGGAAGGCCCCCTGCGCCCACGGTACCTGGAATTGCAGGGTGATCTGGAGGCTGCCCTGGGCAACACGGATGCCGCGATTGATGCCTACCGCCAGGCACTGGAGGAGACCGGCGGTCAGCGCCGTTCGCTGCTGGAGATCAAGCTCTTCGACCTCGGTGGAGCGCCGGCATCATGAAAGGGCGCATGACCGCGAGAGCCATCGTTGCCTCGGCCGCACTGGTCATTGCCGGTTGTGGTGGCAACTCGCTCATCCGGGCCGAGGATCCGCCGGCACTGGATTCGCCGGTGCCCGAGGCACAGGTCACGGAAAACTGGCAGGTGCAGATCGGCCCCGCCTCCGTGCCCTATCACCGCCTCGAACTCGCCGCGCTCGACAATCGACTCTTCGCGGCCTCCTCGGATGGCGAAGTAGCGGCCTTCGATGCCGGCAGCGGTGACTCCCTCTGGCGGCAGGCGCTGGATGTGGAGATCGCCGGTGCCGTGGGTGCCGGTGAGAATGCCGTCGCCGTGGGGACCGCCAATGCCGATGTGCTGTTGCTGGATGCCGAGACCGGCGAGCTCAACTGGCGGGCCCGGGTCAGCAGCGAGGTGCTTGCCCCGCCGGCGGTCGGTCAGGGCAGTGTCGTCGTGCGGACCGCGGATGGTGGCGTGTTCGCGCTGGATGCCTCCAGTGGCGACCAGCGGTGGCTGTACCGGCGCAATGTCCCGGCACTCAGCCTGCGCGGTCACTCGGCGCCGGTGCTGGTCAATGGCGGGGTCGTGGCCGGATTCGACAACGGACGACTGAGCGCGCTCGATCTGGCGACCGGCAATCCCGTCTGGGAGGCGACGGTCGCCGTCCCGGAGGGCCGAACCGATCTCGAGCGCATGATCGATCTCGACGCCGATCCGGTGGTGAGTGGCCGTGAACTGTTCGCGGGTACCTATCAGGGTCGGCTCACCGGCCTGGCTCTCGCCAACGGACAGGTGGCCTGGGCAAGGGATGTCTCCGTGCTGGGCGGGCTGAGCGTGGATGACAGCAATATCTACGCCACCGACGCGCAGGGGCGTATCTGGGCTTTCGACCGTCGTAATGGCGCATCGGTCTGGCGGGTCGATGCACTGTCCGGGATCCGGCTGACTGCGCCGGTCCGCTATGGCGATCAGCTGGTCGTCGCCGGCTCCGATGGCTGGCTCTACTGGATTGATATTCGTGATGGCAGACTGACCGCCCGTTACGAGGTTGGCAGGACTGGCATCGCGGCGGTACCGCTGGTCGAGGAAGACAGGCTGTATGTCCTGGACCTGGGCGGTAGACTGCGCGCCCTGACCATCGAGCAAGGCAACTAGGAGGAGAGCCATGCGCATGATACTTCTGGGCCCGCCCGGGGCCGGCAAGGGAACCCAGGCCGCCGGGCTCTGCGAAGCCTACGGCATCCCGCAGATTTCCACCGGCGATATGCTGAGGGCGGCGGTCAAGGCGGGCACCGAGCTCGGCAAGGCCGCCAAGGCCGTCATGGACGCCGGCGAACTGGTCTCCGATGACATCATCATCGGCCTGGTCAAGGAGCGTATTGAGCAGCCCGACTGCGCCAACGGCTTCCTCTTCGACGGGTTTCCGCGCACCATCGCCCAGGCGGATGCACTGAAGGAGGCGGGCGTCCCCATCGATGCCGTCGTCGAGATCAGGGTTGATGACGAGGCCATCGTCTCGCGCATGGCCGGGCGCCGGGTCCATCCCGATTCCGGACGGGTCTACCATCTGGAGAACGCCCCACCCAAAGTCGAAGGCAAGGATGACGTCACCGGCGAGCCACTCGTGCAGCGCGAGGATGACCAGCCCGTTACGGTGCGCCAGCGCCTGGCCGTCTATCACGAGCAGACCAGCCCGCTGGTCGAGTACTACCAGTCGCTCGCCGGGCGCGGCGGTCCGGATGCGCCCCGGTATGTCTGTGTCGATGGCGAGGGTGATATCGACATCGTTCGGCAGCGCATCATTAACGCCCTGGAGGGCTGAACCGGGAACCTGCTCACCGGGCCTGCGATCTGACAGGCATGATGCGCGGGTTACTCTTTCTGGTGCTGTCACTGGTGGTGACCGGCGCCAGCGGCCAGACGGTCCATCGCCTCACCATTGACGGGGCGATCGGGCCGGCGACGGCGCAATACGTCGTCCAGGGGCTCGAGGCGGCCGAGGCGGAGTCCGCGTCGGCCGTTATCCTGCAGATGGACACGCCGGGCGGCCTCGACCAGTCCATGCGCGACATCATCAAGGCGGTGCTCGCCTCTCCCGTGCCCGTTATCGGCTATGTCGCGCCATCGGGCGCTCGCGCGGCCAGCGCCGGGACGTACATACTCTATGCCACTCATTGGGCCGCCATGGCGCCGGGCACGAACCTCGGTGCCGCGACGCCGGTGCAGGTCGGCGGTATGCCCGGGAATCCCGATCGTGGAGGGCGTGATCCAGACGGAGGCGGGGCGCCCGAATCCGGTGAGGCCCCCGGCGATCAATCCGGTGGCGGCGCGTCGGCCACGGAGCGCAAACGGATCAACGATGCCGTGGCGTATATCCGGGCGCTGGCCGAGCTTCGCGGGCGCAATGCCGAATGGGCGGAACGTGCCGTCCGGGAATCCGTGAGCCTCTCCGCGGAGGCCGCGTACCGCGAGGGGGTCATCGATCAGGTGGCGATGAACACCGGCGCGATACTCGATGCCGTCGATGGCCGCCGTCTCCTGCAGGACAGCGCCGAGCCACTCCGGCTTACGGACGCCGTGATTGACGAGCGCGCGCCGGACTGGCGGCATGAATTGCTGGCCGTCATCACCAACCCGAACGTGGCCTATATTCTCCTGCTGGTCGGGATTTACGGACTGATCTTCGAACTGGCCAATCCGGGTACACTGGTCCCCGGAGTCATCGGGGGCATCTCCCTGCTTCTGGCGCTCTTCGCCCTGCAGGCGTTGCCGGTCAACTACGCCGGTCTCGGTTTGATCGCGCTGGGCGTCCTGTTCATGCTGGGCGAGGCCCTTGCGCCGTCCTTCGGTGCCCTGGGCGTCGGAGGAGTGCTTGCCTTCGGGCTCGGGTCGCTGCTGCTTTTCGATACCGAGGGGCCGGGGTTCGAGCTCTCGATGCTCCTGGTGGCCGGCGTGACAGCAGCCAGCCTGGTGATCTTCATGGGCACGGCGATGCTCGCGCTGCGGGCCTTCCGGCGACGCGGTGTTGCCGGGCGGGCCCATATGCAGGGGGAGCAGGGCGAGGTGGTGGCAACCCGCCCGGCGCTGCGGGTCCGGGTGGAGGGCGAGCGCTGGCGGGCGAGATGTGACACGCCGCTGGAGGCGGGAGACCGGGTGCGAGTCACCGCAATCGACGGCCTGACCCTCACGGTCGAGCCGATGGACACAAGGGAGACGAATGATGATGGGGCAGTATGAGACCGCGGTTGCGCGCTTCAATGAGTGGCTCGACCTCGCCGGGGAGACAGAAGGCATTCCAGAGCCGACGGCGATGACGCTTGCCACGGCCACTGCGAGCGGGCGGCCGAGTGCGCGCACAGTATTGCTCAAGCAGGTGGATGAGGATGGTTTCGTTTTCTACACCAACAGCCTCAGTCGAAAGGGCCGCCAACTCGCCGCCAACGCCCGGGCGGCGCTGACGTTCTTCTGGGCGCCGCTGATGCGCCAGGTGATGATCGAGGGCGCGGTACAGCCGGTGAGTGACGTCGAGGCGGATGCGTATTTTGCCAGCCGCCCGCGCCTCAGCCAGATTGGCGCCTGGGCCTCGCAGCAGTCCGAGCCCCTGGCCGGGCGCGAGGCCTTCGATGCACGGGTCGCCGAGGTCGAGGCCCGGTTTGCCGATAGGCCGGTGACGCGGCCCCCGCACTGGATGGGCTATCGCGTTTGCCCTGACATGATCGAATTCTGGCAGGGCCGTGAAGGTCGGCTGCACGACCGCGAGCGGTACTCTCGCGATGAGAACGGCAGCTGGGATTGGACGCTCCTCAATCCCTGATCAGGCTCGGCCCTGATAATCGAGCCAGGGCTGGAGCTGCGCGGGTTCACCACCGGCGACCATGCGGCCCGGACGCTCCACTTGCCAGGCGGCGCCCAGCGAGTGCGCCTGCTCCGCCCAATGATCGAGAATGGCCTGCATCCCATCCGGATGGACCGGGTAGTCATGGGCCAGGGTCAGGAGTTGGCCATCCGCTGCCTGAACCAGCGCCGTGTAGGCCACCGGGCCAAGTTCACGGGTAGCCTGTTCCGTGACCGTGACCACCGCCGCCGAGGTCACGCCCGCCTGGTCGATGATGGGCTGGCGATACCACGGCCGTCCGGCCTCGATTGCGTGCGCCTGGGCGATGGAAAGGGCGACCTCCGGGTCGGCCGCCGCTGTGCCCTTTGCCGGTGCCGTGGCCGTTACCTGGATGCCATGGCTCTGCAGGCCGGCCATGTACTGTCTCTGCATCCGGACCCAGCGCCCGTAGCCCTCGACGCTGGTGTCCACGTCCGCTGCATTGCGGGAGGCCCATTCATCGAACGTCATCCAGGGTGTCCAGACCGCACCGTCACGACCCATGAAACGGTTTCCTGGCTCGAGCTCGATCTGCTCGACGCCGTCCGGGCGGTACAAGGCAGCCTCGATCAATTGCCATAGTCCGCCGAATTCGGCATGTTCCAGCTGCACCTTGAGCAATGCCGAAAGATCGTGGAATGTCGCATAGCTCAGATGAACCGGCTCGACACCCATTAACTGCCGCAATGCGCGATCGGTGGCGAGTCCCGCCCGGCCTTTTTCCAGGAGGGTGCTCTCCAGTTTTCGGCGCAGCGCATCGAGTTGTTCACCGGGCGCTACCAGTGCAAATGGAATGGCCAGGAGGGGACCGGAACCGGGCCGGCGGAGCGGGGCGAGTGCCGATTCCGGGAATCGGCCGCCACTGCTGCCCAGAGAGAGCAGTTGCGGCTGGAAAGGGCCCCCGCGCAGGCTGCCGCGGTAGATATCCAGCAACGCCTCGACCATGGGCAGCCCGGGCCGGAGTATTTCCGTGAGGTCGTACAGTGCGGCCGGCATGACCAGACCCGCCTCGGCGATTTCCTCGCCGATGATTCGCCGCAGGTCGTCGGCGATTGGCGCGGCAAGCAATTCTGCACTGTCGCGGCTCAGTGGCTCCGGAGGGCGCGTCTGCATGATGCCCGCGGGGTCGAGTTCAACGGTCAGAACGGCCGGTGTTGCAGAGAGGGCGGACGGCATTGCGTAGCCTCTTATTCAAAAGGCTGAATTATACCATTCCTTCGTCATTAACAGACGCCCCGAGAAACCCTTTAAATATCACGAACGGTAGTGAATGGGGCTGTTTTCCGTTGCGTTATGGATTATATTGTTGTGCGTGAAAAGGCGATCAATGAGTATTTGAAGAGGAACCTATGGATCTTTCCAATTACACGACCGAAGAGCTGAATCAGCTAAAGAAAGATATCGACCGGGAAGTGCAGGGTCGGCGCAAGGAAGATGCCAGGAAAGCGCAGCAGGAACTCAAGCAGGTAGCGGAGCGGTACGGCTTTACCCTGAGCGATCTCGTCGGCGGCCAGCCTGCCAAGGCACGTGCCAAGGGCAAGGTCCGCTTCCAGCACCCGAGCGACTCGGGCAAGACCTGGTCGGGTCGTGGCCGCAAGCCGGGCTGGGTAAAGGAGTGGGAGGCAAGCGGCCGGTCCCTGGAGGAACTCCGGGTCGACTGAATCTCCCGTTCCCGGCAGCCTGCCTCGGTTCTAGTGGCGGGCTGCCAGCTCGGCTTGCAGACTCTTGAGTCCCTCCGAGAGCTTCACCGGGTATTGTGCGGGCTTCCGGAGCGCGCAGACATCCTGCGGAAGCAGTGACAGCTGCGTGGTGCAGCGGTTTCGGGCCTGCTCCAGATCAGTGGCGCCGGTATCGCCGACTTGCCGGCCCGCCGCCATGACCTCCTTCAGCAAGGGCTCGCCGCCGAGTGATTCGCTCATGAGTCCAAGGGTATCCCCGGTCATCGCACCGCTGGCGTCGAATTGCCGGAATATCTGTTTGCGCCCGGGCAGATCCGTCTTGCCCTTCGAATGCTTGCCCCGCGGCTTGTCCCGGAAATAGTGCAGCTTGTAGGCCGAATCCAGGAATGGGACGTCGGCCGAGGTATCGACATTGGATCCAACGCCCACGCCATCAATGGGCACATCCCCGGAAAGCAGCGATTCGATGCGGTATTCATCAAGCCCGCCACTGACAATGATCCGCGTGTCGCCGAGTCCGCCGTTATCGAGGATCTCCCGTGTCATGCGGGCGTTGGCGGCGAGGTCGCCGCTGTCGATCCGTACGCCGTGGACGGGGATGCCTTCGTCGGCCAGACGGCCGGCAACTTCGACCACGCGTTCAGCGCCGCGGCGCACGTCATAGGTGTCAATCAGCAACACCACGTTATCCGGGTGACTGCGGGAAAAGCGCTCGAACGCCTCGATTTCGCTGTCGTGGGCCAGTACGAACGCATGAGCCATTGTTCCGGTGGGCGGGATCCCGTAGCGGGCGCTCCCCAGGCAGGTGGCGGTGGCGGCAAAGCCGGCCATGTAGCAGGCGCGGGCGGCCCAGGTTCCCGCCTCCCCGCCGTGGGCCCGGCGCATGCCGAAATCGATGACCGGCGTCTCGCCGGCGGCAAGCCGACAGCGGGCCGCCTTGCTCGCGATCAGCGTCTGGTAGTGGAGGATATTCATCAGCCGCGATTCGATGAGCTGCGCCTCCGGCAGCGGGGCGACGATCTGGACCAGCGGTTCCTCCGCGAAGAAGACCGAGCCCTCATCAAGCGCGAGTACCCGACCGGTAAAGCGAAAGTCCGCCATGCGATCGACGAACGTGTCCGAGAACAGACCGGTCTGCCGCATCCACTCGAGCTCTTGCGGCTTGAATTGCATCTGCTCCAGCCAGTCCAGGCCCTGCTGCAGTCCAGCGGCGACGAAAAATCCCCGTTGCGCCGACTCGCGCATGAAGAGCTCGAAGACCGCATCTTCCGTCATCCCGTGCTCGTAGTAAGTCTGGAGCATGGTGAGTTCGTAGAGATCGGTCAGAAGCGGCGTACGTTCCAGATTCATTCTTGTTGCTCTGTCAGCTGCGGAGCCCGGTGCCCCGGCGCAGCAGCCAGAGGCTGAGTGCGGTACCGGCGGCAATGAAGCCGAGGATCAGCGTATAGGCTGTCGCGAGAGGTATATCCGAGCTGCCGAGGATGCCATAACGGAAGGCATTGACCATATACAGAATCGGATTCGCCATCGAGAGTGTCTGCCAGAAATCCGGCAGCATGGAGATGGAATAGAACACGCCGCCGAGATAGGTCAGTGGCGTGAGTATGAAGGTGGGGACAATGGCGATGTCATCGAACTTCTTCGCGAAAACCCCGTTGATGAAGCCGCCGATGGAGAACAGCACGGCGGTCAGGAAAACCACCGAAATGGTCACGGGGATATTGTGGATCTGCAGATCGGCGAAAAAGGTCGCGATGATGGTCACGATCAGGCCGGTGAACAGTCCACGGCCGACACCGCCGGCCACATAGCCGGCGAGAATGACGTAATTGGGCGTGGGTGAAACCAGCAGTTCCTCGATGTGGCGCTGGAATTTCGCGCCGAAGAACGACGAGACGACGTTGGTGTACGAGTTGGTGATCACCGACATCATGATGATGCCCGGGGCGATGTACTCCATGAAGCTGTAGCCGTCCATCGGACCGACGCGTGAGCCGATGAGACTGCCGAAGATAATGAAATACAGCGTCATGGTGATGGCGGGTGGCACAAGCGTCTGCACCCAGATCCGCAGGTAGCGGTGGGTCTCCTTCCAGGCCAGCGTCTGCAGGGCGGTCAGGGTCTGCCGCGGGTAAGCGGGATAGAGTGCTGCCATGTCATGCGGTCTCTGGCTGGGCGTCGCGCTTGCGATCGCCGAGCATGCGGACGAAGAGCTCCTCGAGGCGGTTGGACTTGTTCTTCATGCTGGTGACCTGAACGCCGGTCGCATTCAGCTGGGTGAACAGATCGGTCAGGGTCTGGTCGCCACGCACCTCCACCTCGATGGTGCGCTCATCGACCGGCACCACATAGAAGTCCCGGAAATCCGGCAGGCTGCCCACCGGCGAGGCGATGTCGAGCAGGAAGCTCTGGCTCTTGAGTTTGGCAAGCAGCGAGCGGACGTCGGTGTTCTCGATGATCCGCCCGCCATCAATAATGCCGATGCTGCGGCACAGGGACTCGGCCTCCTCCAGATAATGCGTGGTGAGGATGATGGTGGTGCCCCGCTCGTTCATCTGCCGCAGGAATGCCCACATGGACCGGCGGAGCTCGATGTCGACGCCCGCCGTCGGCTCGTCGAGGATCAACAGCCGCGGTTCGTGAATGAGGGCGCGGGCGATCATCAGGCGCCGCTTCATGCCACCGGAGAGCGAGCGCGACGTGGCATCGCGCTTGCCCCAGAGGTCGAGTTCGCGCAGATACCGCTCCGCTCGCTCCTGCGCGGTATGGCGGTCGATGCCGTAATAGCCCGCCTGATTGATCACGATCTGGCTGACCGTCTCGAACTGATTGAAGTTGAACTCCTGCGGCACCAGACCGATATTCGACTTTGCTTCCCACGGATCTTCGATGATGTCGTGGCCGAAAACGCTGACGTGGCCGGCGCTGGGGCGGACGAGCGACGAGACGATGCCGATGATGGTGGTCTTGCCGGCGCCGTTAGGTCCGAGCAGGCCGAAAAAGTCGCCGGGCATGACTTCCAGATTGATGTCCCGCAACGCGATGACGCCGCCAGGATACGTCTTGTTCAACTGGCGCAGGGAAAGCGCATTCATTTCGTGTAAACCGGATTAACGGATCGCCGGACAGCGATCAAAAACGACAACGTTAGCCCCTTTGGGCTCGGCTGCGCAAGGGACTGCGCGGTTGTGTCGCCTTCGTTCATCCAGTGGACACCCGAACGCGCTCGAGCGTACACTTTCGCGGTTGAGACAGCCGACGGGAGGGCTTCTGCGGAACCCTCCCGTTTTTGCGAGCAGATGGGGTGAATGCGTGACCGACACGGCAATTCTGGCACTCGAAGATGGTTCGGTTTTCAGGGGGCGGGCACTCGGCGCCAGTGGCCAGACGGCCGGGGAGGTCTGCTTCAACACGGCGATGACCGGATACCAGGAAATCTGTACCGATCCCTCCTATTTCGGCCAGATGGTTACGCTGACCTATCCGCATATCGGCAACACCGGGGCCAATCAGCTGGACGAGGAGTCAGGGGGACCCCGGCTCTCCGGCCTGATTATCCGGGATGCGCCGGTCCGCATGAGCAACTGGCGTGCGGAGGAGACGCTGCCCGACTATCTGGCGCGTCACCGAATCGTCGGGATCTGCGATATCGATACCCGGCGGCTGACCCGGCTGCTCCGCGAGAGGGGTGCACAGAACGGTTGCATTATCGCCGGCGAGCATCCGGATACCGAGGAGGCGGTGGCGGTTGCCCGCGCCCATCCGACGCTGACCGGCCGCGACCTCGTCCAGGAGGTGTCCACGCCCGAGCGGTATGAGTGGCGTCTGGGAACCTGGGCGCTGGAGCGCAACGAGCAGGAGGGCGAGCCACGGTCCGATGCGGATCTGCCCTGGCATGTGGTGGCCTACGATTTCGGCGTCAAGCGCAATATCCTGCGGATGCTGGTCGACAGTGGTTGCCGGGTGACCGTCGTGCCGGCCCGGACGTCGGCGGAGGACGTGCTGGCGATGCAGCCGGACGGCGTGTTCCTGTCGAATGGCCCGGGCGATCCCGAACCGCTCAGCTACGCCATCGAGGCAACGCAGCACCTGCTCGCCGCGGCCGTGCCGGTGTTCGGTATCTGCCTTGGCCATCAGCTGCTCGGGCTCGCTGCCGGGGCGAGCAGCGTGAAAATGAAGTTCGGCCATCATGGCGCCAACCATCCGGTCCTGGATGTCGACACTGGCCGGGTGATGATCTCGAGTCAGAACCACGGTTTTGCCATCGATGCCGACACGCTTCCGGAGAATGTCCGGGTCATGAACCGATCGCTGTTCGACGGTACGCTTCAGGGTATCCACCTCACGGATGCTCCGGCGTTCAGTTTCCAGGGGCATCCGGAGGCCAGTCCGGGTCCACATGACGTCGCTCCGCTTTTCTCACGCTTTGTCGATCTGATGGCCGCCCGGCAGTAAGCGGTCTGACTCACCAGGTGGTTTTACCAACATGCCCAAGCGCACCGACATCCAGAGCATCCTGATCATCGGCGCCGGTCCGATCGTCATCGGTCAGGCCTGCGAGTTCGACTACTCCGGCGCCCAGGCCTGCAAGGCCCTGCGCGAGGAGGGTTATCGGGTCATTCTGGTCAACTCCAACCCGGCCACGATCATGACCGATCCGGAGATGGCCGACGCGGTCTACATCGAGCCGATCCAGTGGCGGACGGTCGCCAGCATCATCGAGCGCGAGCGGCCCGATGTCGTGCTGCCCACCATGGGCGGACAGACCGCGCTCAACTGTGCCCTGGATCTCGATCGTCACGGGGTCCTCGAGCGCTATGGCGTCGATATGATCGGCGCCACCAAGGCGGCCATCGACATGGCGGAAGACCGCGAGGCCTTCCGTCAGGCCATGGCGCGCATCGGACTGGACACCCCGGCGGCGCGCATCGCTCACACCATGGAGGAGGCCAACGTCGCGCAGCGGGAGATCGGTTTCCCCACCATTATCCGGCCGTCTTTCACGCTGGGCGGCAGCGGCGGCGGCATTGCCTACAACGCCGAGGAATTCGTCGAAATCTGCGAGCGTGGCCTGGATCTCTCGCCCACCAACGAGTTGCTGATCGAGGAGTCGGTGCTCGGCTGGAAGGAGTTCGAGATGGAGGTGGTGCGTGATCGGGCCGACAACTCGATCATCATCTGCGCCATCGAGAATCTGGATCCGATGGGCGTGCACACCGGGGATTCCATCACGGTGGCGCCGGCGCAGACGCTCACCGACAAGGAATACCAGATCATGCGCGACGCCTCGCTGGCGGTCCTGCGCGAGATCGGGGTGGAGACCGGCGGCTCCAATGTGCAGTTCGCCGTCAACCCGGATAACGGGCGGCTGGTGGTCATCGAGATGAATCCGCGGGTGTCGCGATCCTCGGCGCTGGCCTCCAAGGCCACCGGCTTTCCCATTGCCAAGGTCGCCGCCAAGCTGGCGGTCGGCTATACCCTGGACGAGCTGCGCAACGAGATCACCGGCGGTCGGACACCGGCCTCCTTCGAGCCGAGCATAGACTACGTCGTCACCAAGATACCGCGCTTCACCTTCGAGAAGTTCATGCGCACCAAGCCGGTCCTGACCACGCAGATGAAGTCCGTCGGCGAGGTCATGGCCATTGGCCGGAATTTCCAGGAGTCCCTTCAGAAAGCGCTGCGCGGTCTGGAGAACGGGCTCGAGGGGCTGGATCCCCGGGTGGCGCCGGGTCCCGAGGCCCTGGATCGGGTGGTCCAGGAGTTGCGTCAGCCCGGTCCCGAGCGGCTGCTCTGGGTGGCGGATGGCTTTCGCGCCGGTCTCGACCTCGACAGTCTGTTCGGCCATACGTGGATCGATCCCTGGTTCCTCGCCCAGATCGGCGATCTGGTGGAGCGCGAGCAGGCGCTGGCCAACGCCGAATCGGCGGACCTCGGTGGCGAGCCGTTGCGTGAGCTCAAGCGTTGCGGTTTCTCCGATGCCCGGCTGGCGCGACTGATCGGGGTGGATGAGCATGCCCTGCGCGCGCGGCGACACGCCGAGGGCATCCGGCCGGTCTACAAGCGCGTCGACTCCTGCGCCGCGGAGTTCGCGACGGCCACGGCCTACATGTACTCCACCTACGACGAGGAGGACGAGGCCGAGCCGACCGATCGCCGGAAGATCATGATTCTCGGCGGTGGGCCGAACCGGATCGGGCAGGGGATCGAGTTCGACTACTGTTGTGTCCATGCCGCCCTTGCGCTGCGTGATGACGGCTATGAGACCATCATGGTCAATTGCAACCCGGAGACGGTCTCCACCGACTATGACACCTCCGATCGGCTCTACTTCGAGCCCCTGACGCTGGAAGACGTCCTCGAGATCGTCAGGACCGAGCAGCCCGACGGCATTGTCATCCAGTACGGCGGGCAGACACCGCTCAAGCTGGCCCGGGACCTGGAGGCTTTTGGCGCGCCCATCATCGGGACGACACCGGATTCCATCGACCTTGCCGAGGATCGTCAGCGTTTCCAGGGGCTGATCAATGACGCCGGTCTGCAGCAGCCGCCCAATCGCACGGCGAGCAGCGCCGATGAGGCCTTCCGGCTGGCCGGCGAGATCGGCTATCCGCTGGTGGTGCGGCCCTCCTACGTACTCGGCGGCCGGGCGATGGAGATCGTCTACCAGGAATCGGAACTCGCCCAGTATATGAACGAGGCGGTGAAGGTATCCAATGAGTCCCCCGTTCTGCTCGACCGTTTCCTCGACGATGCCATCGAGGTGGACGTGGATGCCATTTGCGATGGTCGGGATGTGCTGATTGGCGGGATCATGGAGCATATCGAACAGGCGGGCGTGCATTCGGGCGATTCCGCCTGTTCCCTGCCGCCCTACAGCCTGGCCCCCCAGGTCGGCGATCGCCTGCGCGACCAGATGCGCGAGATGGCGCTGCGCCTGGGCGTGGTGGGGCTAATGAATGCGCAGTTCGCCATCAAGGGCGATGAGATCTTCGTCCTCGAGGTGAATCCCCGTGCCTCGCGGACGGTCCCTTTCGTCTCCAAGGCGACGGGCCTGCCGCTGGCCAAGATCGCCGCACGCTGCATGGTGGGCCGGACGCTGGCGGACCAGGGCTGTACCCGCGAGCGAGTGCCGCCGAGCTACTCGGTCAAGGAGGCGGTGTTCCCGTTCATCAAGTTCCCGGGGGTGGATCCGATCCTGGGCCCGGAGATGAAGTCCACCGGCGAAGTCATGGGTATCGGGCCGGTTTTCGGCGAGGCGTATGCCAAGTCACAGCTCGCCGCCGGCGTCGAGCTGCCGCGCGGCGGGCGCGTGTTCATCAGCGTTCGTGATGCCGACAAGCCGGCGGTGGCGGCCATCGGACGTGACCTCGCCCGCAAGGGCTTCGAGCTGGTGGCCACCAGTGGCACGGCCACCGTACTGCGCGAGGCCGGTATCGACTGCGACCTGATCAACAAGGTGGTCGAGGGCCGCCCGCATATCGTGGACGCCATCAAGAATGGCGAGATCGACCTCATCATCAATACCACGGAAGGCCGGCAGGCCATCGCCGATTCCTTCTCGATCCGCCGTGAGGCGCTGCATCACAAGATCTGCTATACGACCACGATCGCGGGTGCACGGGCAACCGGCCAGGCACTGGATTATCTCGAGTCGGAGGAGGTGCGCTCGCTTCAGGACCTGCACAAGGAGGCCAGGGCATGAGCAAGACACCGTTGACCGTACGCGGTGCCGGACAGCTGCGGGACGAGCTCAATCGGCTGAAGACCGAGGATCGCCCGCGAGTGATCAACGCCATTGCCGAGGCAAGGGCCCACGGCGATCTCAAGGAGAACGCCGAATATCATGCCGCTCGCGAACAGCAGGGCTTCATCGAAGGCCGGATTGCCGAGATCGAATCGAAGCTCTCCAATGCTCAGGTCATCGATGTCACCACGCTGCCGGCCACCGGCAAGGTGGTGTTCGGCGTCACCGTGGTGCTGGCGGATGAAGAGGATGGCAGCGAGAAGACCTACCAGATCGTTGGCGAGGATGAGGCGGACATCAAGGCCGGTCGGATCTCGGTCCAGTCGCCCATTGCCCGCGCCCTGATCGGCAAGGAAGAAGGGGAAGTAGTGGACGTCCAGGCCCCGGGGGGACAGCGCGCCTATGAAATCGTCGAGGTCCGGTACGAATAGCGGGCTCGAGCGGCTGGACGCGGTCAAGCTCGAGCTGGCCGTGGTCCTCGGACTGGCCGTCGGGGTGCTGCTGGTGGTCTGGCGCCTTGATGCCGGACACTGGGTGGAGCTGGGGCTGCTGGCGATGACCGGGTTCGTGGCCGGCGGCTGGCTTGCCTGGCGTACGCGTGGCGTGATTCGTGGTGTCGGTGCCCGGGACGGGACCACCGGGGCCGGGGAGGACTGAGACATGGCCCGCCGTCGCGGCAACCGTCGGTGGTTGGACGAACACTTCAGCGACCCGTACGTGCGCGAGGCGCAGCGTCGTGGCCTCCGATCCCGGGCGGTATTCAAGCTCGAGGAGATCGACGAGCGCGATCGTCTCCTGGCCGCCGGCCAGCGCGTCGTCGACCTGGGGGCTGCCCCTGGTGGCTGGAGTGAGTATGCGGCCAGCCGGGTCGGTGAGCGCGGACGGGTGATCGCCATCGATCTGCTGGAGATGACGCCACCCCCCGGTGTGATCACCCTGCAGGCCGACTTCGCGGCCGACGAGGGGCTGGCTCGGCTGGATGCCGCGCTGGCGGGGCAGGCGGTTGACCTTGTACTTTCGGACATGGCCCCCAATCTCTCTGGTCAGAAGGCGATTGATCAGCCGCGCTCGATGCTGCTCGCCGAGCTGGCGCTGGATTTTTGCGGCGATCGTCTGAAACCCGGTGGCGCGCTTCTGGTCAAAGCTTTCCAGGGGCATGGTTTCGATGCGTTACTCGGTGAGATGCGCCGGCGCTTCGATCGGGTGCAGAGCCGCAAGCCCCGCGCTTCCCGCGACAGGAGTCGCGAAGTCTACCTGCTGGCCCGTGGCTTTCGGGCAGTGTAGGGTGCACAGTCAAACGACGATTTGAGGTAAGCCGTCTTGAACGACATGGCCAAGAACCTGATTCTCTGGGTGGTCATCGCCGTCGTGCTGATGTCCGTTTTCAGCAACTTCCAGAACCAGGGCACCACTGCCCAGGAAGTGCCTTATTCACAATTCCTGAGTGAGGTCGACAGCGGCCGGATCGACTCGGTCACCATGAAGGGGCCGGTGATCCGGGGGACGCGCTCCGACGGGTCGAATTTCAGCACCTACAGCCCGGAGACGGACAATAACGCGCTGATCGGTCAGCTCATGGACAATGGTGTCCAGATTCGTGCCGAGGAGCCGGAGGGCCGCAGCATGCTGCTGCAGATCCTCATCTCGTGGTTCCCGTTTCTGCTGCTCATCGGCGTGTGGATCTACTTCATGCGCCAGATGCAGGGTGGCGGTGGCGGCCGCGGCGCGATGTCCTTCGGCAAGAGCCGGGCCAAGATGATGTCCGACGAACAGGTCAAGGTGACGTTCAAGGATGTCGCCGGTGTCGAGGAGGCCAAGCAGGACGTCGTCGAGCTGGTGGAGTTCCTGCGTGACCCTTCCAAGTTCCAGCGTCTGGGCGGCACCATCCCGCGTGGCGTGCTCATGGTCGGGCCGCCCGGAACGGGTAAAACGCTGCTGGCCAAGGCCATCGCCGGCGAAGCGCGCGTTCCTTTCTTCAGCATCTCCGGTTCGGACTTCGTCGAGATGTTCGTGGGTGTAGGCGCGTCCCGCGTGCGGGACATGTTCGCCCAGGCCAAGAAGCAGGCGCCCTGCATCATCTTCATCGACGAGCTCGATGCGGTGGGTCGCCAGCGTGGTGCGGGCCTTGGTGGGGGGCACGACGAGCGTGAGCAGACGCTCAACCAGATGCTGGTGGAGATGGACGGGTTTGAGGGCAGCGAGGGCATCATCGTCAT
>CAJXND010000020.1 GCA_913056385.1 uncultured Ectothiorhodospiraceae bacterium
CCGATTCGAAAATGCTGGTTGGCGCCTCGGGGATGTAAGCGATCATCCCCACGATGATGAGCGGCGCGGTCTCGCCCATGGCCTGAGCCAGACCGATGATCGTGCCGGTGAGGATGCCGGGCAGGGACAGAGGCAGGACGTGATCTCGCACCACCTGCCAGCGCGAGCAGCCCATGGCGAAGGCACCGAGGCGAATCGGATCCGGCACCGCCCGCAGGGCGGCTCGAGTACTGATGATGATGATCGGCAATGTCATCAGACCCAGGGTCAGGCCGCCCACCAGGGCCGATGAGCGGGGCACGCCGAAGGTGTTGATGAATACCGCCAGCCCCAGCAGGCCGAAGATAATGGACGGCACCGCCGCCAGGTTGTTGATATTCACCTCAATGGCCTGGGTGAGCTTGTTATCCGGCGCAAACTCTTCCAGATAGATCGCCGACATCACCCCGATGGGGAAGGCGAAGACCAATGTGACGGCCAGCACCAGCAAGGAACCGACCGCCGCGGAAAAGATGCCCGCGAGTTCCGGCAGTTTGGAGTCACCCGAGGTGAAAAAGGCCCAGTTGAAGGTGGTGCGGATCACGCCGTCCGCCTTCATCGCATCCACCCGCTCGGCGAGCGCCGGCGGCAAGTCCTCCTTGCCCTTCAGGTACTGGTCGATACGGCTGTAAACCGGCACCCATTCAGTACGCGTGGTCCCGGCGAGTTCCGGATTGTTGCGGATCTGAAGCGGAATACTGCGGACCGCACCCCGCGAGACGATCTCGCGCAGATCCTCGGCGATGGCGAAACGGCCGATGCGCTCGGCGCGCTCGTTGTAATCCAGCGTGACCTCGATTTCCGCGCGCCAGAAGGCGGAATAGCCCTGGCTGATGATATCGGTGAAGAAGGCCACGATGATGCCGAATGCCACGAACAGCGCCGCAACGGAGTAGGCCTTGAAGCGGGACTCGCGGCGGTAGCGGGCCCGGATGAGGGGATCGTTGGCCGATCCGGTCAGTCGTCGCTGCATCGTAATGCGTCCCGTCTAGTCGTATTTCTGCTTGAATCGGCGCACCAGATAGGTGGACACCAGATTCAGCATCAGTGTGACGATAAAGAGCACCAGCCCCAGCGCGAACGCGGATAGCGTCTGCGGACTATCAAAGGCCAGATCCCCCGTGAGCGAGTAGACGATGTTCACGGTCACCGTCGTCATGTCCTCAAGCGGGTTCCAGGTCAGGTTGGGCCGCACGCCCGCTGCCATGACCACGATCATGGTCTCGCCCAGCGCCCGCGATACGCCGAGCAGAAACGCCGAAATCACGCCGGGCAGTGCGGCCGGCAGAATGACCTTCTTGATCGTCTCGGAGTGGGTCGTGCCGAGTGCATAGGCGCCTTCGCGAAGGCTCTGCGGAATGCTGTTAATGACGTCGTCGGAGAGCGACGAGATGAACGGGATGATCATGATCCCCATCACGATGCCCGGCGACAGGATATTGCTGTAGGACGCATCGAGGCCGAAAAACGCAGCAATGTCGACCACGATCGGCGTCACGGTAATGGCCGCAAAAAAGCCGTAGACCACGGTGGGGATACCGGCCAGGATCTCGAGGACCGGCTTGGCGATACCGCGCTGGGTTCGGGTGGCGTACTCCGACATGAAAATCGCGGACAGCAACCCGATGGGCAGCGCCGTTGCCATGGCGATGGCGGTCACCATGAAGGTGCCGGCAAACAGCGGCACGGAACCGAAGAAGGACGTACCCTCGCCCACCTCGTCGCCGCGACCGGCTGCCTCGAGGAACGTGTCACCGGGGGACCAGACCGTGCCTGTGACGAACTCCCAGACGCTCACCTCGCGGAAGAACCGCATGGATTCGAACAGAATGGAGAGGACGATGGACACCGTGGTAATGATGGAAATCAGCGCGGCGCCAAGCAGCAGCCAGCGGATCACGTTGTCCAGCGCGTTTCGTGCCCGGACCTCCGGGCGGATGGCGCGCAGACCGTGGGCGAGTCCCAGGGCCGCCACCACCAGCGAGACGATCAGAACGAGCTCTCGCGATGGGGCAATCACGCCGAAGACGCTCAGCAGGGCGGCGGCGATCGCCACGCCCAGCGCCGGCAGGCCCATCCATACAACGGAATACCAGCCGTACTGCTGGGGCCGGGAATGCATGCTGATGCCGGCAGCCATGGTCTGGAGCGCCTTGCCGCGGCCCAGTCGAAAGGCGAGGTAACCCAGCGGTGCCAGCGCCGCCAGAAGCAACAGTGTTGTCAGTCCGATACCCAATGTGCCGCCTCTTGTCTCCGGCCGGATAACCAGACATCGCCGCCCTCCAGCAGAGGGCGGCGATGCGCAGGCGCTAGATGCTCGCCCGATCGGGCGAGCGTTGCAACGCCTTAACCCTCAAGATCGCTGCGCTGAAGCTCAACACGATCCTCGACCCGATCGCGCCACTCGGCGGCCCGGGCGGCCGGCAGCGGAATCAGACCCTCTTCGACCAGCAGACCATCACCGCCGATCATGATCGGATCCATGAACAGGCTGACATATTCGCCAATGCCCGGGACCACGCCTTCATGGGCGTCCTTGATGTAGAACCACAGGCTCCGGGCCACCGGATACTCCTCCTCGGAGATCGACTCGGTGGTCGGCTCGACCCCGTCGACCGTCGCGGCATCCAGCGTATCGCTGTTCTCGACGAGGAAGCTGTAGCCGAACACGCCGACCGCATCCTTGTTCTGGCGAATCCGCTGCACGATCAGATTGTCATTCTCGCCGGAGTCGACATACACGCCGTCAGCGCGGATATCCGTGTACTCCTCGGGGAAGCCGGCCTCTTCAGCGGTCTCTTCCATCACCAGCTCCTCGAAGGCGTCCCGCGTACCGGAGGTGGTCGGCGGGCCGAGGATCTCGATCTTGCGATCCGGCAGGCTCGGATCGATCTGATTCCAGTTGGTGTAGGGGTTGTCGACCATTTCGCCGTCCTGCGGGACCTGAGCGGCGACCGCCAGCATGATCTGCTCACGGGTCAGGGCCAGCGGGTCGTTGTCGGCACTCTGCGCCAGCACAATGCCGTCGGAGCCGATCAGCACCTCGGTGATCTCGGTGACGCCATTCTCCATGCAACGATCGAACTCGCTGGGCTTCATGCGCCGCGAGGCATTGCTGATGTCCGGCGTGCTGACGCCAACGCCCTCACAGAACAGGCGCAGACCGCCTCCGGAACCAGTGGATTCGATGACCGGCGTGGAAAAGTTGGTCGTGGCACCGAACTCTTCGACCACGTAGCTGGCGAACGGATAAACGGTGCTGGAGCCGACGATGCGGATTTGCTCGCGCTCCTGAGCGACGGCAACGGAGGTCATGCCGACGGCCGCGGCAACGGCAAGGGCAGTGGTCTTCCAGGTCTGCATGAGGGTTACTCCTCGTTAGTGCTTTGGGTTAACGCTCGACGCAGGCTAGTCGACAATTGTGACAGGACTGTGAATTCCGCCGGGCAGATGCCGGCGCCGCTCAGTCATGCGCATGGTTGGGTGCCCGGGGTGATGGCTCGAGGCGCTGATACGTCGGAAAGACCGCGGTAAAAGTGCTCCCCACACCCATCTCGCTGTTGACCTCCAGCCTTGCGCCATGTCGTGAGAGCACATGCTTGACGATGGCAAGCCCCAGCCCCGTGCCCCCCTGACGCGTCGAGCGACCGCTGTCCACGCGATAGAAGCGCTCCGTCAGCCGGGGAATGTGGTGCACGGGGATACCCTGCCCGGTGTCCGCCACCGCAAGGCAGGCGGCTCCGGAGGCCTCGAACCAGCGGATGTCGATCCGCCCGCCGGCGGGCGTGTACTTGACGGCGTTGGAGAGCAGGTTGGAGAAGGCGCTGCGCAGCTCTTCCGCGTCCCCCTCAACAGCGAGCGCGTCATCCACCGTGCTGCTGATCCGGTGCTGCCCACTACTGAGCGCCCTTGCCTCACCGGCAACATCTTCGACCAGCGCCGCGACGTCCACCAGGCCGCGTCCCTGCGTGGGCCGTTCGGTCTCCAGCCGGGACAGCAACAGAAGATCATCCACCAGCCGGCTCATGCGCTCGATCTGCTGGTCCATCAGCGCGAGCGGCCGCGCCAGGTCCTCGGCATCCAGTTCATCCCTGTCGGCGAGCTGCTCGGACATTCCCTGCAGCACGGTCAGCGGCGTGCGCAGCTCATGGCTGATGTTGCCGACAAAATCCCGGCGCATGGTCTCCAGACGATGCAGTTCGGAGATATCGCGGGCCAGCAGAAGCTGCTGGTGACTGCCGTAGGGGACGATGCGGATCTCCAGCGTCCGCCGGTTATCCTGCGGCGACGGGATCTTGACCGCCGCCGTCCAGTCACCGCGATCGAGGTAGGCGGCGAAGTCCGGATGGCGAATCAGGTTGGCAATCCGCTGCCCGCGGTCCTGCGGCCAACGCAGCCCCAGGTAGCGCGAGGCGAGCTGGTTCCACCACTGCATATCGCCGGTGTCCGAGAGCACAATGGTGCCGTCGGGCATGGCATTGGCCCCCTCGCGAAAGCGCCGCAGCAGGTCCACCAGGCCCTGTCGACGCTGGCGCTGGCGAAGCTGCTGGCGATCCAGACCGTCAAAGACATGCCCCCAAAGCCCGCGACCCCGCGGCGGCCGTCGCTTGCGCGAGGTACGGAGCCAGCGCTCGAGTCGATGGATCTGGATGAGGTTGTAGACCAGCATCCCCACGGCTGCAGCCAGCAGCAACCAGGGGAAACCCGCGGCGGCACCGATCACCAGCAATGCCAGGGACGCCAGAATGGTGCGCCCGAGCACCGCCGGCCATGGGTTGCTCATCAGCATGGTGCCGACCCGTCAATCGATGGAAAAGCGGTACCCGGCGCCGCGCACGGTCTGCAGCAGATCGTCATGCCCGGTGGGGGCGAGCGCCTTGCGCAGGCGACGAACATGGACATCGACGGTACGCTCCTCCACATACACGTTGGCACCCCAGACATTATCGAGAAGCTGCGCGCGATTGAATACACGATCCGGATGAGTCATGAAAAAATGCAGCAGACGGAATTCGGTGGGGCCCATCTCCACCTTCCGGCCATCCCCGCTCACCCGATGGCTGACCGGATCGAGCATCAGCCCCCGCATTTCCACCGGCGCCTCCCCGGCAGTGGGCTGTACCCGACGCAGCACCGCCTTGACTCGGGCGACCAACTCGCGCGGGGAAAAGGGCTTGGGGACATAGTCGTCCGCGCCGGCGTCCAGACCGCGAATGCGGTCGGCCTCCTCGCCCCGGGCCGTCAGCAGGATAACCGGGATTTCTCGGGTGACGCGTTCGCGCTTGAGTCGTCGCGCGAAATCGATGCCGCTCTCCCCCGGCAGCATCCAGTCGAGGAGGATCAGATCCGGCTGACTGAGGCGGATGGCCGCATCCGCGTCCTCCGCCGACTCCGCGTGGCGAACGCGATAGCCGGCCCGCTCCAGTGCCATGGCCACCATTTCGCGAATGGCTGTCTCATCCTCGACGAGCAGAATGCTTGCCACCATGCCCCCTGCGAATAACGGTAAAACGGCAGTATAAAGTCACGCAGATTGCGGTACTGTGACAATCCCGTAACGCCCCGGTTTTGCTGGCAGGCGGTCGGCGACCTTGGTACATTCCCGCCAATGCGGTATTTCGTCTCGCTAACGGTGGTGCTGGCTGTTCTGTGGCTCGGGCTCTCCGGGGTCTACAAGCCGCTGCTCTTTGGTCTGGGCGCGGCATCCATCGTGCTGGTCGTCTGGCTGACCGAACGCATGGAAGTCCTCGGCGCCGAGCATGACCCGGCCACGCTGTCCTGGCGGCTGCCGATCTACTGGGCCTGGCTGGTCTGGCAGGTGATCAAATCGAACATCGCGGTGGCCCGGGCGGTCCTTGACCCGCGACGCATCCAGCCGACGCTGATCGAACTGCCGGCGGACCAGCGCACCCGGGTCGGCCGCGTCACCTACGGCAACTCGATCACCCTCACGCCGGGCACGGTGACCATGCGGCTCACCAGCGACGGCGACGGCATCCAGGTTCACGCACTCCTCCCGGAGGCCGCCGAGGACCTGCGCCAGGGCGAGATGGCCCGCCGGGTACGCTGGCTGGAGGGTGGCGACTGATGGAAGCCGTCGTGCTCGGCACCATTCTGGCCATTTTCACGACCATGGGTCTTGCCCTCTGGCGGGCGATCCAGGGGCCTTCGATCTACGACACCATCGTGGGTGTCAATGTCTTCGGCACCAAGACGGTCCTGCTGATCGCCCTGATCGCCGAATTCAGCGGCAACGCCGACCTCATCGACGTGGCACTGGTCTACGCGCTGATCAATTTCCTCGCCGTCATCGCCATTCTCAAACTGGTCAGGCAGCGCGACCTCGCGGCCAGCCGGAGGGTGGAGCATGACTGAGTTGCTGGTGAACCTGCTATCCGGCGCCATGATGCTGACCGGCGGGGCATTCGCGGTCATCGGCGGGATCGGCGTGGTGCGATTCCCGGACGTCTTCACGCGTCTCCATGCCGCGGGCATCACCGACACGCTGGCGCCGCTGCTCATCATCGGCGGTCTGATGATGCAGGCCGGCTGGAGCATTCTGAGTTTCAAGCTGCTCCTGATTCTTCTGTTCCTCCTGTTCACCACGCCGACGGCTTCCCACGCCACTGCAAGGGCCGCCGTCGTCGACGGTTTGCAGCCCCTGCTGGGTGCCGCCAGGCGCAAGGGAGACGGATCATCGAACACCTGATCGACATTGTCCTGCTGCTTTTCCTGGTCGTGGTCGCGGTCACCGTGGTGGTCACGCGAGACCTGTTGAAGGCGACGATGCTGTTCGCGATCTACTCCCTGACCATCGCCGGACTGTTCGCCACGCTGGATGCCGGTGATGTGGCGCTGACCGAGGCGGCCGTCGGCGCCGGCATCAGCACGGTGCTGATTCTCGCCGTGCTGGCCCTGGTGCCCCGGCACGAAAAGCGCCAGGCGGGCCACAGTCTGCCGGCGCTGGCCATTGTCACCGTCACCGGCGCAGCGCTGGTGTATGCCTCCTTCGACCTGCCGCAGTTCGGTCATCCGGACAATCCGGTCCAGCAGCATCTGGCGCCCTACTTCATCGAGCAGACCTACCCGGACATGGGCATTCCCAACATGGTGGCCGCGGTGCTGGCGAGCTACCGCTCCATCGACACGATGGGCGAGGCCGTGGTGATCCTCACCGCCGGGATAGCAGTCTACGCCCTGCTCTCGCCCGCACCGCGGCGGCGCCAGCGCCGCAGGGAGCACGACTCGTGAAAGACAATGCCATTCTGGTTGTTGTTGCCCGCTTCCTGATCCCGCTCATGATGCTCTTCGGCCTCTACGTGCAGTTCCACGGCGAGTACTCGCCGGGTGGCGGGTTCCAGGCCGGGGTTCTGTTCGCGGCGGCGTGGATCCTGTTCGTGTTCATCTACGGCCTGGAGACCGGCCTGCGGATCATCCCCCAGCGCGTGATCTATACCCTCGCCTGTCTCGGCGTACTCCTCTACGCATTCATCGGCATGCTGGGGGTCATCCTGGGCGGCAATTTCCTCGACTTCCATCCGCTGCTCGACGCACCCAGAGCCGCCCAACAGGCGGGCATCATCCTGGTGGAATTCGGCGTGGGGGTCACGGTGGCCTCGGTGGTCATGCTGTTCTTCCTGCTGTTCGCACGCCGGCGCGCCGACAGCGAGGCCGCCGGCCTCGATCCGGATGCGGCCGACGACGTGGAGACCGACCGCCAGTGACCGTGCTCAGCTTCTTCAACTACTGGGCCGTGATCGTGCTGATGATGATCGGCTACTACTGCATGATCGTGCGCGGCAACATGATCAAGAAGATCATCGGCCTGGGGATTTTCCAGACCTCGGTCTTCATCCTGTTCATCTCGGCGGGCAAGGTGATCGGAGGCGCCACGCCCGTTCTGCGCGAAGGCGTCGACGTCTACTCCAATCCCCTGCCGCATGTGCTTATCCTCACCGCGATCGTGGTGGGCATTGCCACCACGGCGGTGGGGCTCGCCCTGACGGTGCGCATTCGCGAGGCCTACGGCAGCATTGACGATGACGCCATCGACGCCGTCGAGGGGGATGATCGCGCATGAGTTCGATCACCGAGCTGATGCCCTTCATCGTGCTCATTCCGCTGATCGCCGGCCCGATCTGCGCGCTGCTGCCGGGCCGCGCCCTGCCGTGGCTGCTGACGACGGTAAGCATGGCGACCGCCTTCGTGCTCTCGGCGATGACCCTGGCCGCGGTATTCGACGGCGCCACCCTGAGCTACGCCTTCGGCAACTGGGCGCCGCCCGTCGGCATCGAATACCGGGTCGATGCCGCCAATGCCTTCGTGGCCCTGCTGATCACCGGGGTCGCGTCGGTTCTGCTGCCCTGGGGACGGCCGATCGTGGATGCCGAGGTGCCCGAGCGGCAGGGCAGTTTCTATGCCCTGCTGCTCATCGCCCTCGCCGGGCTGCTGGGTATCACCCTCACCGGTGACGTATTCAACGTCTTCGTGTTCCTCGAGATCTCGTCGCTCGCCACCTACGGACTGATCGCCCATGGCCGGGATCGACGTGCGCTGCTCGCCGCTTTCCGCTACCTGATCATGGGCACGGTGGGGGCCACCTTCCTGCTCATCGGCATCGCCTTCCTCTACATACTGACCGGGACGCTGAACATGGCCGATCTGGCGACGCGTCTGCCGTCAACGGAGGCGTCCCGGGCCATGCAGGTGGCGCTGGGCTTCATCGTGGTCGGCCTCGCCATCAAGCTCGCCCTGTTCCCGCTGCATCACTGGCTGCCGAATGCCTATACCTATGCCCCGTCGCTGATCAGTGCCCTGCTGGCCGCCACGGCCACCAAGGTAGCCCTGTACGTGATGCTGCGCTTCATCTACGACGTCTTCGAGCCGGGCTACAGTTTCACCGCCCTGCCCCTCAGCGCCGCCCTGATGGTCATGGCACTCGGCGGGATGTTCGCCGGATCCTGGCTGGCGATGATGCAGACCAACCTCAAGCGGATGCTGGCGTACTCGTCGGTGGCTCAGGTGGGCTACATGGTGCTGGGTGTCAGCCTGGTGACCCTCGCCGGTCTCACCGCCGCCTTCCTGCATCTGTTCAACCACGGCCTCATGAAGGCCGCGCTGTTCGCGAGTGCCGGCCTGGTGGCCTGGCGCTGCGGCAGCGTAAGGCTCGAGGACATGCGCGGCATTGGCCGCGAGATGCCGTGGACGCTCACCGCTTTCGCCCTGGCCGGTGTCAGCCTGATCGGGATTCCGCCCACCGCGGGCTTTATCAGCAAGTGGTACCTCATCAGTGCCGCCATGGAAGACGGCCAGATCTGGCTGGTGGTTCTGATCCTGATCACCTCGCTGATGGCGCTGGTGTACATCGCGCGGGTGGTGGAAATCGCCTGGCTGCAGCCTCGCCCGGATGATGCGCCCGCCGTCCAGGAGGCTCACTGGACCCTGCTGGTCCCCGTCTGGCTGCTGGTGGCCGCGAATTTCTGGTTCGGAATCGATACGCGTCTGACGGTGGGCGGAGCAAGCATGGCCGCTGAGGCGCTGGTCGGAGGGAGGCTGCTGCCGTGACCCCTTTCGCCGCCGTTGCCATCCCGTTCATCGGCGCCGCACTGATCGCTCTGGCGGCGCGGCGGCCCAGGCTACGCGATCTGATCTGCTTCGCGCTCCCGGTACCGCTGCTCCTGACGGTTATCAGCCTCGCGGTGAACCGCATCGCCGGTGGCGATGCGATGACGCAGCGGCTCATCGAGCTCGTGCCCGGGCTCGAAATCACGCTGGCGGTGCAGCCACTGGGGCTGATCTTCGCCCTGCTGGCCTCCACGCTCTACATTGTGGCCACCCCCTACGCGATCGGCTATCTGAAGGCCGGCGGCTACAGCAACCTGGCCCGTTTCATGGCCTGCTACGCCATCGCCCTGGGCGCCGCCATGGGCATCGCCTTCGCCGAGAACCTGCTCACCCTCTATCTGTTCTATGAAATCCTCTCGGTGTCGACCTATCCGCTGGTGGCGCATACCGGTACGGAGAAGGCGCGGGCCGGCGCCCGCACCTACCTGGCGCTGCTGCTGGTGACCAGTGTCGGCCTGATGCTGCCGTCCATCATCTGGATCTGGGATGCCACCGGAACACTCAGCTTCAGCAGCGGCGGCATACTGGCCGGCGGCGTTGCGCCGGGGGCCGGTGCCCTGCTCCTGGTGGCGCTGCTCTTCGGCATCGGCAAGGCGGCACTGATGCCCTTCCACCGCTGGCTGCCGGCGGCCATGGTGGCGCCCACCCCCGTCTCGGCCCTGCTCCATGCCGTGGCCGTGGTCAAGGCCGGCGTCTTCAGCGTGCTGACGGTGGCGCTGTACGTGTTCGGGCTGGATTACCTCCGCGAGTTGGTCACCCAGCCGTTCATGCTCTACGTCGCCGTGTTCACGATGCTCGCGGCCTCCCTGGTGGCGATGCACCAGGACAACCTCAAGGCCCGTCTTGCCTACTCCACGGTCAGCCAGCTCGCCTACATCGTCACCGGCGCGCTGCTGGCCACCGAGCTGGCGGCCATCGGTGGTGGGCTGCACATGCTCATGCATGGCTTCGGCAAGATCACCCTGTTCTTCTGTGCCGGCGCCATCTACGTGGCCAGCGGCATCAACACGGTCAGCGGCATGGACGGTCTCGCACGGCGTATGCCCCTGACCATGCTGGCGTTCTTCATCGGCGCGCTATGTGTCATCGGCCTGCCGCCCACCGGGGGGTTCTGGAGCAAGTGGTATCTGGTGAGCGGTGCCTGGAGCGCCGGGCAGTACGTCGTTGTGGGGGCGTTCATGCTGAGCACCCTCCTCAATGTGGGTTACCTCATGCCGCCGGTCATGCGCGCCTTTCTGCGCCCGGTCCCCGGCGATGATCCGGCCCACCGGCGGCTGGCGGAAGCGCCGCCGATGTGCCTGATTCCACTGCTCGTGACGGCGGCCGGTACTCTGGTGCTATTCATCCTTGCCGCCCCGGCCTATCAACTGCTCGCCATGGGCATCCAGGGACAGTGAGAAAGGAACTCGCATGAAAGCCGTCAACGCCACCGCCCGCGTACTCGACGTCCTCGTCCAGCGTGCCCGGCTGCTGCGCTGGATCATGATCGGCCTGATGGGGCTCGTGGTGCTGATCGATATCCTGAAACCCTCCCATTACAGCCGTTTTCCCTGGGATGGCATCCCCGGCTTCACCGCCGTTTATGCCTTCCTCGGTGCGCTGGCGCTGATCGGCCTCTACAAGGCGATCGGCTACGGGCTCGTCTATCGGCCGTCGGATTACTACACAAAACGGGATGGGCAGGCGCCAGAAGCGCGGGACGAGGAGTCCGCCGATGGCTGAGTGGCTCCACCCGGCGCTACTGCTGATGCTGGGCGCGCTGCCACTGGGCGTGCTGCAGGGACGGTCACGGCAGGTATGGCAGCTGGCCCTGCCGCTACTGGTCCTGCTGCTGGTGGTCGCCCTCCCGGACGGAGCCCGGGTCACCCTGCACTTCGCCGGCGTGGAGCTCACGCCGCTGCGGGCGGACGGCCTGAGCCTCGTTTTCGCCTACATCTTTGCCCTCATCCTGTTCATCGGGAATATCTTCGCCCTGCAGGTCGACGACGGCGCGCAGCATGTCGCTGCCACGCTCTATGCCGCCTCCGGCCTGGGCGCGGTCCTGGCAGGTGATCTGATCACCCTGTACGTGTTCTGGGAGATCATGATGATCTCCTCGGTCTGGCTGATCTGGCGGCGACGGCGCCAGTCCGCCTATGATGCAGGCTTCCGGTATCTGATTATCCATGCGCTCGGCGGGATGCTGCTGCTCGCCGGCATCATTGCCTACTGGCTGCACACCGGCAGCCTGGCCTTCGAGCCCCTGCAGGGTGGCGGACCGGCCTTCTGGCTGATTCTGGTGGCCTTCCTGATCAACGCCGCCGCGCCGCCACTGCATGCCTGGCTGCCGGATGCCTATCCAGAGGCCACGGTCACCGGCACGGTATTCCTCAGCGCCTTCACCACCAAGACGGCGGTCTACGTGCTGGCCCGAGGCTTCCCCGGCACCGAGCTGCTGGTCTGGCTCGGCGTGCTGATGACCCTCTATGGCGTCACCTATGCCTTCCTGGTCAATGACATCCGCCGGCTGCTCGCCTACCACATCGTCAGCCAGGTGGGCTACATGGTGGCCGGCGTCGGGCTGGGCAGCGCGCTTGCAATCAGCGGCACCGCCGCGCATGCCTTCACCCACATCCTCTACAAGGCACTACTGCTGATGGGTGCCGGCGCCGTGCTGCAGATGACCGGCCGCAGCCGCCTGACCGAACTGGGCGGGCTGTACCGAAGCATGCCGATCACCTTCCTGCTCTATATGGTAGGCGGTCTTTCCATTTCGGCCTTCCCGCTGTTCAGCGGCTTCGTGAGCAAGACCATGATCATCGAGGCGGCGGCGGTGGAGGGCCGGGCGGTCGTGTTCCTGCTGATGACCCTGGCGGGTGTCGGCACCTTCATGAGCACAACGCTCAAGCTGCCCTGGTACACCTTCATGGGACGGGATGCCGGCCTGCGGCCGCCGGAGGCCCCGCTGAACATGCGCGTCGCCATGGGCATCGCGGCTCTGCTCTGCTTTGTCATCGGGATCCTGCCGGGATGGCTGTACGCCATTCTCCCTTACCCCGTGGACTACAACGCCTACACGGCCAGCCATCTGATCAAGGAGATGGAGCTGCTGCTGTTCACCGGCCTTGCCTTCTTCCTCCTGCTCGGCGTGCTGGGCGGGAAGGACAAGCTGAGCCTCGACCTGGACTGGTTCTACCGCGTGCCGGGCAGGCAGGCAGTGCTCGCGCTGCGTAACTGGATCGTGACCGCCGACGGAACGGTACGCGGGGCATTCATGCGTGTCTTCCGCCAGGCCGAGGATGCCACCACGCATCTGCGCCTCAGCGGGTGGCCGCTGCGAAGCTGGCCCACCGGCTCAATGGCACTCTGGACCGCCATCGTACTGGCGACACTGCTGGTTTTCGGTCTGGGGCGCTAAGCGGGAAGCGATGGAACTGGTGCCGGCGCACGGATTCGAACCGCGGACCTACGCATTACGAATGCGTTGCTCTACCAACTGAGCTACGCCGGCAACCGGATCGCAATCTTAGACGAGCCGCCCCTTTCAGACAAGCGCGGACTAGCGCCAGCAGGCCCGAATCGACGCCGAATCGGTGAGCACCGGGCCGCTGCTCACCGGCATCACCCCGCGCTGACCATTATCCCGATAGACGAGGGCCATGCAGGCCGGAGCGGCGCTCGCGGCCGGCGTTGCGTCCCCCCTGAGCCTGGCACGTAGCTGCCAGGCAATCGGATCCGCGGTCACGGCGACCCAGTCTGCCTCGTCCGGCACCCCCGCCTCGAAGACATAGGCCGGCGATAGCGACGCGATGCAGGCCGCGCCGGACTCCATCGGCGCAAAGCCGGCATAACTGCCCTCGCGCAACCGATGCCGCTCGAGCCGGCCGGCGACCTCGAGCAGGCAGGCCCCGGCCTGTACACTCCGGACCCGCTCAACGGGTTGCAGGTATCCCGGCACCGCCAGCGTGGCGAGGATCGCGATGATGGTCAGTACGACCAGCATTTCCAGCAGGGTGAATCCCGTCCGTCTCCGCATGCCACTACTCTGCCGCCATCCGACCGGCGGGCAGCACCCGGGCCGACCATTGCGTTAGATTGGTCGACCGTCGGTTGCCATGGAGGGCGCAATGCGAAGGGAACGGGGGGTGAGTCTGCCGGGTCTCATGCTGACGCTGACACTGGCGGCGATACTGACCACACTCGCCGCGCCGGTCTTCTCGGGCATCGCGGCGGATGCCCGTTTGCAGAGCGGGACCGAACGGCTCTATATGGCCTTCTGGTACGCCCGCAGCGAGGCCATCATGCGCGGGCGCACCGTCGTGGTGGCAGCCCGCGACGGGGACTGGGGGTCAGGCTGGCAGATATTCGTCGACGCCAGCCGCGATGGCCATCGCCAGCGTGGAGAGGACCTCCTGCGCCGGTCGGAAGGACCGGGCCCGACGCTGTCTGTGCAAGCCAACGCCGGCATCGGGACGGCCGTTCATTACCGGGCCGATGGCCGGACACGACGGCCGAGCGGCAGCCTGCAGATGGGGACCGTCGTCCTCTGTCACGGTGCGGCGGATGACGCTGACCGGCGCGGCCAGGGTGTCATTATCAATGCCGCGGGGCGCCCGCGGATCACCGGCGATCCGCCGCGCATGGATGACGGTCGGTGCTGATCAGTCGACGACGGTCTTGATCTCGCCGCGCTTGGGGATGGCCCGCAACAGATCCCGGGGCATGGAGAACACGACATCCTCCGTATAGCTGCCGCCGGTATCCGGGCGCCGGGCGCCCCACGAGACGAGCTCGTCGATCACCTCCTGGACCAGCGACTCGGGCGCTGATGCGCCGGCCGTGACACCGATGCATCCGGCGTCGGCGACCCAGTCGCGCTGCAACTCGGCGGCGCGGTCGATCTGATGGGCCGGCACATTCATGCGCTCGGCCAGCTCCGTCAGACGCCGGGTATTGGAGCTGTTGGCGGAGCCGACCACGATCATGACGTCCACCTCGCCCGCCAGTTCGCGCACCGCGTCCTGACGGTTCTGCGTGGCATAGCAGATGTCGTCCTTCCGCGGCCCCTGGATGGCCGGGAAACGGGCCTGCAGGGCCTCGATGACCGATGCGGTGTCATCCATGGACAACGTGGTCTGCGTGACGAAGGCGAGATCAGTCTCGTTGCGGACGCTCAGGTTCTGCGCATCCTCGGGCGTCTCCACCAGATAGATGCCCGCCTGGTCCGCCCCCTCGCCGACATACTGGCCGAGGGTGCCCTCCACTTCGGGATGCCCGTCATGACCGATCAGGATCACCTCACGCCCCTGGCGGGCATGCTTGCGCACCTCCATGTGCACCTTGGTGACCAGCGGGCAGGTGGCATCGAATACATGCAGCCCCCGCTCCACGGCCTCGTCACGCACCGACTGGGAGACGCCATGCGCCGAGAAGATCAGTGTCGATCCGGCGGGAACGCCGTCCAGCTCCTCGACAAATATGGCGCCCTTGTCGCGCAGTTCATCAACGACCGTCCGGTTGTGGACCACCTCATGGCGTACGTAGATCGGCCGGCCGAATGCCTCCAGCGCCTGCTCGACAATGCTGATGGCCCGATCGACGCCGGCACAGAATCCGCGGGGATTGGCGAGTCTGATTTCCTGCATGTACATAGTCTCCCATGGAGATGAAGGTCGGGCAAAGGCCCTCAGCGGCCGCGGCGCCAGTCCCGCCAGGCCGTGACGAGGACCGCGACAACGCCCAGCGTGATGGCGCTGTCCGCCACGTTGAACGCCGGCCAGTGCCAGCCGCCGACATGCACATCGATGAAGTCGATCACGCCGCCGAGGCGAAGACGGTCGACCAGATTGCCCACCGCGCCGCCCAGTATCAGCCCCAGACCGACCACCTCCAGACGTTTTCCGGCGTCGAGGCCACGCAGCCAGAACAGCAGATAGACACCGACAGCGACCGCCACTGCGCTCAACAGCCAGCGCTGCCAGCCACCCCCGTCGGCGAGAAAGCTGAACGCGGCACCGGTGTTGAAGGCCAGCGTCAGGTTCAGCGCCGGCAGCAGCGGTAACGGCTGATAGGGTTCCAGGCCAGTCAGTGCCATCCACTTGGTGAACTGATCGGCGACCAGCACCACCACCGCCGCGGAAAGCCCCAGCGGCAGGCCACTGCGAGCCAGACGTCTCACTGCCATCGCGCCGTCTCAGGCAAAGCGCCGCACTTCGCCGTCACCTGTGACGTTGCTGACGCAGCGGCCGCACAGGGCCGGATGATCCGGGTCGGCGCCGACGTCTTCGCGACGGTGCCAGCAGCGCTCGCACTTGTCATGGCGGCTGGGCCGAACGCTGAAGCGAAAGCGCGTGCCATCGGGCAGATTCGCCGATTCGGCATGCTCATCGGCGGCCTCCAGCGGATGCACCCGTGCCGCGGAGGTGATGAGCAGGAAGCGCAGCTCGTCCCCGAGCACGCCCCAGCGGGTCGCCAGCGGCTCGGGGCAGTAGAGATCGACCTCTGCCTCGAGGGTGGCGCCGAGGACCTGGTCGTTGCGCAGGCGTTCGATGCGCTTCGCGACCACCTCGCGGAGGGCCAGGACTTCCTCCCAGAAGCCGCGGTCCATCAGCTCATCGTCCAGCGCGAACAGCCCGTCGTACCACTCCGTCTCCAGCGCTGTTCCGCTTCGCTCCCCCGGCAGATGTTCCCAGATCTCGTCGGCGGTAAAGGAGAGCACCGGCATGAGCCAGCGCACCAGCGCCTCGGCGATGTGCCACATGGCGGTCTGGGCGGAACGGCGGGCGATACTGTCGGCCTGGGTGGTGTACTGGCGATCCTTGATGACGTCCAGATAGAAGCCGCCCATGTCGAGAACGCAGAAGTGATGCACCCGCTGCGAGAGCTGGTGGAAGTCGAACCGGTGGGCATCCTCGATGAGCTTTTCCTGGAGGCGCTGCGCACGATCCACCGCCCAGCGATCCAGCGCCAGCATGCGCTCCGGCGGCAGGGCGTTCACGGCCGGATCGAAGCCGGCCAGATTGGCGAGCAGGAAACGCGCGGTGTTGCGCAGCCGCCGGTAGGCATCCGCGGTGCGCTTGAGGATGTCGTCGGAGACGGCGATCTCGCCGGTGTAGTCCGACGAGGCCACCCAGAGGCGGAGGATGTCGGCCCCCAGGGCGTTCATGACCTCCTGCGGCGCAATCACATTGCCCCGCGACTTCGACATCTTGCGTCCCTGTTCGTCGACGGTGAACCCGTGGGTGAGGACGCCGTGGTAGGGCGGCTCGCCATTGATCATCATCGACGTGAGCAGCGATGACTGGAACCACCCCCGGTACTGATCGCTGCCCTCCAGGTAGAGATCCGCCGGCCACTGGAGATCATCACGGGCCCGCAACACCGTGGCATGCGTGGTACCGGAATCGAACCAGACATCAAGGATGTCGGTGACCTTCTGGTAGCGGTCGGCCTCGTCACCCAGCAGCTCCGCGGGATCGAGCTCGAACCAGGCGTCAATGCCGTCCTGCTCCATGCGCTCGGCCACGGCCTCGATCAGCCGGTCGGTGTCAGGATGGGGCTCGCCGGTCTCGCGATCGATGAAAAGGGCAATCGGCACCCCCCAGTTGCGCTGCCGGGAGATACACCACTCCGGGCGGTTGCGCACCATCGCGGCCATGCGCTCCTCGCCCCAGTCGGGAAACCAGTCGACGCCGGGCAGCGCCGCCAGGGTCTTCTCGCGGACGTCTCCCGCTTCCAGGTTGAGGAACCACTGCGGCGTGGCGCGGAACAGGATCGGCGTCTTGTGCCGCCAGCAGTGGGGGTAGCTGTGGCGATAGGGCTCGTGATGAACCAGCGCCCGCGTGGCCTCCAGCCGCTCGACAATCGCCCGGTTGGCATCGAATACGAACTGGCCCTCGAACGCCCCGTTCAAAAATCGCCCGTCGTCACCGACGGGATTCTCCAGCGGCAGGTTGTAGCGCTGTCCCACCACGAAGTCGTCGGCACCATGCCCGGGGGCGGTATGCACCGCGCCGGTCCCGGCGTCGGTGGTCACATGTTCACCCAGAATGATGGGCACATGGCGGTCGAGGAACGGGTGCTGCAGGCTGAGGCCCTCGAGCTGCCGGCCCGTGCAGCGCCCCGCGATGCCGTAGTGCTCGACACCGTAACGGGCCAGCGCCGCCTCGTGCAGCGCCTCGGCGAGCAGCACGAGCTCACGGCCGTGCTCCACCGAGATCAGCACGTAATCCAGCTCGGGATGCAGGGCAACGGCCTGATTGGCAGGCAGCGTCCACGGGGTGGTGGTCCAGATGAGCACCGAGACCGGCGTATCCTCGGCATCCACCGTGGCGCCGCAGAGCCGGGCGAGGGCCTCACCGTCCAGCGCCTGGAAGCGCACATCGATCGCGGGCGAGGTATGGTCCTCGTACTCCACCTCCGCCTCGGCAAGCGCCGATCCGCAATCGGTGCACCAGTGAACCGGCTTGTAGCCACGCTTGAGATGCCCCTTGCGGACGATGTCGCCGAGGGCGCGGAGGATGTTCGCCTCGGTCTCCGGGTTCATCGTCAGATAGGGATGGGCCCAGTCACCGAGCACGCCCAGGCGCTGAAAATCCTCGCTCTGACCGGCCACCTGCTCGGCGGCGAACTCACGGCAGGCATCGCGGAAAGCCCGCGGCGAGACCGCCTCGCCGGCCTTGCCGATGGTCTGCTCGACCTTGTGTTCGATGGGCAGGCCATGACAGTCCCAACCCGGAACATAGACGGCGTCGAACCCATCCAGACTGCGGCTCTTGACGATGATGTCCTTGAGGATCTTGTTGACGGCGTGGCCGATGTGGATGCTGCCGTTGGCATACGGCGGGCCGTCGTGGAGGATGTAGCGGCGACGGCCATGGCGTTCGGCGCGCAGGCGCTCGTACACCCCCTCCTCGCGCCAGCGCGCCAGACGCCCGGGCTCGCTCCTGGCCAGGCCGGCACGCATGGGGAATGCGGTTTTCGGGAGATTGAGGGTGTCCTTGTAATCGCTCACGGATTCATCCTGCAGTGTTTGCCTTCAGATAGCCGTGGTCCTGGAACCACGCCCGAGCCGCGGTCACATCCGCGGCGATCTGTTCTTTCAGGGCCTCCAGCCCGTCGAAACGCTCTTCGCCCCGCTGCCAGGCCAGGAACTCGACATCGATGGTGCGGCCGTATAGATCGCCGGAGAAGTCCAGCAGATAGGTCTCGAGCAGCGTCTCGACACCGTTGACCGTTGGCCGGGTTCCCAGACTGGCCACGCCGGGACGGATCCCGCCGAGACCATGAACGGCGACGTTGAATATCCCTCGCATCGGCGGCGGGTGCTGACCGAAGCGGATATTGGCCGTGGGCCAGCCCAACTGGCGGCCCAGCGCCTCGCCGCGGACCACCCGGCCTGAGATTCGCAGCCGGCGCCCGAGCAGTATTTCGGCGGTGGACAGGTCACCCTGGGCCAGCGCCTCGCGGATGCGCGTACTGCTCACCCGGGCATCGCCATCGCTCACCGTCGGCATCCGCTCCAGCTCGAAGCCCTGCGTCTCGGCGGCGCGCTGAAGCATGGCAAAGTCACCTCGACGCCGGTGCCCGAAGCGGAAGTCATCGCCCACCATGAGGAACCGCACGTCCAGGGCATCCACCAGCAATCTCTGGATGAAATCCTCCGCCGGCTCGGCGGCCAGGCGGCCATCGAAGCGCAGGCACAGCGTCCGCTCCACGCCCAGCGAGCGCAGTACGCGCAGCTTGTCGCGCAGCCGCATGATGCGGCCGGGGGCCCGGTCGGGCATGAAGAACTCACGCGGCTGCGGCTCGAACAGGATCACCGTGGTGGGCAGGCCCAGCCGATGCCCGGCCGCATGCAGCGACTCGATGACGGCCTGATGCCCCCGGTGGATACCGTCGAAGTTGCCGATGGTGGCGACGCAGGGGCGGTGCCTTTCATGCAGATTGTACGCGCCTCTGACGAGTTCCATGCCCTCTACTCGCGAAAATCCCGGCAAAACCGGCAGTATACGGCAGCAACCCGCGCTTGAGCCATGCTCATGCCCGGGGCTCGCGCAGCTGCGCCGGGCGCACGCCCAGCAGCCAGAGCGTCATGAAATAGACTGCCACGCCGATGGCAATCACTCCCGCCAGCGCCATGACGCGGCCGGCCACACCGGCGTCCAGCCAGAAAGCCTGCTGCCGCGCCGGCCACTGCAGCACCAATCCCAGCACGAGCGCGCTGGCCATCACCCGAGTGCTCAGCCAGCGCCAGCCCGTCAGCGGCCGATACACACCGGCAAGGCGCAGCCCGCGATAGAGGAGTCCGGCATTGACCCAGGCGGCCAGACCGGTGGCCAGGGCAAGGCCGGCATGAGCCACGCCCGTGTCGAACATCAGCCACACCAGGGACACACTGAGCACCATGTTCACCAGCATGGCGATGACCGCACAGCGCACCGGTCCGCGGGTGTCCTGGCGGGAGAAATAGCCGGGCACCAGCACCTTGACCAGCACAAACCCGAACAACCCCAGGCCATAGGCCATCAGGCTCCAGCTCGCCGCGCGAACGTCGGCGGCATCGAATGCCCCGTAACCGAAGAGCGTGGCCAGCAGCGGCCCTGCCAGCACGACCAGTCCGACGGTGGCCGGCAGGATGATCACCAGCGCCAGGCGCAGCGCCCAGTCCAGCGTCGCGTTGAAACCGGCCGGGCTCGCCGCCGCATGCTCGGCCGAGAGGCGGGGCAGGATCACGGTGCCCAGCGCGATACCGAAGACGCCCAGGGGGAATTCCATGAGCCGGTCGGACCAGTAGAGCCAGCTGATGGACCCCACCACCAGGAACGAGGCCAGGATCGTATCCAGCAATAGATTGATCTGCTGGACCGAGGTACTGAAGAGGGTCGGTCCCATCAGCCGGAGGATGCGTCGCACGCCGGGATCGCGCCAGTCCGGCCGTGGCCGGGTCAGCGCGCCGCGGCGCCATACGAACGGCAGCTGGAGCAGCAACTGCAGCACACCGGCCACGGGCACCGCCAGCGCCAGGGCCAGCACGCCGGTCTCCAGGCGCGGGGCCAGCCACACCGCCGCGGCAATCAGGCAGAGGTTGAGAAGCACCGGCGCAAAGGCCGGCGGGCCGAACTCACCATACGTGTTGAGGACGGCGGCGGCCGCTGCCGTGAGCGCAATCAACAGCAGATAGGGAAAGGTCAGGCGCAGCATCTCCGTGGCCAGCGCCAGCTGCTCGGGCTGATCGATGAAACCGGGGGCGAATACGCGCACCAGCCCCGGCGATCCCAGTACCGCCAGCACGGTGATGGCCAGCAGCACCAGCCCCAGGCAACCGGTCACCCGGCCGAACAGGGCCCTCACCGCGGCGTCGCCCCCCGCCTGGCGGGCGTCGGCAAGCACCGGGACGAACGCCTGCTGGAATGCTCCCTCGGCAAACAGGCGGCGCAGGAAGTTGGGAATCTTGAAGGCGACGAAGAAGGCGTCCGTTGCCGCCGAGGGGCCGAACACCACGCCGAGCACGATGTCCCGTATCAGCCCCATCACCCGCGACAGCATGGTCCAGCTGCCGAAGGTCATGACCGACTGCCAGAGTCCCTTTCGCAATGATGCCCCTTTCAGCCCGAGGACCGGCGCAAGGGCCGGTTGTGGTTGACATTCCCACGGAAGATTCGCATATTACCGCTCTTTTCTTCGAGACAGACACTCAACAGGAGCAGCACGTTGGCCAACATCGCCTCCGCCAGGAAACGCGCCCGCCAGGCCGAGCATCGGCGTCGTCACAATCAGGCCCGCCGGTCGATGATGCGCACCAAGCTCAAGTTGGTGACGGCCGCGATCGCAAAAGGCGACAAGGCCGCTGCCGAGTCCGCCTACAATGAAGCCGTGCCGGTCCTTGACCGGATGGCGACCCGCGGGGTCATCCACAAGAACAAGGCAGCGCGGCACAAGAGCCGCCTCGCCCAGCAGATCAAGGCCCTCGCCTGACCGCTGCCGGCGTGCGCGCCGCAACGGCGCGCACTAACCGCCGGCGATCGGATCCGTCAGTACCATATTGTCCCGATGCACCAGCTCCGGCTCGGTGACATAGCCCAGTAGCGCCTCGATCCGGCTACTACTCTGGCCGGCCAGGCGCCGCGCCGCTTCGGAATCGTAATTCACCAGCCCGCGGGCCACCTCCCCACCCATCGGGTCCAGGCAGGCGACCATCTCGCCCCGACGAAAATCTCCGTCGACGTCGGTGACGCCCACGGGCAGCAGGCTTCGCCCCTGGCCCTGCAGCACGCGTACTGCCCCCCAATCCAGCCATAGCCTCCCGCCAACCTGCAGTTGCCCGGCGATCCACTGCTTGCGCGCTGCGAGAGGCTCGTTGGAGGGCAGCAGTCGGGTACCCGGTGACTCGCCGGCCGCAATCCGCGTCAGCACATCCGGCTCGCGACCCGAGGCGATCAGCGTCAGCGCGCCGGCCCGGGCGGCCCGCCGCGCCGCCATGACCTTGGCCCGCATCCCCCCGCTGCCCAGCACGCCCGGCGCATCGGAGCATAGGGCCTCCAGGGATTCGTCCTCGGCGGCGGCCTTCTCGATCAGCCGGGCATGGGGGTTGGCGCGCGGATCGGCGTCATACAAACCGCGCTGGTCGGTGAGGATGACCAGCTGCTCGGCCTCGATGAGATTGCTGACCAGAGCCGCCAGCGTATCGTTGTCACCGAACCGGATCCCTTCGGTGGCAACCGTATCGTTTTCGTTCACGACCGGTACGACACCGAGCTCAAGCAGCGCGCGCAGCGTCACGCGCGCATTCAGGTAACGCTGGCGGTCGGCCAGGTCGTCGTGGGTGAGCAGGATCTGGGCGGTCTGCAGACCGAAGCGCTGAAACTGCGACTCATAGGCCTCTACAACCCCCATCTGCCCCACCGCGGCGGCCGCCTGCAACTGATGCAGCGCCTTGGGTCGTTCCGGCCAGCCCAGCCGCTGGACGCCCTCGGCCACCGAGCCGGAGGAGACCATGACGATCTCGACACCCTGCTCACGCGCCCGAACGATCTGTCCGACCCAGTCGGCGATACGCGCGTGATCCAGTCCACGACCGTTGTCCGTTACCAGGGCGCTGCCGACCTTGACCACCCAGCGGCGGCCGCTGGACAAAGGACTAGCCGGCATCGTCGTCTCCCTCGAGATGGGCCATGACGGCCTGGCAGAGCGCTTCCGTCCCCCAGCCGGTTTCCGCCGAGATCACATGGAGCGGCCCGGTCCACTGCAGCGAGGCGCGGAGCGACTCGGCGACGGCGGCACGCTCGTCCTCGGGAAACAGATCGGCCTTGTTCAGCACCAGCCAGCGCTCACGCCCGGCGAGGTCCTCGCTGTGAGCCGCCAGCTCTGCCACCACGGTGCGGACCTCCGCGGCCAGGTCGCGATCTTCATACAGACCGGCGGCATCCACCAGATGAAGAAGAAGCCGCGTACGCGCGAGATGGCGCAGGAAACGGGTCCCCAGACCCGCCCCCTCGGCGGCACCCTCGATCAGGCCGGGGATATCCGCCACGGTAAAGCTGCTACCCGGGCCGATGCGCACCACGCCCAGCCCCGGATGAAGGGTGGTGAACGGATAATCGGCAACCCGCGGACGCGCCGCCGATACGGCGCGGAGGAAGGTGGATTTGCCGGCATTGGGTAGCCCCAGCAGGCCGACATCGGCGAGTAGCTGCAGCTCCAGGGCGATTTCCCGTCTCTCGCCAGGGCTGCCGGGGATGGATTGCCGCGGCGCGCGATTGGTGGAGCTCTTGAAATGCACATTGCCAAGTCCGCCACGACCACCGCGTGCGACGCAGAGCCGCTCGCCGTCGCGGGTCAGGTCACCGATGATCTCGCCGGTATCCCGATCACGGACCAGGGTGCCGATGGGGACGGGGATCGTGACATCCTCGCCGGCGCGGCCGGTCATCTGCCGGCCCTGGCCACCCTGCCCCCGTTCGGCGGCAAAACGCCGGCTATGCCGGAAATCGGCGAGGGTATTCAGGCCATCATCCGCCTGCAGCCAGACACTGCCGCCATGTCCTCCGTCGCCGCCGTCGGGGCCGCCACGGGGGATGTACTTCTCGCGGCGGAAACTCACGCAGCCATTGCCGCCGTCGCCGGCGGCGACCCGGATACTCGCCTCATCCACGAATTTCATTGGCTATCCGTCCGCCGCAATCAAAAAGCCCCGCTCGCGGCGGGGCTGGTTCAGGGCGCTGGGGGCGCTGGCATCAGCCCGCCGGCTGAACGCTGACCATGCGCCGCTTGTGCGGGCCCTTGCGGGCGAACACGACCTGGCCGTCGACCTTGGCGAAGAGCGTGTGGTCGTTGCCGACACCGACGTTCTCGCCGGCATGGAAGTGCGTCCCGCGCTGGCGAACCAGGATATTACCGGCAATCACCGCCTGACCCCCAAAACGCTTGACACCAAGCCGCTTCGATTGCGAATCGCGACCATTGCGTGTGCTGCCGCCTGCCTTTTTATGTGCCATGAGTAGTGTCTCCGTTGTCGGGCTGCTGCGATCAACCGGCCTGGATGCCGGTGATGCGGACCTCGGTGTAGGGCTGACGGTGACCGTAGTGGCGCTGATAGTCCTGGCGGCGCTTGAACTTGACCACCTCGATCTTGCGCTCACGGCCCTGCGAGACGACCTCGGCGGAAACCCGTCCGCCGTCGAGGCGGGGCGTTCCGACCTGAACGTCATCGCCGTCGGCAACGAGCAGGACCTCGTCGAAATCCACGGTATCGCCGGCCTCGGCGTTCAGTTTCTCGACCCGCAGCACGTCGCCCTCGGCGACCCGGTACTGTTTGCCACCCGACTTGATAACCGCGTACATCTGAAAGACTCCAGGGCGTTGATCCAAAGCCGCGAAATGATAGCCGCATTCCCGTTGCCGGTCAACGCACCGCGGCGGCTGCGCTTGACACCCCCTAGTCCCCTTCCTAGCATCGCGCATTCCACCCTTATTATCGGGATCCCATCCGGATGGACATAGCCGCCATACGTGAGCGCACTGCGGGCGACATGACCGCCGTCGACCGCATCATCAAGGCGCGGCTGCAGTCCGACGTTGCCCTGATCAATCAGCTGGGTCACTACATCATCGGCGGTGGCGGCAAGCGGCTGCGCCCCATGGTAACCCTGCTCATGGCGCGTGCCGCAGGCCATGCGCCGAATGACGAACGGCATGCCCTGCTCGGTGCCACGGTGGAGCTCATCCACACCGCCACACTGCTTCACGACGACGTGGTGGACGAATCCGCGGTACGCCGGGGCCGGGATACCGCCAATCAGATCTGGGGTAACGAGGCCAGTGTGCTGGTCGGCGATTTCCTCTACACCCGTGCCTTCGAGATGATGGTGGAGCTCGATGACAAGACCGTCATGGCGGTTTTCTCACGCACGACCAATCGCATCGCGGAAGGCGAGGTCATGCAGCTCATGCATGTGCATGATCCGGATGTAACCGAGTCCCGCTATCATGAAGTGATCTACCGCAAGACGGCGGTTCTCTTCGAGGCGGGTTGCCGCCTGGCGGCCGAGCTGGCCCGGCCCGGGGACGAAACGGCGATCCGCGCCGCGGCGGACTACGGCCGTCATCTCGGTATCGCCTTCCAGCTGGCGGACGATGCCCTCGACTACGACGGCAGCGCCGAGGCCATCGGCAAGAATATCGGCGACGATCTGGCCGAGGGTAAACCGACGCTGCCGCTGATCCACTGCATGGCCAACGCCGATGAGGCCGGACGCGCGATGCTGCGCTCGGCCATCGAGGACGGCGGCCGGGGCAGGATAGATGCCGTCGCTGACGCGATTGCGCGCACCGGGTCGATTGCCTATACTCGCGCCCTTGCCGAGCAGGAAGCCGAGTATGCCGAGCGCGCGCTCGAGGCATTTCCCGACAGCGACTTCCGCACGGCACTGGGATCGCTGGCCCGGTTCGCGGTGGGCCGCAATCACTGAACAGCGTTCGGGGTGTAGCTCAGCTTGGTAGAGCACTGTCTTCGGGAGGCAGGAGTCGCTGGTTCGAATCCAGTCACCCCGACCAGATCTTTCCTCCGCTGGCCGATCAGCAAAGCCTGAGCGTTCTGCGACGCCGATCACGGTCGGACGGTCCTGTCCCATCCCATACTGCGCATCCGCCAAGCGGAAACGGAGCGCAGAATGGATGCCGTCGTGCATCGACCCACACTGGCCCGCCGGCTCGTCAAGCAGGGGGCCCTGGGCGCCGCCCAGGCGGATCGCATCGTTGCCGAGGCGCGACGTACCGGCCGCCCCCTCATCCGCCAGCTCCTCGACAGCGGCATGCTGGCCCCCGCCACGATCGCTGACGCCGCAGCCGACGCGTTCGGCATGGAGCGCGTGAGTGGCGCGGAACTGGAGCCGGATCCGGCGCTGCTCCAGCGTATCGACCCCGAGATCATTCGCCGTCACCAGGCCCTGCCCCTCGAGCGGCAGGGCGGCATGCTGAGGGTGGCGGTATCCGATCCGGCCAACGTCGCCGCGCTCAATGAGCTGCGCTTTCACACCGATCTGCCTGTCGAGCCCGTTCTGGCGGATGACGATAGGCTCACGGCCCGAATCGCCACCTTGGGCGGCGGCGTTGAGGCACTGGGCCGGGAGCTGGCCTCGGCACCTCGAGCGGAGACCGAGGTTCGGGACGGCACCGGCAGTCCGCCGGAGGATGACACGCCGGTCATCCGCTATATCAACGAACTGTTGCGCCGGGCGATTCGCGAACAGGCCTCGGATATCCATCTGGAGCCCTTCGAGGCCCATTGCCGGGTGCGCTTTCGCCGGGACGGCCTGCTCCAGGAGGTGGCCCACCCGCCCGTGGACATGGCCGACCGGCTGGTGGCGCGGCTCAAGGTCATGGCACGGATGGACATTGCCGAGCGCCGCCTGCCCCAGGACGGACGCCTGCGCGTGGACACCGATGATGGCGAGGCCGTGGATTTCCGTGTCAGCACGGTGCCGACCCTGTTCGGAGAGAAGCTCGTCCTGCGCCTGCTCGACTCCGCGACCGCCGCTCTGGGTCTCGAGGCACTGGGTCTCGAGGCCGATCAGCTGGCCGCCTACCGCGCCGCAATCGACCGGCCCCACGGCATGATTCTGGTAACCGGGCCAACGGGCTCGGGCAAGACCGTCACGCTCTACAGCGCCCTGCAGCAGCTCAATCACAGCAGCCGCAACATCCTCACAGTCGAGGATCCGGTGGAAATCAAGCTCCCCGGCATCAATCAGATCTCGGTGAACAGCCGGATCGGGCTGGATTTTCCCGAAACCCTGCGGGCCTTTTTGCGCCAGGACCCCGACATCATGATGGTCGGCGAAATCCGCGATCGTGAAACCGCGGAAATCGCCATCAAGGCTGCCCAGACCGGGCACCTCGTCCTCTCCACCCTGCATACCAACGACGCACCGGGCGCGATCACACGCCTGGTCAACATGGGCATCCCACGCTGGAATATCGCCGCATCGGTGATCCTGGTAAGCGCCCAACGGCTGGTTCGCCGCCTCTGCCCGCACTGCCGCAGGCCGGCGCGGATTCCGCCGGACGGACAGTTCTTCGAGGCGGCCGGCTGCCACCGATGCCTGAACGGCTACCGGGGTCGGCTGGGGATTCATGAGGTCATGCCCATGACCGACGCCATCATCACCCGAATCCTTCAGAACGATCGGGGCACGACCCTCGCCGACGACCTCTGCGCCACCGGGCTGCAGAGCCTGCGCGATGCAGGGCTGGCAAAGGCCGCTCAGGGCCTGACCAGTCTCGGCGAGATCGACCGGGTTACCAGAGGATGAGCGGGATGCCGACCTTCGGCTGGCAGGGCCGGGATCTGAACGGCATACGGCGACGTGGTCTCATGCCCGCGGGCGATGCCGGACAGCTGCGTCGCGACCTGCGAGGCCGCGGCATCGTCGTCGAGCATGCGTTCGCTGTACCGGCCTGGCTGGAGGGACTGTTAACACCTGCTACGCCAGCGGTCCGCCCGCGCCAGACAACGCCGTTGCTGCGCCAGCTCTCGACCATGGCCACGGCGGGTATTCCGCTGGTGGAAGCCCTGGAGATGATCGCCCGCGAGGAAAAACATGCCGGTCTGCGCCGGGTGATCGGCACGATCCGGCATCATGTGGCGGCCGGTATGCCGCTCTCCGCGGCGTTGGCCGATCAACCGCGGCATTTCAGCCCGTTGCTGTGTGGACTGGTAAACGCCGGCGAGCAATCCGGCGAGCTGGAGACCCTGCTCGAGCGCATCGCCAGCGATTCCGAGCGTAGCGAGGCCATTCGACGTCGTCTACGCCGGGCGATGATCTACCCGGGCCTGGTCCTGTGCATAGCACTGGTCGTAACCGTAGCACTGCTGATTTTCGTGGTACCCCGTTTCGAGAGCCTGTTCCAGGGCTTTGGCGCGCAACTGCCGCTTTTTACCCGGCAGGTCATCGCGGCATCGGAGTGGCTCCGCCAGGGTGGCTGGTTCGTCATGACCACCATCATCGCCGGCCTTGGTCTGATCGGTGCCGCAACGCCACGACTCCCGCGGCTGCGCCGCTGCCGGGATCGGCTGATCCTTCGCCTGCCGCTCATCGGAACGCTTGTCGAGGGCGCGATGATTGCGCGTTTCACCCGCACTCTGGCCGTGATGCTGCGTGCCGGGATACCGCTCGCCGAGGCCCTGCCGACCATCGCGCGCACCCTGGGCAATACGGTCTACCGCGATACCGTGAGGCAGATGGCCGATCACCTGCGGGATGGACGCTCGCTGGCTTTCGCCGTGGGCAGCGCCGGCCGTTTCCCGGCCAGCACCGGTCAGATGATCGCCACCGGCGAGGCCTCGGGGCGCCTCGAGACGATGCTCCAGCGGATCGCCGAGCGCCACGAGACACGGGTCATACAGGGTGTCGACGGACTCGGCACCGCGCTTGAGCCGATCATCATGAGTCTCCTCGGGCTGCTGGTGGGCGGCCTGGTCCTGGCCATGTACCTGCCGGTCTTTCAGCTGGGGGCAGTGGTTTGAACCCGCTGGCGCCCATCAGCGAATACGCCGTTCTGATCGGCCTCGTCGGCCTTTGTATCGGCAGCTTCGTCAATGTCGTCATCCATCGCCTGCCGTTCACAATGACCGACACCAATCCGCCCCCTGGCATGCATGCGGCCATTGCGGGGCGTTCGCGATGCCCGCATTGCCGGCAGGTCATCCGCTGGCGCGACAACATCCCCCTGATCGGCTGGATCCGGCGCCTCGGCCGGTGCCGGGACTGTCAGGCGCCGATCAGCCTCCAATACCCGCTCATCGAGGCATTGATGGCCATCGGCGGTCTGCTGGTCATCGCACGCTTCGGCCTGACGCCGGCGGGCCTGTCGGCATTCCTGCTGACGGCCTGGCTGCTGGCACTCGCGGGCATCGACCAGACCACCCGCCTGCTGCCCGACAGCCTCACGCTGAGCGGCCTATGGCTGGGGCTGCTGGTTGCCGCCGGCGGCATCCATCTCGAGGCCCGCGAGGCCATTCTAGGCGTCGTTGTCGGTTACATTTCGCTCAGTGGTCTCAACGCCGGCTTCCGCCGGCTGCGCGGGCACGACGGCATGGGTGGCGGTGATTTCAAGCTGATGGCCATGCTGGGTGCCTGGCTCGGACCGGGCGACCTGCCTCTGGTCATGCTGCTGGCCGCCGGCGGCGGCACCCTCTGGTCGCTCCTGACCGGACCAGGGCGCGGGCGCCCTCTGCCCGAGGACATCGCCTTCGGCCCCTGGCTCGCCATGGCCGGCTGGATCACGCTAATCTGGCCATATGACCGGGGAGTATTCTGAATCGGGCAGTCGACCGCCCCTTGTGGTGGGTCTGACCGGTGGCATCGCCAGTGGCAAGACCGCCGTCAGCGATCGCTTTGCCGCAATCGGTGTCCCGGTGATCGACACCGACCAACTGGCCCGCGAGGTGGTGGCACCGGGCTCCGAAGGCCTGGCCGCGGTTCGTGAACGCTTCGGCGCGGATGTTGTCGACGCGCGGGGTGATCTGGATCGGCGGGCCCTACGGGAACGGATATTCAGCGACCCGGCAGCCCGCCGGGACCTGGAGGCCATCACCCATCCCCGCATCCGCGCCCGGGTCGCGCAACGCCTGGCCGAGGCGGATGCAGCCTACGCCATCGTCGTGGTTCCCCTACTGATCGAGGCGGGCTGGGCGGACTCGTACGACCGCATCCTGGTGGTGGATGCCGAGCCATCCAAGCAACGCGAACGCCTCATGGCACGCGACCATGTCGACCGCGCGCAGGCCGACCGGGCGCTGGCCAGCCAGACCCAGCGCGGGCGCCGACTGGCGCTGGCGGACGATGTCATCGTCAACGACGGCACACCGGATGAGCTCGACGCCCGCGTCCAGGTCCTGCATCGAAAATATCTCGATCTCGCCGGCATCGCCGGCTGATTTGGTGATTGCCCGGTGTCTGGGGGAGAATAGCGCCGTGCGCTGACAGGGGCGAGCGTGGAAAAAACCGGAACCCAGGCAGATCTGACCGTCTATGAGTATCCGCTCAACGAGCGAATGCGCACGTTCCTGCGCCTGGAATTCCTTTTCGACCGCTTCGGCTTCGGCGCCGCCGGCGAGTCCGCCTGGCACACCCGGGCCGCCGTGGATGCCCTGCTGGACGTCATTGGGCTGCTCAATCGCAGCGATGTCCGCTCCGAGCTGCAGAAAGAGCTGGAGCGTATATTGAACAGCCTCGAGAAGCTCCAGGCCCTGCCGGAAGTGGATGATCGGCTGCTCGAGCCGGTCCTTGCCGAATGCCGCGACATCGCACAACGACTGCGCGGGGCGCCCACAGGCATGCCTGGGGTGGTGCGGAATAATGAATTCCTGACCGGCATCGAACAGCGCGCCGGCGTACTGGGCGGCACCTGCGCCTTCGACCTGCCCGGTTACCACCTGTGGCTGGAGGGGCCCGCGACCGAGCGGCAGGCACTGCTGGCCGAATGGCACAGCGGCTTCACGCTGATCGACGAGGGCACGGCCCTGGTTCTGCGGCTGCTGCGCGAGAGCGCCGATCCGGTCAGCGAGACGGCCAGTGGTGGCAGTTTCCAGGCGACCCTCGACCGGGCCACGCCCTACCAGATGCTGCGCGTGCTGCTACCGCGGGCCCGTCAGTGCTATCCGGAAATCAGCGGCAGCCGGCATTTCTGCAATATCCGTTTCATGGAACAGCCCGAGCAGGGCGAAAGACCCCAACAGGTCAGCGACAATGTCCCGTTCACCCTTGAGCGCTGTGTCATCTGACACGATGCCCACCGTTACCTGCCCCCAGTGCGGCACGCCGGTCGCCTGGAGCGCGGAACGCTCTCCGTACCGGCCATTCTGCTCGAAGCGCTGCCGGATGATTGACCTTGGCGACTGGCTTGACGAGCGCCACCAGATTCCGGGAGAGCCCGCGCAGCCCGACATCGAAGGCCTGCCCGAGGGGCTGGAACCGGAGGGCGACGACCGGCCCTAGACCCAGAACCCCGAGATGCCGGCCACACCCTGACCACCTTCACGGCGCGCCATGGCCTCGTCTGCTGGGGTCATCCCGCCGAGTGCATAGACCGGGAACGGCGCGTCCGCGGTCAGCTCGCGGAACGCGGCCCAGCCGATGGGACATGCGCCGGGATGGCTTGCGGTCTCGGCAACCGGGCTCAGGGCCGCAAAGTCCACACCCAGCGCCGCGGCCCGCCGGAGCTCCGCCGTATCATGACAGGATGCGGCGACCCACTGATCGGGGGCCAGAGGGCGTTCCTGCAGCACCGAGAGCTCGGCGGCGTTCAGGTGGACACCGTCGGCTTCGATCAGCCGGGCCAACGCCACATCGCCATTTACCAGCAGCCGCGCCCCCGCCGCCCGGCAGCGGGCCACCGCCTCCTCGGCGAGGGCTCGCCGCGCTCCGCCCCTCAGGCGCACCCGGAACTGGATCAGCCGCTCACCGGCGGCCAGAACGCGGTCAAGCGTGGCCAGCCAGTCGGCCGGGTCGTCACAGTCGGCGCTGATCACGTAATGACCGGGCAGCCGGAGCGCGGCGATGATGCCGCGATTGGCGGCGGGAAAGTCGTCCGGCGCCAGTTCGTCAGGCATCCGCCAGGCAAGCGGCTGACCCTCCAGGCCCGTCGGCTCCCCCGACCAGCGATCAACCGCCCGCACCTCCAGAACCACATGGCGATCGCCGTAGTCATGGGCGATGCGGATGAGCGGGCGGCACTCGCCCACCGTGATCCCCAACTCCTCGGCGAGTTCCCGCCGCAAGGCCGTGGTAACGGACTCCGGGCGTTCCACCTTGCCGCCGGGAAATTCCCAGCGCCCGCCCTGATGGCGGTCGAGCGAACGCCTTGCCACCAGGACACGGCCGAGATCATCGCGAACCACACCCACCGCCACGCGCAGTGGTGTCGCGTCAGCTGCGGTACTCGGCATTGATGCGAACGTAGTCATAGGAGAAGTCGCAGGTCCAGACCGTCACTTCGTGGTGACCACGATCCAGGTCGATGCGGAAGGTGACCCGGTCCGCGGCCATACGCTCGGCGGCGACCGACTCCCGGTAATCCGGGCTCAGGCCGCCGGCCTCGACGATGGGACAGTCATCGATATGGATCCGCACCCGGTCGACCTCCAGATCATCGATCCCGACCCGGCCCACCGCGGCCAGAATGCGCCCCCAGTTGGGATCGCCGGCAAACAATGCGGTCTTGACCAGGGGTGACTCCGCCACGGTAAACGCGACCTGCTCGGCCTCGGCCACGCTGCCGGCACCCGTCACTCGAACGGCAAGTTCACGGGTGGCGCCCTCGCCATCGGCAACGATCTCCCGGGCGAGATCAATGCACAGCGCCTCGAGCGCATCGGCGAAGCGGCGGATATCCGCCTCCGCCGAGAGCTGGATGCCGCTCGCGCCCGTGGCGATCAAGGCACAGGCATCGTTGGTGGAGGTATCGCCATCGACGCTGATGCGGTTGAAACTCACCGCCACTGCATCCCGCAACAGCCTTCTTAGCAGAGGCTGATCGATGTCGGCATCGGTGGCCACATAGGCCAGCATGGTGGCCATGTCCGGCCGGATCATGCCGGAGCCCTTGGCGATGCCGGTGAGCGTCACCGGCCCCGCTTGCAGCGCCAGTCGACAGCTTCGCCCCTTGGGCCGCGTATCGGTGGTGCGTATGCCATCCGCCGCGGCGGCCCAGCCGTTTTCGGACAATGCATCGACGGCGGCCGGTAGCGCCGCGTCGATCCGCTCGGCCGGCAGGGGCTCACCGATCACGCCAGTGGAATAGGGGATGACCTGGCTGGACCGACAGCCAAGGATCGACGCGAGCCGTGCGCAGGTACGCTCAACGGCCCGGTCACCGGCAGGCCCCGTACCGGCATTGGCGTTGCCGGTATTGATCATCAGGGCGCGAGGGGCATCATCCCGCAGATGGGCCTCGGCGGAGCGCACCGGTGCGGCCCGGAACTGATTGCGGGTAAACACCCCGGCCACACGGCTGCCCTCGTCGAGGACCATCACCACCAGGTCGGGTTCTCCGACCTTGCGCACACCGGCCGACACGGTCCCCAGGCGCAGGCCCGGCACCGGATGGAGTCTCGGCAACGGGGACTCACCCACGGCCATGGACCGCCTCCGCGTCGGGCCGGCTAGAGCCGACCATGACAGTGTTTGTATTTCTTGCCCGAGCCGCAGGGACAGGGCTCGTTGCGGCCGACCTTGCGCTCGCCCCGCACGAACGGCTGGCGTTCGCCGCCCTCGTTCGCCCCATCAGCGCGCCCGCCATCTCCCCCATCATCGAGGGCATTGGTCTCGGCATGCTGGAACTGCATGGCCCGGGCGCGTTCCGCCTCGCGCTGCTCCTCGGCGGCGCGGGCATCCTCGGGGCTGCGGACGTTGACATTGAAGAGGATGCGAATGGTCTCGCGCTTGATGCCCTCCAGCATCTCCTGGAACATCTGGAAGGCTTCCTTCTTGAACTCCTGCTTGGGATTGCG
>CAJXND010000021.1 GCA_913056385.1 uncultured Ectothiorhodospiraceae bacterium
CGGCTGCTGGATATCCACGAATACCTGCTGGAGAAGGGCTTTCGCGTCGAGGGCGTGGAGGGCGTTCAGTACATGTATCACGAGCCCTGCCACACGCCGATGAAAACCCGTCGTGGTGAGTCCGTTGCCTCGGAGTTGATGGGTCAGTCCGTTCCGCTCAACGACCGTTGCTGCGGGGAGGCGGGCACATTTGCGGTGGCCCGGCCGGATATCGCCAGCCAGGTCCGTTTCCGTAAGGAAGAGGAGATCAATGGCGGCGTCGAGGCGCTCACCGGCGGGCCGGTGGCGGAGCCCGGCACGACGAAAATGCTCACCAGCTGCCCGGCCTGTCTCCAGGGGCTGTCGCGCTACCGCGAGGACACCGGCGTGGAGGCGGACTATATCGTCACGGAAATGGCCCGGCAGCTGCTCGGCGAGGACTGGTCGAGCCGCTTCGTGGAAAAGGCGCGTGATGGCGGGGTGGAGCGGGTGCTGCTCTAGCGGTCTGCCCCCCGCTTGTCCCAGATCAGCTTTCTTTCCGTGTCAATGGGTTAGCTTGAACCTGATGTAGGACGAAAGAAGGAAAGGACATGGCGACCAAGGGGAGCGAGCGTAGCCGTAATGCGATCGGTAACGGCGATGTACCGCCGGATCTGAGCGAAGCCGGAATCCGCGAGTACGAGGCCCGGCAAGCCGGCGAAGGAGCCCTGAAGACCACCGAATACGCGCTGCGTGATATCGCCTCGAATGCCGCCGATACCGCCCGCGAGGCGCGCGGTGGCAAGGGACGGCGGGCCCGCGAGGCCAAGCAGTCGCTCTCCCGGCTTGCCGAGGATATCTCGGCCATCGTCGAGGAGGCCTCACCCGACGACCTGGTGGTGCTGCGCAAGGCCTTGATGCAGGAAGAGGTCGCGCGCAAGACCGGCAGCCGCATGTCCGATGAGGAGCTGGCCGACAACTGGCGTGAGGGTGGCTATCCCTACAAGTACCGGCTCAAGCGCAAGACCTACGAAAAGCAGAAGTACGATCTGCAGCGCGAGCTGCTCAAGCTCCAGCGCTGGGTCAAGGAGACGGGCAGCCGCGTCGTCATTCTCTTCGAGGGCCGCGATGCCGCCGGCAAGGGCGGCACCATCAAGCGGTTCATGGAGCACCTCAACCCCCGCGGCGCCCGCGTGGTGGCCCTGGACAAGCCCACCGAGATCGAGAAGGGTCAGTGGTACTTCCAGCGCTACGTCCAGCATCTGCCCACCGCCGGCGAGATCGTGCTGTTCGACCGCTCCTGGTACAACCGGGCCGGGGTCGAGCGGGTCATGGGCTTCTGCGATGATCACGAGTACGCCGAGTTCATCCGCCAGGCGCCGGAGTTCGAGCGCAATCTGGTCCGCTCCGGCATCACGCTGATCAAGTTCTGGTTCTCGGTGAGCCGGGATGAGCAGCGGCGCCGATTCAAGGCCCGCGAGGCGCACCCGCTCAAGCAGTGGAAGCTCAGTCCCATCGACATGCAGTCCCTCGACAAGTGGGAGGACTACACCACGGCGAAGGAGCAGATGTTCTTCTACACGGACACCTCCGAGGCCCCGTGGATGGTCATCAAGTCGGACTGCAAGAAGCGAGCACGGCTCAACGCCATGCGCTATTTCCTGCATCATCTTCCCTACAACGGCAAGGACATTCCCCGCATCGGCAATGTCGATCCGCTGATCGTTGGAAGGGCCAACGTACTTAATGATGGTGACGAGGAACTTCCCATCGCGGGTGCTGACGGAACAAAGGCAGGGGTGCCGACGCTCTCGGCACTGAAGCGATCCGGTTAGCAGACGGCCCGGAGGAATCGGGCCGGGGAGGCGATGTTGGATGGATCCCGCAATGTCTTCATCTATGGGCTTGATGACTTCCACCGGGAACAGCTCGCCACCATCCAGGACGCCGGTGGGCTGAGCTTTCACCAGCTCCTCGAGCATGACGAGGCGATCCACCCGGAAACCTTCCCGGTGGATCGCATGCTCGAGAAGAGCGAGCGCATCCTCGATGACTTCTCGGGCACCGTCGATGCGGTCTGCACCTACTGGGACTTCCCCACCAGCACGATGGTGCCGATCCTGCGCGAGCGCCGGGCACTCCCCGGCGCGGGGCTCGTGCCGGTCCTCAAGCTCGAGCACAAGTACTGGGCCAGGCTGGAGCAGCAGGCGGCGGTGCCGGCGCTCACACCGCCGTTCGACTGGGTGGATCCGTTTGCCGACGATCCCGCCGAGGACCTGGGCATTGATTTCCCTTTCTGGCTGAAGCCGATCAAGGCGCATTCCTCCTATCTGGGTTTCCGCATCCATAATCACAGAGAGTTCCGGGATGCGATCCGGCAGATCCGCGAGGGGATCCACCAGTTCGGCGACCCCTTCAACGCCATCCTCGAGAAGGCCGACCTCCCGGACGAGGTGGCCCCGATCGGCGGCTACCACTGCATCGCGGAGGGCATCATCAGCGCCGGGCAGCAGTGCACGCTCGAGGGCTATGTCCGCGGTGGCGAAGTCACCGTCTACGGGGTGGTGGACTCCATTCGCGAGGGCCGGCATCGCTCCAGCTTCAACCGCTACCAGTATCCATCGCGACTGCCGCGTCGCGTGCAACGGCGCATGATCGATGCCGCGACCCGGGTCATGACCCGAACCGGCTACGACGATGCCCCGTTCAACATGGAGTTCTTCTGGAATCGGAGCGCCGATCGGCTGGCGTTACTGGAGGTGAATGCGCGCTGCTCCAAGTCGCACTCGCCGATCTTCCACATGGTGGATGGGGCCTCCCACTTCCAGGTGATGGTCAACCTGGGGCTGGGGCGGGCGCCGGCGTTCCCGCATCGCCAGGGCGATTATCGAATGGCGGCGAAGTTCATGCTCCGGGTGTTTCAGCCCGGTCGGATCACCCGTATCCCTTCACAAGCGGATCTCGAGCGTTTGCAGACCCGCTTCCCCGAGTCCTGTGTCCGGGTGCTGGTCGAGGCCGGCCAGAATCTCTCCACGCTGCGCTTCCAGGACAGCTACAGCTACGAACTCGCCGAGGTTTTCCTGGGCGGACATGACCAGGCGGATCTGCTGGCCCGCTCCCGTGAGGCCCAGGAGATCCTGGGGTTCGAGGTCGATCATGCGGAGCGCGCGGCCTGACGCTCGACGATCAGCGGCCGAGCCGCCTTCCAGAAGCGGAAAAACCCGTGGGTGGCCGCCGGCCAGTGCAGTGAATCCCATTCCCGAAGCACAGGCTGACGGCGGATACCGGCAGCCTCGAGCACCTGATCGAGCATCGCCATGGCATCCGCCGTGGGCCCGGTGGGGACCCAGGGCGTGACCAGATGATCGACGCCAGCGGCCAGCGCCGCGTCACGAATCGTCTCGGCATCGGCAGGGCGGGTCAGCTCGAGGGGGCCGGCCTGTCGGGCGCCGGGATTGCGGGCGAGGGCGTCATCGAGACCGGCCCGGGCAAAGGCCCGGACCCGGTCAGGGACAGGCTCGATGCTTCGCCATCCGGTGGTCTGCACGGCCATGACCAGCGGCCAGTCGTGACGGCCCAGCAGGGTCTCCGGCAACTGGTCCTCCTCGGTGATCAGCAGGCCGGTGGTCGGCGTCAGCCGCCAGTCCACCGGCATCGGCGACGGCTCCACCGGCGGGCGTTCCACCCCCTCCGGTGGCGAGACCTGGGTATTGAGCTGATCGCCCGGGTTGAAGCGGCCGTTGGTGTACTTGTTGATGTTCGATGACCGGGCGATATAGGCCTTGCCCGGCGTGTGCAGCCCGGCCACCCAGCGCCACGAGAGCGTGTTGGAGGCGGGGTCGCCGTCGAGGAGATGGCGCAGGAAAAAATCCGCGCCCAGCGCCCAGGGCAGCTCGAGGGTAAAGACCCAGATACTGGCGAACCACATGCGGGCATGGTTGTGCAGATACCCGGTCTCGCGGAGTTCGTGCACCCAGGCGTCGAACGCCTCGATGCCCGTCCCGCCGTCGAGTGCCCGATCGATATCCGCGGCCAGTCGGCGGTCCCTGGACTGCTGCGTCCGGGCCTCTTCGCAGGCGGCATGGTAGTCGTGCCAGTGGATCGGACGACGTTCGAGGAAGCCCTTCCAGTAGGTCCGCCAACAGACTTCCTGGATGAATTTCTCCGCCCCATCCAGTCCGTGACGGTCGATGGCCGCCTCGACCACCGTTTCCTCGAGCAACAGTCGCTGGCGCAGCCAGGGCGAGAGCCCCGAGACGCGGTTGCCACCCGCGGGCCCGAAGTCGTGATTGCGCCAGCGGGCATAGTCCCCGCCGGCATGGGGAAGGAATGCGGTGAGCCGGTCCAGGCCGGCCGCATGGGTTGCCTCGGGCTGCGCTAGAAACATATCGGGTGGCTCCCGTGGTCGCTTTCCCAGTGAATGAGACGACGTTTGCGCAACGCCCCGCCGATGTAGTTGCCCTGGCGGCCGTCGCGTCGGATGACCCGGTGACAGGGCAGCAGAACCGGCAGCGGGTTGGCCGCCACGGCACTGGCGACCGCCCGCACGGCCCGGGGGCGGCCGACCACCGCGGCGAGGTCACTGTAACTGACGCACTCGCCGGGGGCGATGCGCGCCAGGGATCGCCAGACGGCGAGCTGGAATTCAGTGCCGACGAGCGCGAGCCGCGGGGTGGAATGGAGGCCCCAGGGGGCGGGCAGCCCATCCGGGGACGCCGCCGGCTCGTCCGCCGGACAGGGCCCCTGAAAACGCGCCATGACGAGCATGTCGGCGTTCCCGACCAGCAGCAGCGTGCCCCAGGGCCCGTGCCACAGGGCGCGATTCGGTACCGCCGGACGGGCCGTGGTGGCGACAATCTGCAGGGCTTGATGGATGACGGGCTGCTCCCGGTGACGGCTCCACGTTATCCTATCGGCTGATCGACCTGCGTTAAACGACAACAGGGAGCCTGATATGGCCGATAACGCCAAGCCCTGGACTGCCTCCATGCCGGATGCCCAGTTCCAGCTCATGCACGACATTCTGGCCGCCCCCAGCCCCATCGGTCTGGAAGCGGCGATGACCGAAGGGGTGCTCAAGCCTTATTTCGAGGGGTTTGCCCCCGAGGGCTGGACCGTGCGGAACTTCAAGGGGCATGCCGGTGTGGTGCTGGATACCCATCCCGGGCGTGATGATCTGTTCACGGTCATGGTGATCGGCCACGCCGACAAGATCCGCATGCAGGTGCGCAGCATCGGTGAGGACGGCAAGGTCTGGATCAACAGCGATTCCTTCCTGCCCACTACGCTGCTCGGCCACGAAGTGAGCATCTTCAGCGAGGATCCCGCGGCACCGGGCGAGTATCGTCGTCTCGATGGTGGCACTGTGGAGGCGCTGGGGGCGATCCATTTCGCCGATCCCAAGCTGCGTGCCGGCGAGAAGGGCGTGCGCAAGGAGCAGCTCTACGTCGAGCTGCAGATCCACGGCAAGGACAAGAAAAAGCAGATTGAGGCGCTCGGTATCCGACCGGGGGACAGCATCCTCATGAACCGGCCGATCCGCCACGGCTTCGGACCGGATACCTTCTACGGCGCCTATCTCGACAACGGCCTCGGCTGCTTCGTGGCCGCGGAGTCGGCGCGCCTGATCGCCGAGTCGGGGGGTGCGAAGAACATCCGCATGCTCTTCGCCGCGGCCACCTACGAGGAGATCGGCCGCTTCGGCAGTCGTGTGCTGGTCGGGGAGATGCGCCCCGACGCCCTCATCGGCGTGGACGTCAATCACGACTATGTGGCGGCCCCGGGTATTGGCGATCGACGCATGGCCCCCATCGAGATGGGTAAGGGCTTTACCATGAGCGTCGGCGCCATCGTGAGCGAGCAACTCAACCGCCGCATCGAGCAGGTGGCCCAGGACAATGACATCCCCATGCAGCGTGACGTGGTCGGTGCGGACACCGGCACCGACGGCATGGCGGGTGTGCTCGGCAATGTCGACTGTGCGGCGACCTCGGTGGGCATGCCCATCCGCAACATGCACACCATCTCCGAGAGCGCCTGCACCCTGGATGTGCTGGCCTGCACGTACGCGGTGGCCGAGGCCCTCAAGGCCATGGATGCCGAAGAGAAGCAGACCGGAGCATTGGCAGAGGCGTTCCGCAGCCAGCATCCGCGCCTTGACCAGGCCCGGTCGCTGGGTCATCAGGGCTCGGGCAGCGCCGAGGACTGAGATCGGCGCGCGCGGGCGGATCGCCGGCGGGCTCAGCCCGCTGGTGATCCATTCTCCTCGCCGGTCAGCGCCGGCAGATGGTCATCCAGCCAGAGGACCCGGTCGGAGCGGGCCTGCAGGTCGGTGGCCACGCCGGTGCTGAACACGGCGAGTTCGATCTGCTTGCCGTACTCCGATAGATGCTCGACGGCGTCCATCAGGTCACCGTCGCCTGAGGAGAGCACCAGACCGTCATAGCGGTCGCGGTGGATCAGCGCCAGAGACGCCAGGCCCACGTCAACACCCATCTGCCGTTGATTGAAAAGCCGATGCCCGCCATTGCCCTGCGGGCAGTGCAGGTCCACCTTGGTGCCGCAGTCGCCGCACCAGGCGCTGCGAACCCGCTCGCTTTTCAGCCCGTAGAGTTTGACGATGAGGTTGGGGCCGTGGGGAACGGCGGTCTGCAGCCAGTTGTGGAACCGATCGCGGCCGTCGTTGGGCTCGTCCTGGGCGGAATTGAGGAAATAGCCCCGCCAGAGCGGACCGAGTTCGCGCTCGATCAACTGGCGCAGGCGCAGGTAGTCGATCCGACGCTGACTGCCCAGCAGCGCGAGATTGTTCGCATGGATGTAACTTGCATCGATCAGCCAGAGTCTACGCATGGGGGTCGTCCGCCTCGGGAACAAGCGGCTAGGGTAACGCAATGGTGAACACCGAGCATTTGCTGGGCCTCGGAATCGCGCTCATGGTGGGTGCGGTGATCGGCCTGGAGCGCGGCTGGCGCCTGCGGGGGGCCGCTGAGGGGGAGCGCATTGCCGGCATCCGCACCTTCATGCTTATCGCGCTGGCCGGCGGCGTGGCGGGGCTGATCGGGGATCGCCTCGGTTACGCCATCGTGCCGGTTGCGCTGGCCGGCGTGGCCGGGCTGATCATTCTTGGATACCGGCGCATGGTACGGGTCAGCGGTGACTACGGTATCACCACCGAGGTGGCGGCCATCCTCGCCTTTCTGCTTGGGGTGCTGGCCAGCCTCGACGAGCCGTTGCTGGCCATGGCCGGTGGCGTGGTCACGGCCGTGCTCCTCGGCTTCAAGCCCCGGCTGCATGCGCTGCTGCGCAGCATAGACGGCCCGGAGCTGCGTGCCATCCTCCAGCTCGCGCTGATCAGCGCGGTGATCCTGCCCTTTCTGCCGCAGAAGGGTTACGGGCCCTGGGATACGCTCAACCCGTATACGCTCTGGCTGATGGTGGTGCTGATCAGTGCCATCGGCTTCGTCGGGCACTTCGCCGTCAGGCTGACGGGGGCCCGGCGCGGCATTCTCCTCACCGGTTTCTTCGCCGGCCTCGCCTCGTCGACGGCGCTGACCCTGACCCTCTCGCGCGCCGCCCGCGGACAGGATGCCTACCAGCCGGTCTTCGCCGCCGCGGTGGTCATGGCCAGTACCACGATGTTTCCGCGGATCGTCGTCCTCGTCGGCGCGGTCCGCCCGGAGATACTGCCAGGCCTTTATGCCCCCGTGGCGGTCATCACGATGGTGGGGGGACTGGCCACACTGGCCCTTGTGCTGAATGCCCGGCGCGTGACCGGATCACCGATTCATCCGCCCATGCAGAAGCCTTTCGAGCTCACCACCGCCATCCGCTTCGCGATCCTGCTGGCGGTGGTCATGGTCGCCGCCGAGGGGCTGCGTCGCTACGCCGGTGATGCCGGCGTCTATGCCCTCTCGCTGGTCTCCGGGCTGACCGACGTCGATGCCATTACCCTCTCGCTGTCCCGGATGGCCGCGGACGGCATGCAGGCCGACGTGGCGCAGCGTGGCATTATCATCGCGGCGATGGCCAATACTGCGGTCAAACTGGGTCTGGCCGCCGGTGTCGGTCGCGGCCGCATGGCGGTGCTGGTCGGGTCCGGTCTGGGGGCAGTGATCCTGGCGGGCGCCGCCTGGGTGGGAGTGACGACGTTCTGGCAATGAATGCGCGACAGATTACGGGCCTGGCCCGCTCTTTGCTGATTTACGCTGCCCCCTGGCGGCAGCCCGGCCTGCGGCGCTTCTACCGGGCCTTCGTGGTGCCCGGTGCGCCGGTTTTCGATATCGGGGCACACCTGGGGGATCGAAGCCTGGCGTTTGCCGCGCTCGGCGGCCAGGTGATCGCCCTGGAGCCGCAGCCCGGCCTGCGGCGTCTGCTGGCCTGGCGCCTGCGGCGCTATCCAGCGGCCCGGGTGCTCGCCGAGGCGGTGGGCGGATCCCGGGGCACGGCGAGTCTGGCGCTGAGCGATCGACATCCCACGCTGGCCACCCTCAATCATCAGTGGCGGCAGGAAATCGGTCGGACCAACGCCGGGTTTGCCAGCGTGCGATGGGAGCGGGAGGTGGAGGTCGAGGTGGTGACGATGGATGATCTCATCGTGCGCTATGGTATCCCGGCCTTCTGCAAGATCGATGTCGAAGGCGCGGAGGAGGGCGTACTCGCCGGCCTCTCCCAGCCACTGCCGGCCCTGTCTTTCGAGTATGTCAGCGGCAGCGAGGGGCGGGCCCTGGCCTGCATCCAGCGCCTGCAGGCCCTGGGTGATTACCGATTCAACGCCACCATCGGCGAGCAACGCCGAATGGTCTCGGCGGCATGGCAGTCGGCCGAGTGGATGCATGACTGGTTGCTTGGCAATGCCGCCAGAGCCGGCTCGGGTGATGTCTATGCCCGTCAGCTCAACGGAGGTTCCGGACGATGATCAAACAGATCCTGCTCACCGCGGCGGTGGCACTGGTCGCCTTCCTGGTGATCCAGTCCCGCCGACGCGCGGCGTCCCGGCCGCCGGCGGCGGAGTCCAGCCGCCGGCGCTTCACGCCCCAGGCCATTGCCGGCTGGGTGCTGCTCGCCGTCATGATGACGGCGGCGGTGGTCACGGTGGTGCTGCAGGGCGCGTGAGCCGCCCGGGCCGTGCGTCGCCGTATCAGCCGCGGGCGGCCGCGATCCAGCCTGCCACCTGGGCCCGGGAGACGACCGCCCGACCGGCCTTGAGCGCCTCGGTGAGCGTATCCGGGTCGGCCGCCGCCAGATCCGCGCGTGTCGCGATGCCCTGCGCGGCGAGTCGTTTCTGCATGGCCGGCCCGATCCCCTTGATCCCCTTGAGGTCACCGCCGGCCTCAGCGGCCGGCGCCGGAGGCTCTGCCGGCTCGCTCGGCTCGCTCGGCTCGGGGGCGGTCTCCGGGGCGGGCGTCGACGCCGGTGTTCCGGCGTCCCGTGTCGGCTCATGCCGCGGTGTCGGGGCCTCATGGCGGGCGGGCTGCTGATCGTTGCGCTGGCCGGGAAGCCACCAGAACGCCAGCTCCATCCAGCGTCGCATCAGATCATTCCACATCGTTTCATCTCCCTGATTGGTTGATGCCAAGTTCCGCGAGGGTTTCCGGGTCGGGGTGGCCATCGTCGACCAGCCCCGCATCGGCCTGGAAGGCGCGTAGCGCGCGCCGGGTGTTCGTGCCGATGCGACCGTCCACGGCCCCGGCGTCGAATCCGCGCTGGTTCAGGGCCTCCTGTAGGGCGCTGACCGTCTCAATGCGCAGGGGTTCTTCCACGGGGGGCGGATTACTGAGGGGCGGGGCACCAATGAGTCGATCGGCCAGCAGGCCGACGGACAGTGCGTAGAACCGCGAGGGGTTCCAGCGCATGATCACGTCGAAATTCCGGTAGACGAGAAAGGCCGGCCCCTCGGCACCGGCCGGGATGAGCAGACGGGCATCGAGATCGGCCACCGGCAGCGGGCCGCCATCCGCCGCCCGCAGCCCGAGGTTCCGCCACTCCCCCAGCGACTGTTGCCGCTCCGCAAGGCCGTAGTCGAAGCCATCGGGGAGCTGGACTTCACGCCCCCATCGCTCACCCGGTTCCCAGCCCCGGGCGCGCAGGAAGGCGGCGGCGGAGACGGCGGCATCGGGCAGGCTGTTCCACAGATCCTTGCGGCCGTCGCCATCGGCATCGACGGCATGATCGCGATAGACGCTGGGCAGGAACTGGAAGTTGCCCAGTGCGCCGGCCCAGGAGCCCTGGAGCTGATCCGGCTCGAGCGTGCGCTCATCGACCAGATGCAGGGCGGCCAGGAGTTGTTCGCGGAAGAAGTCGCCGCGGCGGCGGTCGCAGGCGAGGGTGGCCAGTGACTGGACGGTCGGCATCCGGCCGGTATAGCGCCCGAAATTGGTCTCCAGCCCCCAGAAGGCGATCAGGTAGCGGCCGGGCACGCCGTAATCCCGGCGGACGCCCGCCAGTAGTTCGGCATGCTCGTCGAGCAGCGCACGGCCCGTGTCGATGCGTGCGTCGCTGACCCGGGCCGTCAGGTAGTCGTTGAGCGTGGCGGTGAATTCCGGCTGGCGGCGGTCGAGCTCGATCACCCGCTCACTCGGCGTGAGATCGGCCAGCAGCCGATCGGCGGTGGCGGGGTCGATGCCGCGGCTGATCGCCTCGCCGCGGATCCCGGTAACGCATTCGGCGAACCCGGCAGCAGCCGTGGCGGGAAAGAGGCCCGCGAGCAAAAGGCAGGCAGCGAGTTGTCGGATTTTGCATGCGGCCATCGGCATCGTCCTCCGATCCGCCGTTGTGACTCAATCGATGTTACCCTTCCCACCTGTCGAATCCCAGCGTGGAGTGATCGTGCCACTTCTCCTTGTGCTTTTCGTGACGATCCCCCTGGCGGAGCTGTTCCTGCTCATCGAGGTCGGAGGGATCATCGGTGCATTGCCCACCATCGCGCTCTGTCTACTCACGGCCCTGATCGGGACGGCTCTGCTGCGACAGCAAGGGCTTCAGACGTTGGCGCGGGCGCGGCATAATCTCGACCGCGGCGCACTACCGGCGGTCGAGTTGCTCGAGGGGGTGGCGCTGATCCTCGGCGGGGCAATGCTGCTCACGCCCGGGCTCATCACCGATTTCCTCGGGTTTCTCTGCCTGATCCCCGTCACCCGCCACTGGCTCGTGCGGCTCGCGCTGGCCCGCATGGCCGTGCGCTATGGGCCGGCCGGCCCGGGGCCGGGGGATGGGTCAGGTCATCAGGGCGATCAGACGCATCATGTAATCGAGGGCGAATACGAGCGCCGCGACGACGATCGACGCTGAGGCGAGGAGGCCACTCTGCTCGCTGTTCTGCAGATTCTCGCGCCGGTCGTCCTGGTCATACTGCTGGGCTGGTTGCTGGCCCGCACGGGCTTCATCTCGGCGCTTGCGTTTGGTGAGCTCAACCGGCTGACCTACTGGGTGGGGCTGCCTGCACTGCTGGTCGATCGGATCGGTGCGGCGACACCGGCGTTTGGCAGCGTCGCGGGAATCCTCGCCGTGATGATCGGTACGACAGTCGTTCTCGTCACGATCTCCGTGCTGGTGGGAACCATCGGCGGTCTGCCGGCCCGCTCCCGCGTCACCTTCATCCACGGGACGTTCCGCGGCAATCTCGCCTTCGTCGGCCTGCCGGTGGTGGTCTATTCATTCGCCGGCAGCGACGCCGCCGGCAGCGTCGAGTCGGCGGCGCTGATCGCGTTTGTTCCCCTGGTCATCCTCTACAACGTCATGGGCGTTGTGCTCTTGCAACTGCCGGGCCAGTCGCATCCACTCACGGCCATCAAGCGCGTGCTGCGGGGACTCGCGGGCAATCCGATCCTGATTGCCTCGCTGATCGGTATCGCGATCGCCCTGACCGGCTGGGAGTTCCCGGTCTTCATCGGCCGCACCCTCTCGGCCGTGGGTCAGATGGCCCTGCCGCTGGCATTGATGGGGATCGGTGCAGGCCTGTACGCCACGCGACTCCGCGGGCAGCGTCGATGGGCCGTCACCGGCGCGCTGATGAAAACGGCAATGGCGCCACTGGTGGGTTTTCTGCTTGCCCTCTGGATCGGCCTGGGCACCGACGAGATGCGTCTGGCGCTCATCTTTCTGGCCTGCCCGACGGCCGCGGCGTCCTACGTACTGGTCCAGCAGATGGACGGCGACAGTGCATTGGCCGCCGGCGTCATTGTGCTCAGTCACTTGTTCGCCTTGCCCGCCATGCTCGTGGTGCTGGCGCTCTCCGGCTGATCCAGCTGCCGCTCCAGCTCGGCCCTGGCGGCGGCCCGCGGTCGGCCAAAGCGGGCGAGTAGCAGATAGAGCGCCGGGGTGAGATAGAGCGTGAAGACCGCGGCAATGCCGAGGCCACCGAAGACCACCCAGCCAATGGCGGCCCGGGACTCCGCACCGGCACCGCCGCCCAGGATCAACGGCAGGCCGCCCAGCACCGTGGCGATCATCGTCATCGCCACCGGCCGAAGCCGCACCCGGGCGCTGCCAAGGGCGGCGTCGCGCAGGCTCTCGCCCTGATCACGCAACTGGTTGGCGAACTCCACCAGCAGGATCCCGTTCTTTGCCATCAGGCCGATGAGCAGAATGAGCCCGATCTGCGAGTAGACGTTAATGCTGGTACCGCTCAGGGTGAGGGCGAAGACGGCGGCGGCCAGCCCGAAGGGTACGGTCCCCATGACGACCAGCGCGCTCATGATGCTCTCGAACTGGGCGGTGAGCACGAGGAGGACCACCAGCAGCGCGAGTGCGTAGGTGATGAATACCTCGCGTCGGGTCTCCTCCAGCGTCTCCGCTTCACCCATCGTGATCATGCTCACACCGGCGGGCAGTGTCTCGTCCGCCAGCGCCCTCAGGTCGGTAATGGCCGTCTGTAGGGGGTAGCCATCGTCGATGGCGAGATCGATATTGATCGCGCGGCGCTGGGCCTCGCGATCGAGTTCCGCGGCGACGCCTTCCTCACGCAGGGTGACGAGGCTCGACAGCGGCACCAGCGCGCCGCTCTCCGCGCGGATACGCAGGTTGCCGAGATCCTGCGGGTCGTCCACCAGCCCGCTTTGCGCCTCAACCCGCAGGGGAACGGCCTGATCGGCGATATTCAGATCAACCACCTCCAGGCCACTGATCATGGCCTCCAGGGTCTCTGCCAGCCCCGAGACCGGCACGCCCAGGGCCTCGGCCCGCTGGCGGTCGATGTCCACCCGCAGCTGCGGTTGCGTCGGAGAGTAGGAGATCCGGGCACTGCCGAGCCCCGGCAATCCCTTCTCGATCTCGCGGCTGAATGCACGGGCGGCGTTGTAGATCCCGGCATAGTCGTTGCCTAGCAGTGCGATCTCCAGCCCGCTGCCCACGCCCCTCAGGCCCAGACTATTGGGGCTGCCCACCCGGATGTTCACGCCGGGGATATCGGCGAGGGCGGCACGGACGTCGGCGGCGATGGCCTGCTGGCCCCGCTCGCGCTCGGCCCAGGGCGTGAGCGGGGCGACGATCAGGACCCGGTTGGGATCCCAGCGCCCGGCAATGGTGAACAGGCGGGCGATCTCGCCACGCTCCACCAGAGGCTGGAGGCGGGCCTGCATGCGCCAGGCCTGATCCTGGCTGTACTTGACGCCGGCTCCGTCGGGTCCATTGCCGACAATAAAGAGCAATCCGCGATCCTCTTGGGGGAGGAGTTCCTGGTCGATCCGGGTGAACTGCGCCGTGGCCAGGCCGAGGACCAGCAGGGCCATGCCGGCGGTGAGCCACGGATGGGCGATGAGCTGGCCGAGGCTGCGCTGGTAGCCGCCGGCGATGATTTCGCCGAGCCGGGACAGTCGCCGGTTGATCGGACCGCGCTCGATGGGATTGCGCAGGATGCGGGCGGCCAGCGCCGGGACCAGCGACAGGGCCACGAAGGAGGAAATCCCCACGGCCACGGCGAGGACCACGCCGAATTCCCGAAACAGCCGCCCGGCGGTGCTCGGCAGCAGCGAGATGGGCACGAAGACCGAGATCAGCACCACGGTGGTGGCCACCACGGCGAAGAACACCTGGTGGGTACCGAGCAGCGCCGCGGCACTGGCGCCGAGCCCCAGGCGTCGGCGCCGCTGGATGTTCTCCAGGACCACGATGGCATCATCCACCACCAGTCCGGTCGCCAGCACCAGGGCGAGCAGGGTGAGCAGATTAACGGAGAAGCCCAGCGCCCAGATCGCCGCCACCGTGCCGGTGAGCGCCAGCGGGATGGTGATGGCGGGGATGAGCGTGGCCCGGACCGAGCCGATGAAAAGCCAGATCGCGGCGATGACGATGAGCGTGGCGGCGGCCAGGGTGATCAGCACTTCGATGATGGCGCCGCGGATGAAAAGGGCGTCATCCGATGTCTTGACCAGCGAGACATCGTCGAAGCGGTCGTTGAGCTCAACCAGCTCCCGGTCCACCGCGGCGCTGATCTCCAGCGTATTCGACTGCGCCTGGCGGATGATGCCCATGCCGAGGATCGGCTCGCCGTTGAGCTGGACCTGGCTGCGGGCATCCGCCGGGGCCATGATGACGTTGGCGACATCGCCCACGCGCAGCCCCGGTGCCAGGCTCAGTGCGGCGATCCGCTCCGGCGCGGCCACTGCCGCATCGGCCCGCACCCGAAGCTCAAGCGCCGAGCTGCGGAAGCTGCCGGCCGGAATGTCGAGATCGGCGTCCTCCAGCCGTTCGACCACATCACCGACATCCAGTCCATGAGCGGCCAGACGCAGCGGATCCACCGCCACGCGCAGCTGTTGCTGGCGGTCACCATAGATCCTGACGTCGGCTACCCCGGGAATGGACACAAGCGCGGGGACGATGTCGGTCTCGACCCGTCGGGTGAGGGCCTGGAGACTGAGTCCGGGTGCGCTCGCCGCCACCCGCACCACGGGGCTCGCATCCTGGTCGGCCTTGATGATGTTGACCTGGTCGACGTTGTCGGGAAGCCCGCGCTCGACACGGCTGACCGCCTCACGGACATCGGCGGCGGCCGCATCCAGGTCGACATCGGCGCTGAACTCCACCACCACGCGGGTGCTGCTCTCCTCGCTGGACGCGCTGATCGAGCGCACGCCCGAGACTCGTGCCACGGCGCCCTCGATCTCGCGGGTCACCTCGGCATCCATGGTCTCCGGTGCCGCGCCGGGATACTGGGCGGTGACAGTGACCCGCGGTCGGTCGACATCCGGCAGCTCCCGGACCTCGACACCGAGGAGGGCGGCGATCCCGGCGATGGCGATGAGCAGGTTGATCACCGCCACCAGAACGGGCCGCCGGATGCCGAGGGCCGGGAGTCCGCGCGGCGCGTGGCTCATGGGCGGTCCGCCGCGGATACGGCATCCACGGGCGGGTAGGTGTCCAGGTCGGCGACGTCGATACGCCGCACCTCAATGCCCGGCCGCATGCGCTGGGCGCCCTCGCTGACCACCTGGTCACCGGGCTCGAGCGGCCCGTCAACCAGGACCCGATCGCCGTCCCGTGCCACCAGATTCACGCTCGTCCGCTCGGCCCGGCCATCCCGGATCAGCCAGACATAGGCGCCATCATCACCCCATTGCAGGGCGGTGGCCGGGATGCCCGAGTGTTCCGGACCGGGCAGGGTAACGTCGACCCGAAAACGCATGCCCGGTCTCAGCCGGTCGGCCGGATTGGGGACCTCCGCCTCGAGTGCGAATGTCCCGGTGTCCGTGTCAATGCGGCTGTCAACGCGCCGGATCACACCCTCCACCGGCTGACGGAGATTCGACCAGGGTCGCATCTCCACCGGGTCCCCACGGGAGAGATCGCCGAAATACCGCTCGGCGAGGCGGAACCGCACGCGCAGGCTGTCGCGGTCATCAATCGTGGTGACCGCGGTGTTTTCATCGACGCGGGCCCCGGGCTCGATGTCGGTCAGCCCCGTGTGGCCGTCGAAAGGCGCGCGCAGCTCGCGATCCGCCAGATCGATCCGGGCGCGTTCCAGATCGAGACGGGCCAGCTCCGCCTCGCGTCGTGCCGAATCGATTGTGGTGGGTGGCACGGCGCCGGAGCCGATGGTTCGTTCGTAACGATCCAGGAGTTTTCGGGCATCGGCCAGTTCCACCCGGGCGCTGGCCAGCGCATTGCGCTCGCTCTCGGATTCCAGGGCCAGCAACAGATCACCGGCCGAGACGCGCTCATCGGCCTCGATGTTGACCGTCTCGACGCGACCCGCGGCATGGGTGAAGAGTGTGACCGAGCGCTCAGCGCGGGATTCGCCCACTGCCTCGACCCGTTCCTCGATCGCCGCCGTCGCCACCGGGGCGAGCACGACCGGCGCGCCGTCCGGCTGGCCGGAGGCGTGGAGGGGGAGCAGGGCAGCGAGGGCCAGGAGGCCGGCGCAGGTATACCGGGCGAACATTGGCCCAGCATACCTGCCACAGCTATCAATATCAGGGGTTGACCGTCAGCTCCCGGTAGGCATGCCAGCTGGCATGGGCAACCAACGGCATGGCGACGATCAGGCCGATGAACGCGCTCAACATGCCGAGGGTGACCAGCACAACGATCAGGGCGGCCCAGAGGAGCATCACGCCCGGGTTGGCCAGCGTTGCCTTGACGCTGGTGATCGCCGCCGTCACGGGATCGATCGGTCCAGTAATGAGCATGGGCAGGGCGATGGCGCTGATCGCGAATACACCGGCGGCCAGTACGGCACCGATGGTGAGGTAGATCGCGATGAAGGCGGGGTCGGCGGCGGCGAGCAGCACATCGGTCCAGCCGCCCTCGGTGACCGGCAGTGAGGCGCCGTGGAACAGCGCGAAGAGAATCGCCGAGATCCGCTCCCATGACAGCAGCACAAAGGCGAGGAGTACGCCGAACAGTCCGATGGACCAGGGGTTGCTCCGCCAGATGGTGGCCGAATCCCGGACCGTGGCAGGCTGACCCGCCTCGCGGCACTGGCTCAGCCGGTAGAGCCCCATGCCGAGGAACGGGCCGGCGAGGAAGAACCCCGAAACCGCCGCGGAGAGCAGGTGCGGGCGGCTGGTCGTCAGGGTGACCAGGGCATAGCCGACCACGGCAAAGACCACACCGTAGCCGAGGCTCGCCAGTGGCATCGCGACCATATCGCGCAGGCCGGCGGCAAGCCAGCGAAACGGCGCGCCGGCGCCAACATGGCGGACCTCGATGGGTTGGGGTTGAGACGCGGTAGTGGTGGCTGACTGCATGATGGACTCCTCCCGACGGCATCTGATCTTTTTTGATTTTTATCAATTATTAACGCAAAAAGGCCGTCGGGAATACCCCGACGGCCTTTTTTCCGATCCGGACCGGGCCGGATTTACTTCGTCTGGGCGGTCGCCGCCTCGGAGGCCGTCTTGACGTTGCTCTCGACGAGCTTGCGCGCCTCGTTGACGAAGTCCTGGTTCATGGCGACAACCTTCTCGGCATCACCCTTCACCCGCTCGCTCATCTCCTTGGCCACCTTCTGCTGCTCCTCGGCATAGGCCTTGAGGGCCTCGGTGTCCTTGATCTCGAGCGCGGCACGGGCCTGCTTCATGCCGATGTCGGTGTAGGTCTTCGCCGCTTCCATCTGGGCGTCGATCATCTTCTCGGCATAATCCATGGCCAGCTTGGCGTAGTCACGGGTCGGGCCCATGAGCATCTTCTCGGCCTGCTCGTTAACCTTGCTGAAAGTCTCGTTCGTCATGGCGTCATTCCTCCGTTCATCGTGTCGATCCAAGACGCAGTGACGTCTTGTTGCGGTGCAATATATCAAGCATTTTGGTGCGATGCAACAAAAATCCTCTGCGCCCGCTTTTTGTTATCCTGCCGCGGTTTACGGCATCTGATGATCAGCCGAACGACTGAATTCAACCGAGAGGACGAGGCATGACGGAAAACCAGTGGCCCGAGATCGCCGGGCAGCTCGATCAGTGGCGCAGCGCACTGTTCGAGTGGCTGTCGCGGCTCGCCGGGGAACTCCCGGCCCTGCCAGCGATGCTCGCACCGCTGGCGGATCCCGTTCAGGCACTGGCCGCCCTCAGGCTTCTCGCCCTGATTATCCTCGTCCTCGGCCTCCAGCGCGCCCTGCGTGGTCGGGGGGGCCCGCTGATCGATCGGCTGGCAATCTGGCAGGGCACCGGCGGGGCAGGGTTCGGGCCGCTGCGCGGAGCGACGGTGATTGTCGCGGCCATCGGGATTCACGCGGTCAAGATCGCCGTCACTGCCGCCGTCGCCTACGGCGCGGTGCTGGTGGGTCTGGTCCCGGCACCGGCCTGGTCGACGGCGGCCAGCCAGTTCGCGCTGGCCTTCGTGATCGCCGAGATCGGCAGGCTCGCGCTCAATGCCTTCCTCGAGCCGCGCGCCGGCTCCGCGCGGGTCCTGCCGATGGACGATGCCATGGCAACGCAGTGGGAATCCCGCCTGTCCGGGCTGATCCGTGCCGGTGCCTACGGTCTGGTCTTTGCGGTGCCGGGTATCGCCCTGCAAGCCCCGGCGCTTGCCGAGCTCGCTCAACTGGTGGTCGTCGTCATCGTCCTGCTGGGTGTCCTCAAGGCCATCCGGGATGCCCGGGCACCGGTCCGCGCCTGGCTCCTCGCCCAGGGCCATCATCGCGGGGGGCTTTTCCTCCGGCCCATGACACGGGTGCTCGCGCCGGTCTGGCATGTCCTTGCCGGGCTCTACAGCATCGCGATGGCGTTTCTGCTGGTGGCGACACCGGCCTCAGTGCTGCAGTTCACCGTTGCGGCCAGCGCCATGAGCGTTGTTATCCTCCTCATTGCCGGATTCCTGGGACACTGGTTGAGCAGCCTCGCCCAGGTGGGCCGCTATCTCCCCGCCACGGTCCGCACGCGCATGCCGATGCTGCAGGCACGGCTCAATCATTGGCTGCCAAAACTGCTCGGCGCGGTTCATCTTCTGCTGGCGGTGGTTGCGCTTGCCCTGATCGCGGACGCCTGGCAACTCATCGATCTGGGAACGTGGCTTGAGAGCAACGCCGGCGAGACCGTCATGGGCGCGGTGGGTGCACTACTTGGCATCAGCGTGCTTGCCACCGGTGTCTGGATTCTGGCCGCCAGCTGGATCGAGGATCGGCTCAACCCGGATACCGGCAGCGGGGCGCCGGGGGCGCGGGAGAAGACCCTGCTTGCGCTGTTCCGCAGCGCTGTCGCCATCGCCATCGTGACACTGGCCGGCATGGTGGCGCTTGCTGAAATCGGCATCAACATCGGTCCGCTGATCGCCGGCGCCGGCGTGATCGGCCTGGCCGTCGGCTTCGGCGCCCAGAAGCTCGTCCAGGACATCATCACCGGTGTCTTCATCCAGCTCGAGGATGCCATCCATACCGATGACTTCATCACCGCGGCGGGAATCAGCGGGACCGTGGAACGGCTCAGCATCCGCTCCGTCGGCCTGCGCGATCTCTCCGGGACGTTGCATATCGTGCCGTTCTCCTCGGTGGATACCGTGTCGAACTACACCCGCGATTTCGGCTACCACCTCGGGGTCTACGAGGTGGCCTATCGCGAGAATATCGGCGACGTGGTCGAGCATCTCCAGCTCGCGTACGAGCGACTCACCGGGGATGGCGATATCGCACCGGAGGTGACGGGGCCGCTCGAGGTGGATGGTGTCACGGCGCTGGCGGAGAGCTCGGTGAAAGTACGGGTCCGCATCCGCACCACCGCCGGCATGCAGTGGGCCGTGGGCCGGTCGTACAACCGTTATGTCAAGGAAGTCTTCGACAAGGCGGGCATCTCCATACCGTTCCCGCACATGACGCTTTATTTCGGGGAGGACAAGGCCGGTAACGCGCCGCCGGCCCATGTTGCCCTGACGCATGAGAGCAAACCGACGAAGGAGGCCTGAGAGCAGTGCGCATTGAAGAGGACGTCCGCATCCCGATGGCCGATGGCGTCGAGCTTTCGGCCAGGATATGGCGACCCGACGATGCCGGCGAGAAGCCGGTGCCGGCCATTCTCGAGTACATCCCCTATCGAAAACGGGATCATACGAGGGCCCGCGATGAGACCCTGCACCGCTGGTTCGCCGAACATGGCTACGCCGGCGTCCGGGTCGACCTGCGCGGCAGTGGCGAGTCGGAGGGGGTGCTGACCGACGAGTACTGCCAGCAGGAGCTGGACGACGGCTACGCGGTCATCGAGTGGCTGGCCCGGCAGGACTGGTGCGATGGCGGTGTCGGCATGATCGGCATCTCCTGGGGCGGATTCAACGGCCTGCAGATCGCGGCCATGCAGCCCCCGGCGCTGAAGGCCGTGGTGACGGTCTGTTCCACCGACGATCGCTATGCCGATGACGTCCACTACATGGGCGGCTGCCTGCTCGGCGACAATCTGTCCTGGGCGTCGGTCATGTTCGCCTATAACAGCATGCCACCCGATCCGGTCCTCCGGGGCGAGCACTGGCGCACGCTCTGGCATCAGCGCCTGGAGGCGAACGAGCCCTGGATCATTGAATGGCTCGAGCATCAGCGTCGTGACGACTACTGGCGGCATGGGTCCGTCTGCGAGGACTACAGCGCCATCCAGTGCCCCGTCATGGCGGTGAGCGGCTGGGCTGATGGCTATACCGATGCCGTCTTCCGCCTGCTCAGGAACCTCAACGTCCAGCGCCAGGGGCTGGTCGGTCCCTGGAGCCACAAGTATCCCCACCAGGGCGTGCCCGGGCCCGCCATCGCCTTCCAGCAGGAGACCAAGCGCTGGTGGGATCAGTGGCTCAAGGGCGAGGAGACCGGGATCATGAATGAGCCCATGCTGCGCGCCTGGGTCCAGGAGGCGGCCGAGCCGGCCACCCGCTACCGGCATCGCCCCGGTCGCTGGGTGGGGGAGGCGGAGTGGCCTTCGCCTACGGTATCGCAGCAGACACTCTACCCGGCGAGGGGCAGTCACCTGCATCATGAGCCGATGTCTGCGGAAGAGGCGCCCTTCATTCTCCAGTCACCCCTCAGCCTGGGCCTGTTCGCCGGCAAATGGTGCAGTTACGCCGCGGGGCCGGATCTGCCCTACGACCAGCGCGAGGAGGATGGCGGTGCGCTGGTGTTCGAGACCGATCCGCTCGAGGCGCCGCTGGAATTGCTGGGCGCGCCGATCCTGCGGCTGCGTTTCCGGGTCGATCGCCCGGTGGCTCAGGTGGCCGCCCGGCTCTCCGATGTCGCCATCGACGGCAAGGCGACGCGCGTCACGTACGGAGTCCTCAACCTCAATCACCATGCAGGCCATGATCAGCCCCGAGAGCTGGTGCCCGGCGAGGAGTACGAGGTCAGGCTCGAACTCAACGACCTAGGGCATCGGTTTACCGCTGGCCATCGGCTGCGCCTCTCGCTGTCGACCTCCTACTGGCCGCTCGCGTGGCCTTCGCCGGAGCCGGTCTGCCTGCAGGTCATCGGCGCGGGAACCGCCCTGGATCTTCCAGTGCGGACCCCCACCGAGCTGGATGCGGAGGTCGCGTTTGCCGCACCGGACTACGACGAGCCCGTGGACGTGGTGCAGAAGCGGGCCCCCGAGCACCGATGGCGGGTTCATCGCGACCTCGAGACGTCGGCCTCGGAGCTGGAGGTCATCATGGATGAGGGCGCCAAGGCCATTGAGGATGTCGACCTGGTGATGCGGGACCGGACCTGGGAGTCCTATCGCTCGGTGGGCGATGATTTCGGGAGCATCGAGGGCGAGGTGGTCGCCCATCGGAGCCTTCGCCGCGATGACTGGCACGTCCAGACCCGGACGCGCACGCTGCTGCGGGCGGATACCGAGGCCTTCCATGTCTCCGCCGAACTGGATGCCTGGGAGGACGGCGAGCGGGTCTTCTCCCGCAACTGGCAGCGGCGCATCCCGCGCCGGTGTGTCTAGGGCGTGTCCCGATCCTCGCCGGTCGCCGGTGCCACTGCGGTGATGCGCGCGGTCGTGCCGTCGGCCTCCCAGGTTACCTCGTGGCCGAGCAGGCGCATGCCATACCGCGCTTCGCCGCCGCCGCGCTGGTAGGCCGGGCGGGGATCGGCGGCCACGGTCTGCTCGATCAGGGCGGCGACCTGCGGTGAGGCGTCCGTGAGCGCGGCGCGGGCCGCCGGACTCCAGCTGACGGCGATGGTCTCCGGCGGGCCCTCGAACCCGACCGGCGGGCGGGCATCGGGAATCGCCTCGATGGCGGGCATGTAGGGCTTGATGTCATAGACCGGCGTGCCGTCCAGGAGGTCCTGGCCACTGATGGCGAGGCCGCGGGTCGGTTCGTCGATCAGTCCCTCGAGGCGGACCAGCGAGAGACCCAGCCCATTGGGTCGGAAGGGCGAACGGGTGGCAAACACCCCGTAGCGCTGGTTGCCCCCCAGTCGGGGCGGGCGCACGGTGGGCCGCCATTCGCTGTTGTCGATGGCATGGAAGCCGAAGATGAGCCAGACGTGGCTACAGCCCCGCAGCCCGCGCAGTGCATCGGGATCGTCATAGGGCGGGTTGAGCAGGACCTCGGCCGTGGCCGCCGGTACGAGGCCGGGCTGCCGGGGGATTCCGAACCGGGCCTCGAAGTCGCTGCGGATGGTGGCAATCGGCTCGATATCCATACCGCGATTATACTGCGTTACAATTTTGACATGGCATATCCAACGGTTGATCAATGCGTCGGTAACACGCCCCTGGTAAGGCTCCAGCGACTGGCGGATACCGGGTCCAACACGGTGTTGCTCAAGCTCGAGGGCAACAACCCGGCCGGCTCGGTCAAGGACCGGCCGGCCATGAACATGATCACGCAGGCCGAGGCCCGCGGAGAGATCAGCCCCGGTGACACGCTCATCGAGGCGACCAGCGGCAATACCGGTATCGCACTCGCCATGGCAGCTGCGGTGAAGGGCTACCGTATGGTGCTGATCATGCCGGCCAACATGACCATGGAGCGGCGGGCCTCCATGCGCGCCTACGGGGCGGAGCTGGTGCTGGTGAGCAAGGAAGAGGGCATGGAAGGTGCCCGCGATCTGGCCATGCGCATGCAGGCCGAGGGCCGAGGGCGCGTGCTGGATCAGTTCGCCAATCCGGACAACTGGGGCGCCCACTATCGCGGGACGGGTCCCGAGGTCTGGCGCGACACGGCGGGCGAGGTGACGCACTTCGTCGCCTCCATGGGCACCACCGGTACCATCATGGGTGTCTCCCGCTATCTCAAGGAGCAGAACCCGGCGATCCGGATAATCGGCGCTCAGCCTCGCGAGGGCGCCAGTATCCCTGGCATCCGCAAGTGGCCCGAGGCCTATCTGCCGACGATCTATGAACCCGGACGGGTCGATCGGGTCGTCGAGGTCGCCCAGGACGAGGCCGAGGACATGACCCGCCGGCTTGCGGCCGAGGAGGGCATCTTTGCCGGTATCTCCAGTGGCGGCACGCTCTGGGCGGCACTGCAGATCGCCAGCGAGGTCGAGAACGCCACGATCGTGAGCATTGTCTGCGACCGCGGCGATCGCTACCTGTCGAGCGGCGTGTTCCCCGATCAATGAACGTCTTTGCCTTCGACATCGAGACCGTTCCCGATGTGGCGGGTGGCCGGCGTCTCCATGGTCTGGACGGCCTGGACGAACATGACGCCACCGAGGCGCTGCTGGCGATGCGTCGCGAGGAGACGGGCTCGGACTTCCTGCGCCTGCCTCTGCACCGGGTGGTCGTGATCTCGGTCGCCGCCTGTATCGGCGATCGCTTCACGGTCTTCTCCCTGGGGGATGGCGGCGATGACGAGGCGGAGCTGATCGAGCGGTTTTTCGACGGCATCGAGCGCTACGTGCCGACACTGGTGAGCTGGAACGGGAGCGGTTTCGATCTGCCGGTGCTGCATTATCGGGCGCTCATCCATGGCCTGAGCGCGCCGCGGTACTGGGAGAACGGGGATCAGGACCGGAGCTTTCGCTTCAACAACTACCAGAACCGCTTCCACGACCGGCATACCGACCTGATGGATGTCCTCGCCGGCTATTCGGGCCGGGCCGTCGCACCACTGGATCAGGTGGCGACGCTCTGCGGCCTCCCGGGCAAGCTGGGCATGAGCGGCGCCGCGGTCCGCCAGGAGATGGAGGCGGGCAATTTCCCGGGGGTCCGCGATTACTGTGAACATGACGTGCTGAATACCTACCTGCTCTGGCTACGGTTCCGCCTCATGCGCGGTGACCTGGATACGGCGGGCCACGAGCGCGAGTGCGAGCGCGTCCGTGAGGCCCTGGCCGAGGCCGGCAAGCCGCACCTCGATCAGTTCCTCGCGGCCTGGACGGGCTGACGGCATGGGAGGGCGACGGGGCCGGCGCCTGCCCAAGGCGCCCGTGGAGATCGAGATCGATCGGCTGAGCCATGAGGGCCGCGGTATCGGCCAGCACGACGATCGCACGGCGTTCATCCAGGGGGCGCTGCCGGGCGAGACGGTGCGTGCCGAAATCCGCCGGCGGCGTCGGCGCCAGGAGGAAGGGCAGGCCCTTGAGGTGACCGGCGGGCGATCGGCCGACCGCGTTGATCCCCCCTGTCCGCATTTCGGCATCTGCGGGGGTTGCAGCCTCCAGCACATGGACACCACGGCGCAGGTCCGGCACAAGGAAAACACCCTGGCCGAGCTGCTCACGCATGTCGGCGGTGTCTCGCCCGATCGCTGGCTGGTGCCGCTGACCGGACCCACGGCGGGCTATCGGCGGCGGGCGCGACTGGGGGTGAAGTATGTGCCACGTAAGGGTGACCGGGTTCTGGTGGGATTCCGGGAGCGCTTCAGCCCGTTCGTGGCCGATATCGACAGCTGCCATGTGCTGGATCAGCGGGTCGGAGCCCTGCTGCCGGCACTCGCCGAGCTGATCCGCGGGCTCAGCATCCCCGATCGGATCGCGCAGATCGAGGTGGCCGCCGGCGATGCCGAGGTGGGGCTGGTTTTCCGTAATCTGCGGCCCCTCGAGTCCACCGATCGGACCGCCCTCATCGACTTCGGCGATCGCCACGGCGTGCTGATCTTCGAGCAGCCGGGCAATGAATCCACGGTGGCACCGGTGGGCCATGCGGCATCACGGCTGCACTACCGGCTGCCGGACTTCGATCTCGACTTCGCCTTTGCGCCCACCGACTTCACTCAGGTCAACGCTGACATGAACCGCCAGATGGTTGGCCAGGCGGTGGAATTGTTGGCCGTTGAGCCGCATAGCCGGGTACTGGATCTTTTCTGCGGGCTGGGCAATTTCACGCTGCCCCTGGCCCGGCAGGCCGCCGAGGTGGTCGGGCTGGAGGGGGCGGAGTCGCTGGTTGAGCGGGGCCGGGAGAATGCCATGGCCAATGGGGTCGGTAATGTCCGCTTCGCGGCTGCGGATCTCACCGCGCTGGAGCCCACCGCGGAATCGCTGGGCGGGGTGATTGACCGTGTGCTGCTGGATCCACCGCGTTCCGGTGCCCTCGAAGTGCTGCCCGCCATCGCGCGGCTGCGGCCCGGGCGCATCGTCTATGTCTCCTGTGGACCCTCGACACTGGCGCGGGATGCCGGTCAACTGGTCCACGAGCATGGTTACCGGCTGGCCGCCGCCGGGATCATGGATATGTTCCCCCACACGGGGCATGCCGAGGCCATGGCACTTTTCACTCGATGACGCAAAGCAAGGGGAGGATCCGTCTTGGGCAGGGACTTCGAGATCATCGCGCGTGAGACGGTCTATGACGGTTTTTTCCGGGTCAGCCGGTTCACCCTCCGGCATGCCCTGTTCGCCGGTGGACAGAGCGAGACGCTGATCCGCGAGCGCTTCGAGCGTGGGCACGCGGTGGGCGTGCTGCCCTATGACCCGTGGACGGATCGGGTGGTGCTGGTGGAGCAGTTCCGCATCGGCGCCCTGGAGAGCGGGCTCGGGCCATGGCTACTGGAGACCGTCGCCGGGATCGTCGAACCGGGTGAGACGCCCGAGGATGTCGCCCGGCGGGAGTCAGTGGAGGAGGCGGACTGTCGGCTCGGCGAACTGGTCCCGATCACCCACTACCTGGTGAGCCCGGGCGGGACATCACAGACGGTCCACCTGTTCTGCGCCCCCGTGGACAGCCGTGATCTCCGCCTGGAGGGACATGGCAACCCGGAAGAGGGCGAGGATATCCGCTTGCACGTGCTCCCGGCCGACGAGGCGATTGCCATGGTCGCCGAGGGCGGCATTCAGGCCGCCATGCCGATCATCGCCCTCCAGTGGCTGGCGCTCAATCGCGAGTCGCTGCGAGATCGCTGGCAAGACGCGCCGCGAGCCCCGTATAACGGGCCGGCGTCAGCGCCTTGAGTTCCTCGCGCACGGTCTCGGGCAGATCGAGGCCGTCGACGAACCGCTGCAGGCCGGCGGCATCGATCCGCTTGCCACGGGTCAGGGCCTTGAGCTTTTCGTAGGGCTCGGGGATGCCGTAGCGGCGCATCACCGTCTGGATCGCCTCGGCGAGCACCTCCCAGTTGGCGTCAAGATCGGCGGCAAGCCGCGCCTCGTCCACCGCCAGTTTGCCCAGCCCCCGCATGATGGCCTCGTAGCCGATAACGCTGTGGGCAAGCCCGACGCCGATATTGCGCAGTACCGTGGAGTCGGTGAGGTCCCGCTGCCAGCGCGAGACCGGGAGTTTGCGGGCGAGATGCGCAAGCACGGCGTTGGCCATGCCGAAGTTGCCCTCGGCATTCTCGAAATCAATCGGGTTGACCTTGTGGGGCATGGTCGACGAGCCGACCTCGCCCTCCACCGTGCGCTGACGGAAATAGCCCAAGGCGATGTAGCCCCAGAGATCGCGGACCAGATCGAGGCCCACGGTGTTCAGACGGGCGAGCGCATCGAACAGCTCGGCAATGCCGTCATGGGGTTCGATCTGGGTGGTCCACGGATTGTAGTCCAGGCCGAGGTTTTCGATATAACGCTTTGAAAAGGAGGGCCAGTCTATTTCCGGGTAGGCGCTGACGTGGGCATTGAAATTGCCCACGGCGCCGTTGATCTTGCCGAGAATCGGGACCGCGGCAAGCTGCCCGCGCTGGCGCCGAAGCCGCGCCGCTACGTTGGCGAATTCCTTGCCCAGGGTGGTCGGCGAGGCCGGCTGCCCATGGGTGCGCGCGAGCATCGGTGTCTGCGCATGCTCCGCCGCCATGCCCACCAGCCGATCGATGATTTGATCCACGGCCGGGAGCAATACATCATTGCGCGCACAGCGAAGCATGAGGGCGTAGGCGAGATTGTTGATGTCTTCCGAGGTGCAGGCGAAGTGAACGAACTCGGTAATGGCGGCCAGCTCCGGCTGATCGGCCATGCGTTCCTTGATGAAGTACTCGACGGCCTTGACGTCGTGGTTGGTCGTCGCCTCGATGGCCTTGATCCGGCCGGCGTCGGTCTCGTCGAAATCCGTGGCGATGGTCGTGAGCGCCCGCGCGGCGGCGTCACCGAGCGAGGGCACCTCGGTAATGCTTTCCTCCGCCGCCAGCGCCTTCAGCCATTCCACCTCCACGATGACGCGATGGCGGATCAGTCCGTATTCGCTGACCAGGGGCTGAAGCGCGGCGGTCTTGCGCCCGTAACGGCCGTCGATGGGGGAAATGGCGGTAAGTTGACTGAGCTCCATGGCCTCCGACCCGTCGTGGGTTAAAACATCAGTTTACAAGAACCGGAGAGATGATGATGAACCAGAACGGATTCCGTACCGAATCGGACAGCATGGGCGAACTCCAGGTACCGGCGGATGCGCTGTACGGTGCCCAGACCCAGCGGGCCGTGGACAACTTCGGCATCAGCGGCCAGGGCATGCCGCGGCGCTTCATCCAGGCGCTGGGGCTGATCAAGGCCTCCACCGCCGAGGCCAATCAGGCGCTGGGCGACCTGGATGCGAAGATCAGCGCAGCCATTGTCGAGGCCGCCGAGGCGGTGGCCGGCGGTGAGCATGATGCCCATTTCCCGGTGGATGTCTTCCAGACCGGTTCCGGCACCAGCAGCAACATGAACGCCAACGAGGTGATTGCCCATCTGGCCACGGCATCACTGGGGGATACCGTCCATCCCAACGACCACGTCAACATGAGCCAGAGCAGCAATGACGTGATCCCCACGGCGATCCACGTCGCCGCGGCGGTGGCCTGTGCCGAGGAGCTGCTGCCGGCCCTCGACCATCTCGCCCAGACCCTCGAGGCGCGGTCCACCGAACTGCGCGATGTCACCACCACCGGACGTACCCATCTGATGGATGCCATGCCGGTCACCCTCGGACAGGAGGTCGGCGGCTGGGCCAGCCAGATTCGCCATGGCGAGGCTCGGGTCAAGGATGCCCTGGCCCGGGTCCATGCCCTGGCCCAGGGTGGCACCGCCGTCGGGACGGGCATCAATGCCCGACCGGCCTTTGGTGGCCAGGTCGCCGAGGCGCTGGCCCGCCGTACCGGGTTGCCCTTCCGCGAGAGCGGGAACCGTTTCGAGAGCCTCAGTGCCCAGGATGCCGCGGTTGAACTCTCCGGTCAGCTCAAGGTGGTGGCTGTGAGCCTGATGAAGATCTGCAATGACCTGCGCTGGATGAACTCCGGGCCCCTGGCCGGCCTCGGGGAGATCGCCCTGCCGGCGCTCCAGCCCGGCAGCAGCATCATGCCCGGGAAGGTCAACCCGGTGATCCCGGAAGCCGTGGCCCAGGTCTCCGCCCAGGTCATCGGCAACGACACCACGATCACCGTGGCTGGACAGTCGGGCAACTTCCAGCTCAACGTAATGCTGCCCGTCATCGCGCAGAACCTGCTGCAGAGCATCTCGCTCCTGGCCAATGCCTCGCGCGCGCTGGCTGACCGGGCGGTGGCGGGCTTCAGCGTCAACCAGGCGCGTCTCGAGGAAGCGCTGGGCCGCAATCCCATCCTGGTGACCGCGTTGAACACGGTGATCGGTTATGAGCTGGGCGCGAAGATCGCCAAGCGCGCCTATGCCGAGGGGCGTCCGCTCATGGAGCTGGCGCGGGAGATGACCGATCTCTCCGATGAAGATCTGGAGCGGCTGCTCGATCCAAAGGCCCTCACGGCCGGCGGCATCCCCGGGGAGGACTGAAGCCTCATGGACGGGTGGGCGGTCAGCCGGCTGGGCCGGCCGCCCGCCCGTCGTGACAGCGGTCGTAGCGGGCGAAACTCTGGCTGCAGTCCTCGGGGGCGTTGGTATCGAGATAAAGGGACGTCAGGCGGAAATCGCCGGGACGGGCCAGCAGGCCCCCTTCGCAGAGGCTCGTGAACGGCCCGCCACCGATCACGCGGTGCACCGTGGTCAGGAACAGCGCATCCAGCAGATCCGCCGCGATGAGGGTATGCAGGGCGTACGGGCCGATCACGGCGTAGAGTCGGCGGTAGTCCAGCGCCATCAGCGCGGCGGCGAGCGCCGTGCCGCCGGGTCGTGCCACCCCGGGCAGCCCGAGAACCTCGATGCCGGCCCGTTCGTGGGCCTGCACCCGTCTATCGTCGGCGTTCTCGCCGGTCAGTACCAGGATGCGGCGGCCCTGTTCCAGCAGCCGCACCGGGACGGCGAAATCGAGGCTGGTGCTCAGCACCGCGACATCCGGCTGCGGCGCCAGTCCCGATCGCGCCCGGAAGGCCCGGATATCGGCAAAATCGTCGCCTGATCCGATCGGTAGCATGTCCTGCGCCGTGCCGGCGTCCAGTTCACGCAGGTAACGTCCGGAACTCAGCAGAAGATCGGCATGGCCGGCAAGCTCCTGGAAAAGCCGCCAGTCGCGGGGATTGGCGATCCGGTCGGGCACATGCTGGCGCCCGGCGGCATCCGGCAGGCTGATGCGGCCATCGAGGCTGCTCACATAGTTGGCATAGATGAAGGGGCGGTCGCCGGTCCCGGCCGCGGGCAGCTCGGTGTCGAGGTAGAGGCCGCGCAGGGGGCGTTGCCCACCGGCGTCGGGAAAGCAGGGGATGACCGGTTGCTCCATGGCGGCGCACGATACGGCAAAGCCTTCCGGCGCGCTAGAATGGGGCCATGACACAAAGCCGTCGTTTCGATCCGGATCCGGTGCTCAAGAGCCTGCCGACAGGACCGGGTGTCTATCGCATGTTCGATGATACCGGCACGGTCATCTATGTCGGCAAGGCGCGCAACCTCAAGCGCCGGGTGAGCAGCTATTTCCGCAGGGGCGCCCACAATGCCAAGACCCAGGCGCTGGTGAGCCAGGTCGCGGACCTGCAGGTGACGGTCACGCACACCGAGGCCGAGGCGCTGATTCTCGAGAACAACCTCATCAAGGAGCACCGGCCGAGATACAACGTCCTGCTCCGCGACGACAAGAGCTACCCGTATATCCATCTCTCGACGCAGCAGGATTTCCCGCGGCTGTCATTCCATCGCGGTCAGCGCCGGGGGGAGGGGCGCTATTTCGGTCCGTTCCCGTCATCCGGCGCGGTACGCGAGACGCTCAATCACCTGCAGAAGGTATTCCCCGTGCGCCAGTGCCGGGACAGCTTCTACCGGCATCGCTCGCGGCCCTGCCTGCAGTACCAGATCGGTCGCTGCACGGCGCCCTGTGTGGGTTATATCAGCGAGGCGGATTACGCGAAGGATGTCCGCCATGTCGAGATGTTTCTCTCCGGGCAGAGCAACGAGGTGGTCGATGAGCTGGTGGGCCGCATGGAGGCGGCCGCCGAGGCGCTCGACTTCGAGCAGGCGGCCCGGCTCCGGGACCGCATCACCAGCCTGCGCCGAATCCAGGAGCGTCAGTACGTCTCCGGTGCCCGCGGGGATGTGGATGTCATTGCCTGCCGGCTGCGGGAGAACCTGGCCTGTGTCCAGGTGTTCGTGATCCGTGACGGCCAGAACCTGGGCAATCAGACCTATTTCCCGCGCACACCCCCGGAGACCACGCCGGAAGAAATCCTCTACGCCTTCATCGCCCGCCACTATCTCGGCGAGACGCCGCCGGGGGAATTGCTGGTCAGCCATGAACTGGCCGACGGGGAGCTCCTGGAGGAGGCGCTTGGGCATGATGCGGGCCACCGGGTGCGGATCGCCTCGCGTCTGCGGGGCGATCGACGCCGCTGGATGGAGATGGCCGAGCGCAACGCCGAGCATGCCCTCAGTGCGCGGATGGACAGCGAGGCCATCATGGAGCGGCGCTTCGAGGATCTGCAGGGGGCGCTCGCGCTGGACGAAATCCCGGAACGCATCGAGTGCTTTGACATCAGCCATACCCGGGGCGAGGCCACGGTGGCGTCCTGTGTGGTGTTCGGGCGGGAAGGGGCCATCAAGGACGACTACCGCCGGTTCAACATCGAGGGCATTACCGGGGGAGACGACTACGCGGCCATGCACCAGGCCCTGGAACGGCGCTTCCGGCGTCTCCGGGAGGAGGAGGGGACAGCGCCGGATCTTCTGCTCATCGACGGTGGCGAGGGCCAGCTTCGTCAGGCCGAGGGCGTGCTGGATGATCTGCAGATCGAGGGTGTTATCCCGTTGGGCATTGCCAAGGGCCCCAGGCGTCGCCCGGGGGAGGAGGTGCTGTTGATGGCCGGTCGTCCGGACAGCATCCGCCTGGCCCCGGCGTCACCGGCACTGCATCTGCTGCAGCAGGTGCGCGATGAGGCGCATCGTTTTGCCATCACGGGGCATCGCAGCCGGCGCGGCAAGTCCCGCAACCAGTCCAGCCTGGAGGAAATCGCGGGGCTGGGTCCGAAACGCAGGCAGGCGCTGATGAAACAGTTCGGCGGCCTCAAGGGCATCAAACGGGCCGGCGTCGAGGATCTGTCACGGGTTCCCGGCATCAGCGCGGCACTCGCCGAGCGCATTCACGGGCATCTCAACGGTTGACCCACGGCGTGATAGGCTCAAAGCCATGGAAATGACGCTGCCGAACATCCTGACCTGGCTGAGGATCCTGATGATCCCGGTCCTGGGGCTGCTCTTTCTGCTGCCCGCGCCCTGGGCGAATGCCGCGGCGGCGATTGTGTTCGCGCTGGCAAGCTTCACCGACTGGCTGGACGGCTTCCTCGCGCGGCGCTGGAACCAGGTCTCACCGTTCGGGGCGTTCCTTGATCCGGTGGCCGACAAGCTGATCGTGGCGATTGCCCTGATCATCGTCGTGGTGGAGGCGCCGACGGCACTGACCGCGGTTCCGGCGGCGATCATCATCGGTCGGGAGATCGCGGTCTCGGCCCTGCGGGAGTGGATGGCCGAGCTCGGCCAGCGGGCCAGTGTGGCGGTCGGCATGGCCGGTAAGGTCAAGACCGCCGCCCAGATGGTGGCCATTGTGCTCCTTCTCTACCGCCACGAGATTGCCGGTATTCCAAGCTGGCCGGTTGGCCTGGTGCTGCTCTACATCGCCGCGGGGCTGACGCTCTACTCTATGGTGCTCTACCTTGGCGCCGCGATGCGCACGCTGGACGGCATGGATGAATCGGGCAATGATGGCGAATCGGGGTAGGCAGGGTTGACAGGAAAGCGGCTCTCACTAGAATGGTGGGCCGTGACGCGGGAATAGCTCAGTTGGTAGAGCACAACCTTGCCAAGGTTGGGGTCGCGAGTTCGAGTCTCGTTTCCCGCT
>CAJXND010000022.1 GCA_913056385.1 uncultured Ectothiorhodospiraceae bacterium
TAGGTCCGGTTGCCATGCAGCACGCCCGGCCGACCCGCGGAGAGCGGCGCGGCATGACGGCCGGTTTCGACGCCTTCCCCGCCGGCCTCGACGCCGTAAATGGCCACCTCCCGGTCTTCGAGAAAGGGGTGGAACATGCCGATGGCATTGGAGCCGCCCCCCACGCAGGCCACCAGCGCATCCGGCAATTCACCGTGCTGCTCCAGGCACTGCTCGCGGGTCTCCCGGCCGATCACCGCCTGGAAATCGCGCACCATCTCCGGATAGGGATGCGGCCCGGCCACCGTGCCGATGATGTAGAAGGTGTCATCGACGTTGGCCGCCCAGTCACGGAAGGCCTCGTTGAGCGCGTCCTTGAGCGTTCGGGTACCCGACTCCACGGGCACGACGCGCGCGCCCATCAGCCGCATGCGGTAGACGTTCACCGACTGTCGGCGGACATCCTCCGCGCCCATGTAGACCACGCATTCCATCCCCAGGCGGGCGCAGACCGCGGCCGTGGCCACACCATGCTGGCCGGCCCCCGTCTCGGCAACAATGCGACGCTTGCCCATCCGGGCGGCAAGAAGCGCCTGCCCCATGGTGTTGTTGATCTTGTGGGCGCCGGTGTGGTCAAGGTCCTCGCGCTTGAGGTACAGACGTGCGCCTCCGACCTGGTTGGACCAGTGCTCGGCGAAATACAGTGGCGTCGGGCGGCCGACGTAGTGCTGGAGATCGGAATACAGCTCGGCCTGGAATTCCGGATCCTCGCGGAAGCGCACATAGGCCCGGGACAGCTCCTCGAGCGGCGCCATGAGCAGCTCCGGCACGAACCGGCCCCCATAGGGACCGAAATGACCGAGCGGGTCGGGAAACCGGCCGTAATCCGCCGGTGCTTCAATGGCCTGAATGACGTTCGACACGGTAGACCTCTTCAATGAAGGCGGCGACCCTGCGCCTGTCCTTGATACCCGGGGCGGACTCGACGCCGCTGCTGCAGTCAACGCCCCAGGGTGTGGTTGACCGGATGGCTTCGGCCACGTTGTCGGCGCGAAGCCCGCCGGCCACGATTATACGGTGACTGGCGGGCAACTCGCGCCCCCAGTCAAAGGATTCGCCACTGCCGCCCGCGGCGCCGGGCGGATGACCGTCCAGCAGGAGCCCGGATGCCCGCGGGTGTGCCTCGGCAACGGCGCGGGGATCGCCGCCGGCCATGCCCACCGCCTTCAGGTAACGGTAACCGAACTGTTCGCAGAACGCGGCAGACTCGTTACCGTGAAACTGCAGCAGATCCAGTGGCACGCCTGCGATCGTTTTGCCCACGAATGCTTCATCGGCATCCAGAAACAGCCCGACCGCCGTCACCAGCGCTGGCAGGGCCTCGACAATGCGCCGTGCGGCGTCGATGTCGACACAGCGTCGACTGCCCGGATAGAACACCAGACCAATTGCATCGGCCCCGAGTTCGGCCGCCACGACACCGTCCTCGGCGCGGGTAATGCCGCAGATCTTGATTCTCGTACGCACTTCATCATCTTACCCGCCGGTCTGAACGCAGGCAAAAACCGGTCCGGGCGGGGGCCCGGGGAGGCCGAAGCGCTCCGGGTAGCCGACACCCTGCAGGTAGAGACCCTCCGCCGGCGCCGTCATGCCCGCCCGACGCCGATCGCGGGCGGCCAGCACCGTAGCCACCCAGTCATCCGGTTTCTCCCCGGCACCCACTAACATCAGCGTGCCGACGATATTCCGCACCATGTGGTGCAGGAAGGCATTGGCGGTGATGTCGAAGGCGATGACGCCGTCATGCCGTGCGATGCGCAGTGACTGGATGCGGCGGACCGGATGGTGCGCCTGGCAGGCCGCCGCCCGAAAGCTGCTGAAATCATGCTCGCCGATCAGGTCACCCGCCGCCGCCTGCATCCGTGCCGCATCCAGGGGCTTCCAGGTCCAGCCCACCCGATCACGCAGGAGGACGGGCCGCAGGGGCGTATCCAACAGCAGGTACCGATAGGACCGGTAAAGCCCGGATCGGCGGGCATCGAAATCATCTCCCGGCCAGGCCACCCAGCGGACACCGATATCCGGCGGCAGGTGGGCGTTGACCCCCCGCACCCACGCCCGCCCGGGTCGGACCACCGGGGTATCGAAGTGCACGACCTGGGCGCAGGCATGAACGCCGGCATCGGTGCGCCCTGCCGCAACCACCTCCACCGGATGCCGGGCAATGGCGGCAAGCGCCTGCTCGAGTCGGGCCTGCACGGAGTCGGCATGATGCTGGCGCTGCCAACCGCTGTAGCCGCTACCGTCATATTCGACGCCGAGCGCGAGGCGGGTCATGCCCGGAACAGCGGATGCTCCGGCGACAGGATCCGACCCTTGCGGGCAACATCCTGCCAGCGCTCGTCATCATCGTCATTGATCTGGGCCTGCAGCACGTGCGCCTCCGACTCGAACCCGGCGCGGTCCTCGCGCATGGCCAGCACGTCCAGAAGCTTGAGCCGCAGCTCGATGCTGTCGGGCTCCTCACCCAGGGCATCGTCGAGCACCGCCTGGGCCTGTTCGAGACGGCCATAGGCGATCAACTCACTGGCGCGCTCCAGCGGTTCAATGGGTTCGGACCCGGCGCCGCGGACGCTGGTCTCGCCGAGCGTCGTTTCGACCAGGGACTCTTCGGCCACCGGCCGACCCGACCGGGGGCGCCAGTCCGAAGGCAGGGTCCTGTCATCACGACGCTCGGTCCGACGTCGATGGCGTCGCCGCCAGGCCATCAGCGCAACCAGAATGACCAGGCCGCCGAGCCCGGCAAGCCATGCCTGCACCCAGGGCTCCCGAACGGCGTCCCGGGGGTTGGCCGTTGCCCAGGCAAGCTTCTCGCGGAGCCACTCCAGCACCATGGCCCCGGTGATCTCCGGTGAATCGACAGTTGCTTCCCGGGAAGGGGCCGGGGAGGCCGGATCGCGGGTGAGCAGCGTCTCGAGACGGGCCATATCCGCCTGCAGAGCGAGCAGCGTCCCTCGCAGGGCGCGGTTATCGGCACTCAGGCGTTCATTGGAGGCCTGCACGCGATCCAGCTGCGCTTCCAGCTCGGCGAGGGACACCTTGGTGACGCCCTGATCCGACCCGGGTGCCGGCGCCTGTTCCGATCCGGAGTCGGGCGCCGTCGGTTCCGTCGGCTCCGGCGGCAGAAGCCGAAGCGGGGCGCTGTCGGGGGCGGACTCCGACGGCACCGGGTCGTCAGGGCCATCGCCCGGCGTCGGCGACGGGTCGGTGACGGTCGCACGCAGCGGTTGCCCCGGCCCCTGCCAGGCATTCAGCTGGCGGGCGACCTCGCGATTGGCCGCGGCCCGATCCGGGAACCGCAGCGTCCCGCCCAGCGGGATACTCAGGGTGGTGTCGCGCTGCAGGGCGTTGATGTTGTCGGCATTGAAGCTACCCGGGTTTTCCGCCAGCAGGGCGAGCATCATCTGGTTGGTCGCCACGGCCTCGGGTCGGACCGTCTCGGCAATGCTGTAGAGCGTATCGGTGGCGCGGGTCGGGCCATAGCGCAGGTTCGAGCCGCTGTTTGCCTGCAGCATCGTCCCGTCGCGCTCGATCCCGTACTCGCGGACAAGCCGGCCATCCGGCCAGTTCAACACCACCAGGAACTCGAGCCCGTTGCCCCCCGCCTCAAAGGGCGTCCGCGTGGTCAGGCGGATGTCCGCCGGGCCCTCCCCGACAATCCGCAGCCCCAGCGATGGTGGCAGCGTCTGCGGATTGATGCCGGCGGCCGCATGGGCGCGGTCGCCGGCCAGTTCCACCACCGCCGAGGTCAGATCGATGCGATCCGACCCGTTCACCGCGATGTCGGCGACCAGGGGCTCGCCGGGTCGGGACTGAATGCTCAGATCACCCAGCTGCAGGGCCCCGGCCGATGGCACTGCCACCAGCAGCAGGCATGCCAGGGCGATGCCACGATGCATCAGTCCGCGACCACCAGACGCAGCATGCGACGCAGGGGCTCGGCGGCGCCCCAGAGGAGCTGATCACCAACGGTAAACGCCGACAGGTATTCACCTCCCATCGCCAGCTTCCGAAGCCGCCCCACGGGGATATCCAGCCGGCCACTGACCGCCGCCGGCGTCAGTTGCCGCTGACTGGCTTCCGGCTCGTTGGGGACCACATAGACCCAGTCGTTCGCCTCGTCCAGCAGACCCTCGATGTCGGCCAGGGGAATGTCCCGACGAAGCTTGATGGTCAGGGCCTGGGCATGGGACCGCATGGCGCCGATGCGCACACAGATGCCGTCGATGGGAATCGGTTCGTAGCGACGGCCGAGGATCTTGTTGGTCTCCACGCCGGCCTTCCACTCCTCGCGGCTCTGGCCACTCTCCATGGGCTTGTCAATCCAGGGAATCAGGCTGCCGGCCAGCGGCACACCGAAGTGGTCAGCCGGGTATCCCTCGCTGCGCAGCGCCTCGGTGACATCGCGATCGATGTCCAGAATCGCGCCGGCCGGATCATCCAGCCGGGCACCGGCCGCATCGCGCAGATAGCCCATCTGCCGGAGCAGTTCGCGCATGTGCTGGGCACCGGAACCGGAGGCGGCCTGATAGGTCATCGGCGAGATCCACTCCACCAGGTCATGCTCGAAAAGGCCGCCGAGCGCCATGAGCATCAGGCTGACGGTGCAGTTGCCACCGACGAAGGTGCGAACGCCTTCGCTGAGCCCCTGACGGATCACGCCGTCGTTGACGGGATCGAGCACGATGATGCTCTCGTCGGCCATTCGCAGCGTGGAGGCTGCGTCGATCCAGTAACCCTGCCAGCCGGCCCGGCGCAGGTCGTCGTAGACCGCGCCGGTATAGTCGCCGCCCTGGCATGTGACGATGGCGTCCATTCCGGCCAGGGCCGAGAGGTCGTGAGCATCCTGAAGTGCCGGCACGGGCCTGCCCACATCGGGCCCGGGCTGGCCGGTCTGGGAAGTGGAGAAGAAAACCGGTTCGATGTCGGCAAAGTCCCCCTCGGCGCGCATGCGATCCATGAGCACGGAGCCCACCATGCCGCGCCAGCCGACAAATCCTACCTTGTGCATGGAAAACCTCTGGTTCGAATGGAATGGGTTGGCGCCCACTCGAGCCCGGGGGCTCAGTCGCGGGCCTCACGCAATGCGTTGACCACGGCATCCCCCATGGCCACCGTGCCGATCGACGCGGCGCCGGGGGCGGCGAGGTCCGCGGTGCGATGACCGTCAGCGAGGACCCGGCCCACGGCCCGCTCCACGCGGTTGGCAAGGGCGACCTCATCAAGGCTGTGACGAAGCATCATTGCCACCGACAGCAGGGTTGCCAGCGGATTGGCGACACCCCTGCCGGAGATATCCGGCGCCGATCCGTGGACCGGCTCGTAGAGCCCGCGGCCGCGCTCATCCAGTGACGCCGAGGGCAGCATGCCGATGGAGCCGGTGAGCATCGCGGCGCAGTCCGAGAGGATGTCGCCGAAGAGATTGCCGGTGACCAGCACATCGAACTGGCGCGGGTCCCTCACCAGCTGCATGGCCGCATTGTCGACGTACATATGGCTCAGTCGGACGTCCGGATAGGCCGGGGCAAGGCCTTCCATCACCTCGCGCCAGAGCTCGCTGGACTCCAGCACGTTGGCCTTGTCCACCGAACACAGCGAGCCATTGCGCCGGGCGGCCGCCTCGAAGGCGGCACGGCCGATGCGCTCGATCTCGTCGGTGCCGTAGACCAGGGTGTTGTACCCCTCGCGGATGCCGTCTTCACGGGTTCGGATGCCACGGGGCTGACCGAAGTAGATGCCGCCGGTCAATTCCCGGACGATCAGGATATCCAGACCGGCGACCACGTCGGCGCGCAGCGAAGAGGCCTCCACCAGCTCCGGGAAAAGCATCGCGGGACGCAGGTTGGCAAACAGACCCAGCGCCGCGCGGATTGCCAGCAGCCCGGTCTCCGGGCGCCGGTCACGGTCCAGACCATCCCACTGCGGGCCGCCCACCGCGCCCAGCAGCAACGCGTCGGCCTCCTCCGCCAGTCGCTGCGTGGAGGGCGGAAACGGCTCGCCCTCGGCATCCACCGCGCAGCCGCCCAGATTGGCGTATTCGAGCTCCGCATCAAGCCCGAAGTCGGCCATCAGGCAGCGCAGCAGCTTGTCCGCCTCGGCGATGATCTCCGGGCCGACATGATCGCCCGGCAGCATCAGCAACTTGTGGGTCATACCGGCTCCACGTCGGTAAACAGCCAGGGCGTCACCTGACGCCGCTGCTGCTCGTAGGCCCGGATCTCGTCGGCATGCTCGAGCGTCAGCCCGATCTCGTCGAGCCCCTCGACCAGCATGTGCTTGCGGTGCGGATCGATCTCGAACGCATGCCGCTCACCCTCGGGCGTCATGACCACCTGCCCGGGCAGATCCACGGACAGGCGGTAACCCTCGTGGGCCCATGTGGCCTCGAACAACGACTGCACGGTCTCGACAGGCAACGCCACCGGGAGAATGCCGTTCTTCGAGCAGTTGTTGTAGAAGATATCGGCGAAGCTCGGCGCGATCAGCACGCGAAAGCCGAAATCGGCCAGTGCCCAGGGCGCGTGCTCCCGGGAGGAGCCGCAGCCGAAGTTCTCGCGGGCGAGCAGAATCGTCGCCCCCTGGTAGCGGGGCTGATTGAGGACGAAGTCCGTGTTCAAAGGCCGATCGCTGCAGTCCTGTCCCGGCTGGCCCTCATCCAGATAGCGCCACTCGTCGAACAGATTGGGCCCGAAGCCGGTCCGATGGATCGACTTCAGGAACTGCTTGGGGATGATGGCATCGGTGTCGACATTGGAGCGATCAAGCGGCGCCACCAGGCCTTCAACGCGGGTCAACGGTTCCATGGGTTAGTGCTCCAGCTCTCTGACATCGACAAAATGACCGGCCACCGCCACCGCCGCGGCCATTTCGGGGCTCACCAGATGGGTCCGTCCGCCGGCCCCCTGGCGGCCTTCGAAGTTGCGGTTGGAGGTGGACGCGCATCGCTCGCCGGGGCTGAGCCGGTCGGGGTTCATGCCCAGGCACATTGAGCATCCGGCATCCCGCCACTCGAAACCGGCCTCCTTGAAGACCTGGTCCAGGCCCTCCTGCTCGGCCTGCCACTTCACCAGCCCGGAACCGGGGACCACCATCGCCTCGCGGATCCCCTTGGCGATCCGCTTGCCGCGCAGGACGCGGGCCGCCGCGCGCAGATCCTCGATCCGCGAGTTGGTACACGAACCGATGAAGACCTTCTCCGGGCGGATTTCCCGGATCGGTGTGCCCGGCTCAAGCCCCATGTAATCCAGCGCCCGCTGCATGCCGGCCCGTCGGGTCTCGTCGGGCTCATCGGCCGGATCGGGAACCACGCCATCCACCGCGACCACCATCTCCGGCGAGGTCCCCCAGGAGACCTGCGGCTTGATCTCCGCGGCATCCAGCGTGACCACCCGATCGAACTCGGCATCCTCGTCACTGACCAGCGTGCGCCAGTAGGCCTCGGCCTGGTCCCACATCTCCTCGCTGGGCGCATATGGCCGGCCACGCAGGTATTCGATGGTGGTGTCATCGACGCCGACCATGCCGCAGCGGGCACCGGCCTCGATGGACATGTTGCAGATGGTCATGCGGCCCGACATCGGCAGGGCGCGGATCGCCTCGCCGCCGTACTCCACCGCGTATCCGGTGCCGCCGGCCGTGCCGATCCTGCCGATGATCGCGAGCATGATGTCCTTCGCGGTCACACCCGGCCCGGCCTGCCCGTCAACCCGGATGAGCATGCGTTTCGAACGCGCCTGGACAACGGTCTGCGTCGCCAGCGCATGCTCCACCTCGGAGGTGCCGATACCGAAGGCGAGCGCCCCCAGCGCACCATGGGTGGAGGTATGCGAATCCCCACAGACGACGGTCATGCCCGGCTGTGTGGCGCCCTGCTCCGGGCCGATGATATGGACAATGCCCTGGCGGCGGTCCAGCAGACCGAACTGGGTGACGCCATACTCACGGCAGTTGCGATTCAGCGTTTCCACCTGCAGGGCCGAGATCGGGTCGGCGATGCCATCCGCCCGCCCCGTGGTGGGCACATTGTGATCGACCACCGCGAGGTTGGCCGCCACCCGCCAGAGCGGGCGGTCTGCCAGTCGCAACCCCTCGAACGCCTGGGGTGAGGTCACCTCGTGGACGAGCTGACGGTCGATGTACAGCAGGGCCGTGCCATCACCATTGTCCCGGACCACATGGGCATCCCAGAGTTTGTCGTAGAGGGTCTTTCCGGCCATGAATCTTCCTCGCGCGGTAACACCGGTCATCGGTTAGCTGGGTGAGTATACGCGCCCGGCGATCGGCGGTTAAGCAGAACGCGCGTACAGGCTGTCCCGGCGCGGCACGACGGTCGCGGCAACGAGGGCTGCCAGTGCCGCGATGCCAGCCGCCATCAGGAAGATCCGCGCCCCGCCCGCGGTATCCCACAGCATGCCGGCCATGAAACTCCCCAACGCCACGCCGGCACCAAAGGTCATGCTGCTGTAGATCGCCTGACCGCGGCCCTGCAGTCCACCGGTGAAGTAGCGATCGATCAATGAGATCGCCGCGGCGTGATAGACCCCGTAGGTGGCCGCATGCATGAGCTGGGCCAGCACCTGCACCGGCGCCAGCGCCGGGAAGCCCGCCACCAGCAACCAGCGCATCGCGCCCAGGGTCATCGCCACGGTGAGCAGGCGGCGGGGGCCGAAGCGTGGCAGCCAGCGCGGCATGAGCAGAAAGACACCGATCTCGGCAATCAACGCCACCGCCCAGAGCAGGCCGATCGCCGTCCCGCTGTAACCGTAATCCTGCAGGTAGATGCTGTAGAACGCGTAGAACGGGCCATGGCTGACCTGCAGCAGAAAACAGGCGATCAGCAGCCCCAGCACCCGGGGCTGGCGCAGCACGGACACCAGCCGCCCGTCACCGCTATCCGGGGAGCGGCGATCCGCCTGGGGCACCGTCAGGCTGATGACGGCGAGCAGCAGGAACAGAAAGAGCAGAACGGCCGGCACGATGTCGACGCCCAGGCGGTCGATACCCTCGCCTACCGCCAGCACCGAGATCATGAAACCCACCGTCCCCCAGAGCCGGATGCGGGGGTAGAACTGCGTCTGCCCCGCCAGATGGCTCATGGTGTTTGCCTCGAACTGGGGCAGCGCGGCATTCCAGAAGAAACTGAACGTCACCATGACCGCCGCCATCCACAGAAAGTCCCCGCCCGGGACCAGCACGCCGGAGAAACCGACCAGGGCGGCGAGGCACGCGAAACGGATGATGGCGATGCGTCGGCCGGTGTGATCCGCAACCCAGCCCCAGAGGTTGGGTGCGACGATCTTGGTGGCATGCAGCAGGGCAATCAGCGTGCCGATGGCCGCCGCATCGAGGCCGCGGCTCTTCAGATACGGCCCCCAGTATGGCGAGAGCACGCCCAGTACGGCGAAGAAGGCCAGATAGAACGCCGACAGGCGGACAGTGGGCAGGGCCTTGGCCATGCCCGGGTCAGTCTTCGATATGGCCGGGGATAACCGGTGTCCCTGAATCGACATCGGCGTTCTGGGCGCGATGCCGAAGGTAGTGGTCCATCAGCACCAGGGCCAGCATGGCCTCGGCAATGGGGGTTGCCCGGATCCCGACACAGGGGTCGTGGCGGCCGGTGGTGACGACCTCCTCGGGCTCACCGTGGATGTTCACCGAGCGGCCCGGGATACGAATACTCGAGGTGGGCTTGAGCGCCATCCGCGCGACCAGATCCTGGCCGGTGGATATCCCACCCAGCGTACCGCCGGCGTTATTCGACACGAACCCCGAGGGCGTCATCTCGTCGCGGTGCTCGGTCCCCTTCTGGGCGGCACTGGCAAACCCCGCGCCGATCTCGACACCGCGCACGGCGTTGATACTCATCAGGGCATGGGCGATGTCGGCGTCCAGTCGGTCGAATACCGGTTCCCCGAGCCCCGGCGGCACGCCGCGGGCCAGTACGCCGACCGCGGCGCCCACGGAGTCGCCGGATTTGCGCAGCTCATCCATGTAGGCCTCAAGCTCCGGCAACCGGCCCGGCTCACCGCAGAAGAAGGGATTGGTGTCAACGGCGTCCCAGTCCTCAAGCGCCAGCTCAATCGGACCGAGCTGGGTCAGCCAACCGCGAATCCGGATACCGAGCCGCTCCTGGAGATACTTGCGGGCGATACCGCCGGCCGCCACGCGCACCGCCGTCTCCCGCGCCGAGGAACGACCACCGCCGCGATAGTCGCGCGTGCCGTACTTCTGCCAGTAGGTGTAGTCGGCATGTCCGGGCCGGAAAAGCTGGCTGATCTTTGAATAATCCTTCGAGCGCTGATCCATGTTCTCGATCAGCAGCCCGATGGGTGCGCCGGTTGTCACGCCTTCGAATACGCCGGAGAGGATCCGTACCTCGTCCCCCTCGCGACGCTGCGAGGTATGCCGGGAGGTGCCGGGTTTGCGACGGTCGAGATCGCCCTGCAGATCCGACTCGCTCAGCGCGAGCCCGGGGGGACAGCCATCCACCACCGCACCCAGCGCGGGGCCGTGGCTCTCGCCGAAGGTCGTGACCGTGAACAGTCGGCCAAAGGTGTTTCCGGACATGGTCTTGAGTTTACTCCGTTGGGTTGGCCCGGGTCAGCGCGGCCTCGGCGCGGCGCAGGGTCGGGGCATCAATCACGAACACACCCTGCCCGCCATGCTCGAACTCGATCCAGGTCACGGGCAGATCCGGGAAGGCCGCCTCGAATGCCGCGGCACCGTGTCCGATTTCGCAGACCAGCAGGCCATGATCGGTCAGCCGTCGGGCGGCCTGTGGCAACAATCGGCGAACGGCATCCAACCCGTCGTCACCGGCCGCCAGCGCCTCCCGCGGCTCATGCCTGTACTCCGGCGGCAGCGCCGCCATCGCCGCCGCATCCACATACGGGGGATTGGAGACAATGAGATCCAGCACGGGCGCGGGAGGAATGGCCTCCAGCAGATCGGACGCCCGGACCGTGACCCGGTCATCGACGCCGTGGCGACGCGCATTGTCCCGGGCGCTGGCGCGTGCCGCCGGCGAGTTATCCAGGGCGTCGACCTGTGCGCCGGGCAGGGCCAGCGCGGTGGCGATGGCAATACATCCACTCCCGGTGCCGACGTCGGCGATCCGCTCCAGCCGATCCGGATCAACCCAGGGCGCGAAACCCGATTCGATGAGCTCGGCGATGGGTGATCGGGGGATCAGTACGGCCTCATCCACGGCAAAAGCCAGCCTGCAGAACCACGCCTCCCCCAGTATGTAGGGCACCGGCCGGCGCCGGCTCACCCGCTCATCGATCTGGATGAGAAGTCGCTCGCGCTCGTCCGCGTCCAACCGGCAGGCGAAATAGACCGCATGCAGATCCGGCGGGAGGTGCAGCGAGCCCAGCACCAGCGCAGCCGCCTCATCGAGGGCATTGTCCGTGCCGTGCCCGAAATGCAGCCCTGCCGCCTGGAAGCGGCTGGCCGCCCAGCGAACGAAATCGCCGACGGTCACGAGGGCATCGGTGGAATTTCCCGTCATCCCGACAGTCTATCAGCCCGGAAAGCCCATGCACGCACCCCGGGAGTGGCATAATGAGCGCCATGAAAGGCAATTCACCCGTCGCACTGTTCATGATCGTCGCCCTGGTCGCTGGACTGAGTGCCGCCGGCGCGATGATGTTCTGGCCCGAGCCCGAGCGCGATCTTCGCCCGGAGGAAATGGTCGGCACGGTGCTGCCCCAGGCACGGGTACTGCCCGAGGTGACCCTGAAGGATCATCAGGGCGACACCTGGACGCAGGCGGACCTTGACGGTGGCTGGCACTACCTGTTCTTCGGCTTCACCCACTGCCCGGACGTCTGCCCCATGACGTTGGCCACGCTGGCCGGCGCCATGCAGGAACTGGAGCGCGACGGGGTGGAGGAAATGCCGGCGGGGGTGTTCGTGACGGTCGATCCCCGGCGCGATACGCCCGCGGTCATGGCGGACTACGTAGCGCATTTCCACGATGACTTTGTCGGTGTGACCGGCTCACGCGAGGAGATCGACCGGCTCACCCAGTCGCTGGGTATTTCCTATACGCTGCATGAACCGGATGCGAACGGCGATTATGCCGTTGACCACAGCGCGGCCATCCTGCTGATCGATCCGCAGGGGCGGCTGCGGGCGCTCTGGCAGCCGCCGCATGGCCGCGATGTCCTCGCCGAGGAATACCGGCGCATTCAGCAACGATTCCCCTCGGCGTGAGCGGTATGGCCGGGAGGATATTCAGCCTCGTCGTCAGCATGCTCCCCCAGCACGGGATCTCGCGGGTGGTGCATGCACTGGCTCGCTGGCGCTGGCGTCCGTGGAAGAATCTGCTGATCCGGATCTTCAGCCGCGTCTATGCCGTGGACCGGGGCGAGGCGGCGGCCAGTGAAAGCCATGCCTATGTCAGCTTCAACGACTTTTTCACCCGCGCCCTCGCGCCGGGCGTACGGCCGATCGACGGCACGCTGGATGCGGTCATCAGCCCGGTTGACGGGAGTATCAGCGAGTTCGGCACCATCACCGCCGGCCGCCTGATTCAGGCCAAGGGCCAGGATTACGGCGTCACGGAACTGCTCGGCGGTGACGAGGCGCTGGCCCGGCCGTTCACCGACGGCCGATTCGCGACGCTCTATCTTTCGCCGCGCGATTACCACCGGATTCACATGCCCATGGCCGGATCGCTGGCGCGGATGCTGCACGTCCCGGGGCGGCTCTTTGGCGTCTCGCGGCCGCTGGTCCAGCAGGTCCCGCGGCTGTTCGCCCGGAATGAACGGGTGGTGAGCGTTTTCGACTCCGCCATGGGGCCGATGGCCGTGGTACTCGTGGGCGCCATTGGCGTCGGTAGTATCGAGACCGTCTGGGCCGGCGAGATCACCCCGCCCCGCGGCCAGCGCATACGCAGCTGGGATTACCGCCAGAACCCGGTATCACTGCGTATGGGCGAGGAGCTCGGCCGATTCAATCTGGGCTCAACGGTCATCCTGCTGTTTGCCGATCCGCAGGTCGCCTGGCGCGACGACCTCGCGGTGGATCAGCCCATCCGCATGGGCGAGCGACTGGGCGGCCGCGTCAGGGCGATCGAGTCAGGCACGGTCCCAGGGGAACGCCATCACACCGGCCAGTGAATCATCACCGGCGGCGAGCGCAAACAGTCGATCAAGGCCCATCGCCACGCCGGCGCAGTCCGGCAAGCCCGAGGTCATCGCCGCCAGCAGCCGCTCATCGATATCGGGGACGCTCTGCCCGGCCCGCCGCCGGGCCGACTGATCCGACTCGAACCGGCTCCGGAGCTCACCGGCGTCGGTGAGTTCGTGGAAGCCGTTGGCCAGTTCGACGCCGTCACAGAAAAGCTCGAAGCGTGCCGCAACGCGCGGATCACGACGATCCAGCCGGGCCAGCACGGCCTGGTCCGCCGGATAATGGGTAACAAAACAGCGCCCCGGAAGCCTGGGCACAACGACCTGACTGAAAAGCCAGTCCAGGAGGGCGGATCGCCCAAGGCTCCGGGGGAGCGGAGCGGCCTCGGGATGGGCGGAGGCCGCCCGCATCAACTCCGCCTCCCCGGCCACCAGCGGATCCGGCAACCCCGCTTCAATGAAGGCATCCGCATAGCGCTTGCGAACCATCCGGGTGGTCCCGAGGAACGCCTCGACCAGCGTCGCCACCTCGTCGATGAGCTGGTCCGCGTCGAACCCGAGCCGATACCATTCCAGCAGGGTGAACTCAGGGTTGTGCCAGCGGCCCTGCTCACCGGCCCGGAAGGCTCGGGTGATCTGGTAGCAGTCGCCAAGGCCCGCTGCGAGCAGGCGTTTCATGGCGTATTCCGGGGAGGTCTGCAGCCACCGACCAGTGCCCCGCTCCCGGAGGCTCTCGACATGGACGTCGGTGACACCCGCCTGCGACAACAGCGGGGTCTCTACCTCAATCACGTCGCGCGCTGCAAAGAAGCAACGCACGGTCTTCAACCAGCCCGCGCGCTGGCGAAGTCGGGTGACATGGGCGCTGGGCGGCCAGTTTTCGCCACCCCTGCCATCCGGCATTTCGGTCATTTTCCGGCTGGGCGGGCGGGCTGGAGGAAGCCCATCGGCTGAGGGCTCAGTCCTTGGCCCGGGAGATATACTCGCCGGTGCGGGTGTCCACCTTCAGCAACTCGCCTTCCTGGATGAACAGCGGCACCTGGACCACGGCGCCGGTCTCGAGGGTGGCCGGCTTGCTGCCGCCGCTGCTGGTATCGCCTTTCAGGCCGGGATCGGTCTGCGTGACCTGCAACGTGACATGCGGTGGCGGCTCCACCGACAGCGGCTCGCCGTTGTACAGCGTGACACTGCAGATATCCTGTTCCTTGAGCCACTTGCCGGCATCCCCCACGGCTTCCGGCGGCGCGGAATGCTGCTCGAAGGTCTCCGGCGCCATGAAGTGATAGAACTCGCCGTCGTTGTAGAGATACTGCATCTCCGTTTCCATGACGTCCGCGGCCTCGACGCTCTCGCCGGACTTGAACGTGCGGTCGATCACCTTGCCGGTCTTGAGATTGCGGACCTTGACCCGGTTGAATGCCTGACCCTTGCCCGGCTTGACGAACTCGTTCTCGACAATGGTGTAGGGTTCGCCGTCGAGCATGAGCTTGAGGCCCGACTTGAACTGGTTGGTACTGTAACTCGCCATTGGATCTCCATTGCGCTCACGGCCGCATCGGTGCGCGGCGGATGGCGCAGCATGCTAACGGAAAAGACGAAGGGATGACACAATGACGCCAGCGCAGTGGCAGCGCGAGTGGCAGGCGGCACTCCGCGATCCCGCCGCCCTGCTCGAGCATCTGCAGCTCGACCCCGAGCTGCTCGGTCCGGCCAGACAGGCCGCCGGACTGTTCCCTCTGCGGGTGCCGCAGGCCTATCTCGCCCGTATCCGTCCGGGTGATCCGGATGACCCGCTGCTGAGACAGGTTCTGCCCCTCGGCACCGAGGCCGTGGCGACACCCGGTTTCGCTGACGACCCGGTGGGCGACGGCGCAAGCCTGCAGACCGGGGGCATCATCCACAAGTACCGGGGCCGCGCGCTGCTGGTGGCCACCGGCGCCTGCGCCATCAACTGCCGCTACTGCTTCCGCCGGCACTTCCCCTACGCTGAGGCCAGCGCCAGCAGTGGGCAATGGGCGGAGGCACTGGCCTATCTGCGGGGCGACCGCACGATTCATGAAGCGATTCTCAGCGGCGGCGACCCGCTGAGCCTCAACGACCGGCGCCTGCGGGAACTGGCGGATGGTCTGGCCGAACTCCCCCATCTGCGCCGAATCCGCATCCACAGCCGCCTGCCGGTGGTCCTGCCTAGCCGGATCGATGCGAATCTGCTGGACTGGCTCGGAGGCACCCGCCTGAGCGCGGTCATGGTCATCCATGCCAACCACCCGAACGAGCTTGATGCCGGGGTCGCCGACGCCCTCCAGCGGCTCGCCGCCCACGGCGTACGCCTTTACAATCAGGCAGTCCTCCTGCGCGGCGTCAATGATCGCGCCGATGTGCTCGAGGCCCTGGGCGAGCGGCTGTTCGACCTCGGCGTCCAGCCCTACTACCTCCACCTGCTCGATCGCGTGCAGGGCGCCGCCCACTTCGAGGTCCCGGAAACCGAGGCCTGCGGGCTGATGCGCACACTGGCCGCCCGCACGCCCGGCTACCTGTTGCCGCGACTGGTGCGCGAGGTGGCGGGCGAACCCTGGAAGGTGCCGATCGAGTGGACATCGAAGGGTTGAGGGCGCGGCTGATCTACCGCCCTGCCCTGTCGCTCCCGTCTCCTTGTCCCGGGCTCGCCGGCTCCGCCCCTTTCCGCGGACGATCTTGAGACGCCCGTCGGAATGATATCCACCGCGTTCCACGCCCCGCGCCTCGCGTGAGCCCCACACCAACCAATCCGGGGTCTATCGGCTTCCTACCCGTTCCCCGGGCGATCTTGAGACGCCCATCGGGGTGATATCCACCGCGTTCCACGCCCCGCGTCTCGCGTGAGCCCGGGGGACGGGTAGGAAGCCGATAAGTCCACGTATCGACGTTAGCCGCGTCGCAGGGCCTCGATCCGCTCCTCGATCGGCGGATGCGACATGAACCAGCGCTTGAATCCGCCCCGCGCGATCCGCCCCGAGATACCGAAGGCTTCCATCTGGTCCGGCAGGTCCTCTGCCGGCGGTGTGCCGCCAAGCCGCTGGAGGGCTGCGATCATCTTCTCGCGGCCGGCCAGCTCGGCGGCGCCGGCATCGGCGCGAAACTCGCGCTGGCGCGAGAACCACATGACGATCACCGAGGCGAGTACCGCGAGGAGGATTTCGGCGACGATGGTGGTGATCCAGAATCCGGGACCATGCCCGCGTTCGTTCTTGAACACCGCCCGGTCAACGAAATGGCCGATCACGCGGGCGAGGAAGATCACGAAGGTATTCACCACGCCCTGGATCAGGGCGAGGGTGACCATATCGCCGTTCTGGACATGACAGACCTCATGGGCGAGCACTGCCTCGGCCTCGTCCCGGGTCATGGTCTGAAGCAATCCGCTGCTGACCGCCACCAGCGCGTTGTTGCGGTTCATGCCGGTGGCAAACGCATTGACCTGGGGGGCGTCGTAGATGCCCACTTCGGGCATGCCGACGCCGGCGGCCCGGGCCTGCTGGCGAACCGTATCAATCAGCCATTGCTCGCGGGCATTCGCCGGCTTTTCGATCACCCGCACCCCCATGGCGCGCTTGGCCATCCACTTGGAGATGGCCAGTGACAGAAAGCTGCCGCCCATGCCGAAGACCGCGGCGAAGATCAGCAGCGCCTGGTAATCCAGCGCCCCACCGTCCGCCTGCAGCAGGCGATCGACACCCAGCAGCCTCAGCACCGTACCCAGCACGATGATGATGGCGATATTGGTCCCCAGGAACAGCATGATCCGTTTCACGGCTCTACTCCCTGATCAGTGGCGAGAGCCCGTCGACACGCTGGAAACCCCGCGGCAGCGGGCGTCCGCGCCGGCCGCGCTCACCCTCGTAGGCCGCCAGATCGGCCGGTTTGAGTGTCAGCGTCCGTTTGCCCGCATGCACCACCAGCGCCTGCTCCGCGCCGAGCGTGCACAATCCAACCACCCGCTCGCTGCCGTCCCTGCGCTGGGCCGCGGGAATATCGATCAGCTTGTTGCCCTTGCCACGGGCCAGCTCCGGCAACTGGGCCAGCGGGAATACAAGCAGCCGTCCCGCGCTGGTCGCCACGGAAACCCGATCGGCATCGCCCGGCACCGCGACCGGCGCCATGATGCGGCCACCGGCGGTGAGGTTGATGACCGCCTTGCCGGCCTTCTGACGGCCCTGGAGATGCTTCATCCGGGTCACGAAACCGTATCCGGAGTCGGCGGCCAGCAGTGTGGCGTCTTCGGGCTCACCGCAGAGCACATGCACGAAGTGTGCGCCCGCCGGCGGCTGCAGCCGTCCGGTGAGGGGTTCACCCTGACCGCGGGCGGACGGCAGCGTATGCGCCGGGAGGCTGTAACTGCGGCCCTGCGTATCCAGGAAGACCGCGAGCTGGTTGCTGCGTCCCGGAGCGGCATCGGCAAAGGCGTCGCCGGCGCGATAGGAGAGCTTTGCCGGGTCCACTTCGTGGCCCTTGGCGGCGCGTGCCCAGCCCTTTTCCGACAGCACGACGGTCACCGGTTCGCTGGGCACCAGATCGCTCTCGCTGAGTGCCCGGGCGCTGCTACGGGCAACCAATGGCGAGCGCCGGTCATCGCCGTACTCCTCGGCATCGGCCTGGAGCTCCGACTGAATGAGCCGCGTCATCCTGGCCTTCGAGCCCAGGGTCTTCTGCAGCTGCTCGCGCTCCTCGGCGAGTTCATCCTGCTCGCCGCGGATCTTCATTTCCTCGAGCCGCGCCAGGTGCCGCAGGCGCAGTTCGAGGATCGACTCGGCCTGGGTATCGGTCAGGCCGAAGCGCTCCATGAGCGCCGGCTTGGGCTCATCCGCCTCGCGGATGATGGCGATCACCTCGTCGATATTGAGATAGGCGACCAGCAGGCCTTCCAGCACGTGCAATCGCGCCTCGACCTTGTCCAGGCGCCATTGCAGACGACGGCGGACGGTATCACGGCGGTATTCCAGCCACTCACCGAGCAGCTCCCGCAGGTTTCGTACCCTGGGCCGACCATCCAGACCGATGACGTTCAGATTGACCCGATAGGTCTTCTCGAGATCGGTGGTGGCAAAGAGATGCTGCATCACCTCCTCGGCATCCACCCGGTTGGAGCGCAGGGTGATCACCAGCCTGGTGGGGTTCTCGTGATCGGACTCGTCCCGCAGATCCTCCACCATGGGCAGCTTCTTCGCCTGCATCTGGGCGGCAATCTGCTCGAGCACCCGACTCCCCGAGACCTGGAACGGCAGGGCAGTGACGATGACATCGCGGCCGTCCTGCTCCCACTGCGCCCTCAGGCGCAGCCCGCCATGACCGGTCTCGTAGAGCCGGCGAATATCCTCGGCCGGCGTAATGACCTCCGCCTCGGTGGGGAAGTCGGGCCCCTTGATATGCTCGCAGAGCGCCGCCACGTCCGCGTCCGGCTCGTCGAGCAGACGGATACAGGCCGCCGCCACTTCCCGCAGGTTATGCGGCGGTATGTCCGTGGCCATGCCAACGGCGATCCCCGTGCCGCCATTGAGCAGGACATTCGGCACCCGGGCCGGCAGTGTGACCGGTTCGTCGAGACTGCCGTCGAAGTTGGGCTGCCACGCCACGGTGCCCTGGCCCAGCTCCCGGAGCAGCAGCCGCGAATAGGGCGCCAGTCGCGCCTCGGTGTAGCGCATCGCGGCGAAGGACTTGGGGTCGTCCGCCGATCCCCAGTTGCCCTGACCATCCACCAGCGGATAGCGATAGGAGAAGGGCTGGGCCATGAGGACCATGGCCTCGTAACAGGCGGAGTCACCGTGGGGGTGATACTTGCCCAGCACATCGCCCACGGTGCGGGCCGATTTCTTGTGCCTGGAGGCCGCCGACAGACCGAGCTCGGACATGGCGTAGACAATGCGGCGCTGGACCGGCTTGAGGCCGTCACCCACGTGGGGCAGGGCCCGATCCAGAATGACGTACATGGAGTAGTCGAGATAGGCCTTCTCGGTGAATTCGTGCAGCGGGCGCCGCTCGAAATCATGGGCTCCGGTATGTTCGGTCATTGCCTTTGGCTTGCTCCTGTGGAATTCAGACCAGTGCGTCGGCGAGATCGCCCTTGCGCTCCAGCCAGGCACGGCGCTGTGCCGCGGCACGCTTGCCGAGCAGCATGGCCATCAGGGTTTCGGTCTCCTCCGGGGAATCGACGGTGAGCTGCACCAGGCGCCGGGTATCCGGTGCCATGGTGGTCTCGCGCAGCTGCAGCGGATTCATCTCGCCCAGGCCCTTGAAACGGGTGGTCACCACCTTGCCCTTGCGGTTCTCGGCGCTGATGCGGTCGAGAATACCCTGGCGCTCCTCCTCGTCGAGGGCATACCAGGTCTCCTTGCCGACATCGATGCGATAGAGCGGCGGCATGGCCATGAACACATGCCCGGCCCGGACCAGGGCGGGGAAGTGGCGCAGAAAGAGCGCGCAGAGCAGGGTCGCGATATGGGCGCCGTCCGGATCGGCATCCGCCAGCACGCAGACCTTGGCATAGCGCAGACCGCCCAGATCCTCCGACCCCGGCTCGATGCCCAGCGCCACGGCGATATCGTGAACCTCCTGCGAGGCCATGACCTCGGCGGGATCAACCTCCCAGGTATTGAGGATCTTGCCGCGCAGCGGCATCACCGCCTGGAACTCGCGATCACGGGCCTGCTTGGCAGAACCGCCGGCGGAATCCCCCTCGACCAGGAAGAGCTCGCTGATGCCAGGATCCTGGCTGCTGCAGTCGGCCAGCTTGCCCGGCAGCGCCGGCCCCTGGGTCACGCGCTTGCGGGTCACCTTGCGCGCCGCCCGCATCCGTCGCTGGGCACTGGCAAGCACCAGCTCGACCAGCTTCTCCGCCTCACCGGTATGCTCATTGAGCCACAGGCTGAAGGCATCCTTGACCACCCCCGACACGAATGTCGCGCACTCGCGGGAGGAAAGCCGCTCCTTGGTCTGCCCCGAGAACTGTGGTTCCTCGAGCTTGACCGACAGGACGTAGACCACGCGCTCCCAGACATCCTCCGGCGCGATGCGCACGCCGCGGGGCAGCAGGTTGCGGAATTCGCAGAACTCCCGCAGCGCCTCGGTCAGCCCGGTCCGCAGGCCGTTGACATGGGTTCCGCCCTGCAGGGTGGGGATCAGGTTGACATAGCTCTCCTGCAGGGCGTCGCCGTCCTCGGGCAGCCAGGCCACAGCCCATTCGGCCGCCTCATGCTGCGCCGTGAACTCGCCGGTAAAGGCGGCCTCCGGCAGGCGCTCACTCTCCCCCAGTGCGCTGGCCAGATAGTCCGCCAGGCCCTTCTCGTAATGCCAGACCGTCTCCTCGCCACTGCCCTCCTCGAGCAGATGCACCGTCAGCCCGGGGCACAGCACGGCCTTGGCGCGCAGCACATGCCGCAGCCTGGGCAGCGAGAACTTCACCGAATCGAAATAGCGGGCATCCGGCCAGAAATGCAGCCGGGTGCCGGTGTTACGCCGACCGACCTCGCCCATGGCCTCGAGGTCGCGGATCTTCTCGCCATCGGCGAAGGCCATGTGCCATTCCCGCCCATCACGCCGGATCATGACCTCGAGCCGCGTTGACAGGGCATTGACGACGGACACACCCACACCGTGCAGGCCGCCCGAGAACTGATAGCTCTCCCGGGAGAACTTGCCGCCGGCATGCAGCCGGCTGAGGATCACCTCGACGCCGGGGGCGCCCTCCTCCGGATGTACGTCCACCGGCATGCCGCGCCCGTCGTCGCTCACCGACAGCGAGCCGTCACGGTGCAGTGTGACATCGATGCGCTTGCAGTGGCCGGCGATGGCCTCGTCGACGCTGTTGTCGATGACCTCCTGGGCGAGATGGTTCGGCCGGGTGGTATCGGTGTACATCCCGGGGCGGCGGCGCACCGGGTCAAGGCCGGTGAGGACCTCTATGGCCGCAGAATCGTAGCGTTCGCTCATGGGCCGGGAATTTCCCTCCAGTGGATTCCTGTCGCGTGCAAACGGGGGATCAGCGCTGGAGTGTACCGCCTGGCAACCCGCCGGGCGAGTGCGTCCATCGCCGCCTCACGCTACACTGAGATCCATGAGCGAAGATACCGGAACGCCGGATTTCGAGACGGCACTGAAAACGCTGGAAACCCTCGTGGAGCGTATGGAACGCGGCGAGCTCACCCTTGAGCAGTCGCTGGAGTGCTTCGAACAGGGCATCCGCCTCACCCGCGAATGCCAGAAGGCACTGGCCGAGGCGGAGCAGCGGGTGGAAATCCTCATGGGCAAGGATGCCAACGCCGAACCCGAGCCTTTCGGCGAGGCGGGCGATGCCGAAACTGACTGAGGCCCTGAACGACGGCCAGCAACGCGTCCAGGCCGCCCTCGACCACGTATTGCCGGATCCCGCACTGACCCCATCGCGGCTTCACGAGGCCATGCGCTACGCGGCCCTGACGCCGGGCAAGCGCCTGCGGCCCTTTCTGGTCTATCAGGCCGGCGGGCTATTCGGCGAAACCGGGGCCGTACTGGATGCACCGGCCTGCGCCGTGGAAATGATCCACGCCTACTCGCTGGTCCATGATGACCTTCCGGCGATGGACGATGACGACCTGCGTCGGGGCCAGCCCACGTGCCATCGAGCCTTCGACGAGGCCACCGCCATTCTGGTGGGCGATGCCCTGCAGGCACTGGCCTTCCGACTGCTCGCCGAGCCCGGGCTGCTGGATGCCGAGCGACGGAGCCGAATGATCGGGGAGCTTGCCCGCGCCGTCGGCTCGCGGGGCATGGCCGGCGGCCAGGCCATGGACCTGGCGGCGGTGGGGCACCAGCCGAATATCGCCGAGCTCGAGGATATGCACATCCACAAGACCGGCGCACTGATTCTCGCCAGTCTGCGCCTCGGCGCACTCTGCGCCCCCCAGGCCGTGGAGGCCGACGCGCAGGCCGCCCTCGACCGCTTCGGCCACTGCATCGGACTGGCCTTCCAGGTCCAGGACGACATCCTGGATATCACCGGGGACGCGCGTCACACGGGCAAGGCCAGCGGTGCCGATGCACGCCGCGACAAACCCACCTATCCCGGCCTCATCGGACTCGAGGAATCACGCCGTTTCGCCACCGAACTGCGCGACGAGGCCGTGAACGCCCTGGCGCGGTTCGGCTCCGCCGGTGATACGCTCCGCTCGCTCGCGGATTACATCATCCAGCGCGACCACTAGGCTGGTTGCGCTCAGGCGCCGGCCTTGGCGGCGCGTTTGCGCTCGTGCTCGAGCAGATGCTTCTTGCGGATGCGGATCGCCCCCGGCGTCACTTCCACCAGCTCGTCATCGTCGATGAACTCCAGCGCCTGCTCCAGCGTGAGGCGCTGTGGCGGCGTCAGGATGATGTTCTCGTCCGAACCGGCCGCACGCACATTGGTGAGCTGCTTGGCCTTCATCGGGTTGACCACCAGGTCGTTGTCGCGGCTGTGCAGGCCCACGACCATGCCCTCGTAGACCTCCTCGCCCGGTCCGATGAATAGCTTGCCGCGGTCCTGCAGGTTGAACAGCGCATAGGCAAGCGCCTTGCCCTTGGCCATGGCGATCAGCACGCCGTTGACCCGCTGCCCGTAGTCGGCCGGCTTGACCGGGCCATAGTGATCGAAGACGTGATACATCAACCCCGTCCCCGAGGTGGCCGTGAGGAACTCGGTCCGGAATCCGATCAGTCCACGGGCAGGGATGATGTAGTCGAGGCGTACCCGGCCGCGGCCATCCGGGAGCATATCGGTCAGCTCGCCGCCCCGCTCGCCGAGGCGCTGCATCACCGCCCCCTGGTAGTCCTCCTCGACGTCCACGGTGAGCTGCTCGAAGGGCTCCTCGAGCCGGCCATCCACCTCACGGGTGATCACCTCCGGACGCGAGACACCCAGTTCGTAGCCCTCGCGCCGCATGTTCTCGATGAGAATGCCCAGATGCAGCTCGCCGCGGCCCGATACGCGGAACTTCTCGGGGTCCTCGGTATCCTCGACCCGCAGCGCCACGTTGTGCACCAGCTCGCGCATCAGCCGGTCGCGCAGCTGCCGGGAAGTGACATACTTCCCCTCTCGGCCGACAAACGGCGACGTGTTGACCTGAAAGGTCATGGACACCGTCGGCTCATCCACGGTGAGTGCCGGCAACGCCTCCACCGCGTTGGGATCGCAGAGCGTATCGGAGATGTTGATACCGTCGATGCCGGTAAAGGCGATAATGTCCCCGGCGCTCGCCTCCGGGACTTCCACTCGCTCCAGGCCCATGAAACCGAGGACCTGGAGGAGTCGCACCGAGCGACGGTTGCCGTCGCGATCGACACAGGCGAGGTTCTGACCGCTCTTGATGAGCCCCCGCTCGATCCGGCCGATGCCGATGACACCGACGTAGCTGTTGTAGTCGAGGGAGATGACCTGCATCCGGAATGGCCCTTCGGCGTCCACCTCGGGCGACGGCACGCTGTCGCGGATGAGCTCGAAGAGCGGCGTCATGTCGCCGCTGCGGACATCGGAATCGGTGCCCGCGTAGCCGTTCAGCGCCGAGGCATAGATCACGGGGAAGTCGAGCTGCTCGTCACTGGCACCGAGGTTGTCGAACAGGTCGAAGGTCTTATCCACCACCCAGTCGGGACGGGCGCCCTCCCGATCCACCTTGTTGACCACGACGATGGGCTTGAGGCCCCTCGCCAGTGCCTTCTGGGTGACGAAGCGGGTCTGCGGCATGGGCCCGTCCACCGCATCCACGAGCAGGAGGACGGAGTCGACCATGGACAGCACCCGTTCGACCTCGCCGCCGAAGTCGGCATGGCCGGGCGTATCGACGATGTTGACCCGCAGGCCCCGCCATTCGATGGCGGTATTCTTGGAGAGGATCGTGATCCCGCGCTCGCGCTCGAGATCGTTGGAATCCATGATCCGTTCCTGAGCCTCGCCGCGGGATTCCAGCGTGCCGGACTGCTGCAGCAGCTGATCGACCAGTGTCGTCTTGCCATGGTCGACATGGGCAATGATGGCGATATTGCGCAGATTGCGCACATCGGTGGGGTTCGGCGTCGTCGTCATTGAAGGTTCCTGGCGGCCCGCGTGCGGGCAAAGCGTGCAAAACGCACCATTGTACAGGTTGCGCGGGTCAATGGGCGGTATGGCGCCCGCGCCTACCGCCGCCCCAGGAAAAACGCCGCCAGAAGCAGTAGTGGAAAGACCTCGAGCCGACCGAGCAGCATCAGCATGCTCATGACCAGCGCCGACCCGCTGTCCAGGTCCGGTCCGGCGATGCCCACTCCCAGACCATTGTTGAAAATCGCCGATGCCGTATCGAAGAAGATGTAGGACAGCGGCATGTCCTCGGGCATCCAGTAGAGCATGAGGAACACCCCGGCCAGCCATAGCAGGATGAACACGCTGACCAGGCGCAGTGCCGTGTGGCCGAGTGCCGCCATCTCCGCCGGCGTAATGCGGGCGCCGTTATAGCGCAGCACCACCACCTCGTGCGGGGTGGCACGCAGGCGACGCAACTGGCCGATGACGTCCTTGAAAAGAAGGCCGACCCGTAACAGCTTGATCCCCCCGGCCGCCGAACCGGCCATGCCCCCCATGGCCAGCCCGACCAGCAACAGCAACAGCGAGGCTTTATCCACGGTGGTCAGGTCCACGGACGCCACACCACTCGCGGTCATGGCCGAGACCCAGAGCACCAGTGAGCCGACCGGATCGCCCTCGCCGCTCACCAGCCAGCGATGCCCCCAGAGGATCAGGCTGCCGAATACCAGTACGTAGACGAATACCCGGACTTCCAGCAACTGCCAGAGCGCATTGAACCGGACGCGTTGGACCACCATCCGGTAGTGCACCAGAAAGCTGATGGCCCCGACCAGCATGATCGGAACATAGGCCAGTTTGACCGATGCCGGGGCATTGGCAATGCCATCATCGGTGATGGTGAAACCACCCGTGGAAATCGCCGCCATGGCATGGTTGATCGCGCGCCAGAGCGGCTCTCCGGCGAACCATAGCAGCGCGATGCCGACCAGTGTGTAGCCGACGTAGATCGCCCAGATCGCCTGAACGGTGGATTTGACCGTGGGCAGGATTTTCTCGTCACGGGCCTCGGAGAAATACAGGTTGATGGCACCACGCTCCGCCGGAATGACCGCCAGCAGCAGCAGGATGACGCCAATGCCCCCAATCCACTGAATGAAGCTGCGCCACCACTGGATGTGGTGCGGCAGCTCCGAGGCGGCGGCCACCACAGTCAGCCCCGTGGAGGTAAAACCCGACACCGACTCGAAAAACGAATGCGCGGGATAGCGGAAGAACGCGGTCGCCGCCTCCATTGACGGCGGCGCGATATGGGCGCTGATGAAGAACGGAATGGCACCGATCATGGTGATCAGCAACCAGCTGATCGCCGCAATCAGCATCGACTGGTAGCGATAGAACTCGGTGGGCCCGCGGGTCGCCCAGATCAGCACCTGAGCGGGGATCAACGACACCGCCGCGGTCACCAGCAGGCCGACGGTGCCCCATCGCTCATCGCCCCACCAGGCGATGGGCAGAGAGACCAGGGCCATCGCGCCGGGGACATGCAGCAGGAAGCCGACGCCGCGCAGAACCTCGCGCACGCCCTACCCGCCCTGCCGCTTTTCCCGAAAGATCCGCCGTCGACGGCCGCGCAGGCGCTCGGCCGCGAACAGGATAATGCCATCACCCGGCTCCAGCCGGTCATCGTCGGCGAAAGGGCGGGTATGGTCGCCGTGCACCCGTGCCAGGAGTTCAAGATCCTCGTTGAGCAGACGCCGGTCGCGGATCTCCGCGGCCGTCAGTCCGATCAATGGCGAGTCCTTGTCGAGCCGAAGCTCGATGAGCTGCTGACCGCCACGCAGCGTCGTGACATCGTTGATCTCCGGCAGCAGCGTGATGTCGAGCAGATGCTGGGCCACCAGTCGCTCCGGATCGCCGAGCACATGCACGCCGAGGCGCCGGAACATCCCGGTATGAGAGCTGCGGCTGACCGTGCTGGTCAGGGTCTCGACGCCGGCCTCCTTGGCCAGGAGCACGGCCATGAGATTGGTGGAATCGTCGTCGGTCGTGGCGATGAGCGCCTCCGCCCGGGCCAGTTCGCTTTCCTTGACGAAGGCATCATCGCCGACATCCATCGACAGGACACGGACATCGTGGTTCTCCGCGCAGGCGTCGGCCAGTTTCGGGTCGCTCTCGACCACGATGAGCTCGTTGTTGGTGCCCGAGAGCGCCTGTTCGATCAGATTGACGCCGACGGGACCGGCGCCGATTATCACCATCATCATCGTCTTTCAGTCCCTCCGTGGGAATGCCCGGCGGCTGCCATCATACCGGCAGCGGTGGCTCCTGCATCGCCGCGACCTGCTCGCGCAGGGTCAGAACATGATCCTCCCAGTAGCGCTCGGTGCCGAACCAGGTAAAGGTCACCGGGAACGCGGGATCATCCCAGCGGCTGGCCAGCCAGGCCGCGTAACTGATGAGCCTCAGGGTGCGCAGGGCCTCCACCAGGTGAAGCTCCCGGGGGTCGAAGTCGCGGAACTGTTCGTAGCCGGCCATCAGATCGGCGAGCTGCACCACACGGTCCTCGCGCCCACCACTCAGCAGCATCCAGAGGTCCTGCACCGCCGGGCCGGTACGACAGTCGTCCAGGTCCACGATGTGCGGACCGTCGTCGGTCCAGAGGATATTGCCCGGATGCAGATCGCCATGCAGCCGGATAGGACAGCAGCCGTCAGCCCGATGGAAGGCCTCATCAATGGTCGTGAGGAGCTCGTCGGTGACCTGCCGGTAACCGGTCTCCATGGCCGGCGGGATCCATCCCGACGCCAGAAGCCAGTCGCGGTTCCCCCTTCCCATGGCATCGGGGTCGATGGCCGAGCGGTGCCGGAAGGCAGCGGCCTCGCCCACCGCATGCAGCCGGCCCAGCAGGCGGCCGAGCCATTCGCGCGTATCGGCATTGTCCAGTTCGGGGGCATGACCGCCCCGGCGGGGATAGAGCGCAAAGCGGAAGCCGCTGGCGTGATGGAGTGTCCGGCCGTCGGTCACAAGCGGCGGGACAACCGGAATGTCGAGTGCCGCGAGTTCCCCGGCGAAGGCATGCTCCTCGAGGATGCCGGCATCGCGCCAGCGACCGGGCCGATAGACCTTGAGGATCAGTGGCGCGTCATCCTCCACGCCGAGCTGGTAGACGCGATTCTCGTAACTGTTCAGCGCGAGCAGTCGGCCGTCGGCCCGAACACCCGCCGACTCCAGCATGTCGAGGAGCAGCGCCGGCTGGAGCGTGGCGAAGGGGTGCTCGCTCATGTCATCGGCTCCATGGACGCCCAGACCGGCGTGAGGTCGCCGGGAATCGGCACCAGCCGCCCGATCTCGATCCAGCGAAAATCCGGATCATGAAAGTCCGACCCCATCGAGGCACATAAACCGAACCGCCGCGCCAGTGCCGCGGCAGCGACCAGATCGTCGCGCCCGCCGCCGCCATTGGAGACCTCGATGGCCGTGCCGCCCGCCGCCACGAACGACTGGATCGCCGCGCGCAGCGCGCCGCGTGAGAGCCGATAGCGCAGCGGATGCGCAAACACCGCAACACCGCCGGCGGCATGGATCCAGCGAACCACCTGCTCGATGGCGGCCCACTGGACCGGTGCGTAGCCGGGCCGGCCGCGCTGCAGGTAGCGATCGAAGGCGCCCTGCATGTCCCGGACCACACCCTCGGCGACCAGGGCACGCGCAAAATGCGCACGGCCGGGCACCCCCTCGCCCACCAGTTCCGCCGCCCGCGCAGCGACGCCGTCCATGCCCGCCCGTTCCAACCGCTCGCCGATCCGCATGGCACGGCGGCGCCGTTCCGACTGCTGGGCCGCCACCCCCGCGACCAGTGCCGGATGGGACGGGTCAATATCGAGCCCGACAATATGCACAACGCCCCGGGCCCAGCGGGCCGAAAGCTCGATACCGGGGAGGCAGCGAATGCCCTGCCGACGGGCGGCCGCCCGGGCCTCGGCGACCCCCTCGAGCGTGTCATGATCGGTGAGTGCCATCAGCTCCACGCCCCGGGCCGCCGCCCGCTCCACCACGGCGGCGGGCGCCAGGCGACCGTCGGAGGCGGTACTGTGCATATGCAGATCGATGGCGCTTGCCGGCATCGGTGAGTCGCTTGTGGCCATAACCCCCCCATCCTATAATGAACGGCTCGGCAGCCGCAGGCTGCCGTTTGTTTTTCGGAGGTCATTGCCATGTCAGCG
>CAJXND010000023.1 GCA_913056385.1 uncultured Ectothiorhodospiraceae bacterium
TTGCCTCCCGGGGTCGAGAGTTCCGGACGCGATTCACCGCGGTGCTGCCAGCCGCAATGCAGCAGCCCCACCCCGGTGGCATAAATCGGGTTGCGGACGACATCCGTCAGTCCGGTCATGTGCTGTGGCAGACCCAGCCGCACCGGTGTGTGGAACACCTCCTCAGCCAGATCCACGGCACCTTCCATCTTGGAACTGCCGCCGGTCAGGACGACGCCGGCGGCGATCAGGTCCTCGAACCCACTGCGCCGCAACTCGGCCTGCACCAGCGTCATCAACTCCTCGTATCGCGGTTCGACTACCTCGGCGAGGGTCTGGCGCGAGAGTCGGCGCGGGGGCCGGTCGCCCACCGAGGGGACCTCGATGGTCTCGTCGCTGGTGGCCAGCTGGGACAGCGCGCAGGCATAGCGCATCTTGATGTCTTCGGCATGCTGCGTTGGCGTGCGCAGGGCCACGGCGATGTCATTGGTCACCTGGTCACCGGCAATGGGGATCACCGCGGTATGGCGGATGGCGCCGTCGGTAAATACGGCCATGTCGGTCGTGCCGCCCCCGATGTCCACCAGGCAGACGCCCAGCTCCTTCTCGTCTTCGGTGAGTACGGCATGACTGGAGGCGAGCTGCTCGAGGATGATGTCGTCGACCTCGAGGCCGCAGCGGCGGATGCACTTGACGATGTTCTGCGCCGCGCTCACCGCGCCGGTGACCATGTGCACCTTGGCCTCAAGGCGCACGCCGGACATGCCCACCGGTTCGCGCACGCCCTCCTGGCTGTCGATGATGTACTCCTGGGGCAGCGTGTGGAGGATCTCCTGGTCGGCGGGGATCGCCACCGCCCGCGCTGCATCGAGCACGCGGTCGACGTCGCTGCGGGTCACCTCCTTGTCCTTGATCGCGACGATGCCGTGCGAATTGAGCGACCGCACATGACTCCCGGCGATTCCCGCGTAGACCGAGTGGATCTGGCAGCCGGCCATGAGCTCGGCCTCCTCCACCGCGCGCTGAATCGACTGGACGGTGGATTCGATGTTCACCACCACGCCCTTTTTGAGGCCCCGGGAGGCGTGGGAGCCGATCCCGATCACCTCGACATCACCGTCGGCCTGCATCTCGCCGACAATGGCGACCACCTTGGACGTGCCGATATCGAGACCGACGAGCAGATTGCGTTCCTGTTTGCGTGTCATTGATTCAGTCCTCGTCCTGCCAGCGCAGGGCAAATCCATTGGGGTAGCGCAGATCCGCCAGCGCCAGGTGCCTGTCGGCCACACCGGGGATCCGCGGCCAGGCCGCCACCAGTCGGGCAAGGCGTGGTTCCACCGACTCGCGGCCGAGCCGGATCTGCCCGCCGTCCGCCAGCGTCAGCGTCCAGGCCCGGCGCTCGTCCAGCGCCAGGCCCGTCGGTTCCAGCGGCAGCGGCTCGAGCAGTGCCCGGAGCTGCCGATAGCGCGCCAGCACCCGGGCCGCACTGCCCGGCGGGCCGGACAGTGCCGGCAGTGGCGCATCCGGCAACTGCCGCGGCCGGAACACCCCGGCCTGCCCATTCATGAGTGCCACGCCGCCCCAGCGGGCCACCGGTTCCTGCTCGTCGACCGTAATGCGCAGGGCATCCGGCCAGACCCGCCGCACGGTGGCCGTCGCCACCCAGGGCAGGGATTCCACCGCGGCCCGGACGGCCGAGACATCCACGCCCAGCAGCCCGCCATCCAGATGCCCCCGCAACACGCGCCGCAGATCCGCCTCGCGCACATGGGCCAGATCGCCGTCGAAGCCGACGCGCTCCAGGGGCAGCAGCCGCCATTCCGGGCCGCGCTCCACTGCCAGGGAGACACCGGCCATGACCGCAAGGGCCAGCCCCAGCAGCACCAGCACCCGTGCGCCTTGCCTGAATCCGGTACTCACCGCCTTTCACCATGCCTCCAGCTCGTCAGCAGAATGCGCCAGACCAGCTCCTCCATCTCGATCCCCCGCGCCCGCGCGGCGGCCGGGACCAGGGAGTGGTCCGTCATCCCGGGAATCGTGTTGACCTCGAGCAGCCAGAGTGCCCCCCCGGCGTCCGCCATCAGGTCGACCCGGCCCCAGCCGCTGGCACCGATCGCGGCGAAGGCCCGTTTGACGAGATCCCCCATGGCGGCCTCGGCATCCGCCGACAGGCCGCAGGGAATCAGCATGCGCGTGGCCTCCGACCGGTACTTGGCGTTGAAGTCGTAGAAGGCCTCGCCAACCTCGATCCGAATGGCCGGCAGGATCTCCCCATCCAGCAGCGCCACCGTGTACTCGGGGCCCTCGATGCAGCGTTCCACCAGCACGGCATCGCCGTAGGCCCGGGCCGCTTCCGCCGCGGTCGACAGGTCACCGGCCCGCTCAACCCGCGCGGTACCGACGCTGGAGCCCTCGCAGAGCGGTTTGACAAAAAGCGGCAGGCCGAGATCGGCGATCACCATCGCGGGGTCGTCGCCCGGCCCCAGGACACGGAACGCCGGCGTCGGCAGGCCCATCCCCTGCCAGATCCATTTGCTGCGCCACTTGTCCATGCCCAGTGCCGAGCCGAGCACGCCGCTGCCGGTGTAGGGCACGCCCATGGCCTCGAGCGCGCCCTGGATGACGCCATCCTCACCACCGGGACCATGCAGGGCGATGAACGCGCGGTCGTAGTCGCCCAGCGCCGCTACCGGGCGCTCCGCCGGGTCGAATGGCTCGGCCGCCACGCCCCGGGCCCGTAGCGCGGCAAGGCATTCCGTCCCGCTGGCGAGGGAAATCCCGCGTTCGGCGGAGTGTCCGCCCATGAGCACGGCCACCCGACCCAGGTCGCGGGGGCCGGGGTTACCTTCAATGCGCATCGCGAGGCACCTCCCCGACGACACGGACCTCGGGCTCGAGGACAACGCCATGAAGCGCTTCGACCCGGGCCTGGACAAAGTGGATGAGGGATTCGATATCCGCCGCACGGGCCTCGCCGGCGTGGACGATAAAGTTGGCATGCTTCTCCGACACCCAGGCACCGCCCGATCGATACCCCTTCAGACCGGCGGTCTCGATCAGACGCGCGGCATGGTCCCCCGGCGGATTGCGGAAAACCGATCCGCCGCTGGCCATGCCCGTGGGTTGGGTGTCGGCGCGCTCGCCCAGCAGCGATCGCACCCGTGCCCTCAGGGCGTCGGGATCGCCGCCCGACTGGAACTGGAACATCGCCGACGTAAACCATTCGCCGGCCTGCCCGCGGACATGCCGATAGCTCACCTCGAATTCCGCGGGCAGTCGCCGATGGGTCAGTCCCTGGCGATCGACCGTGTTGACGGACTCCACCCGGGCCCAGGTCTCTCCGCCCCAGGCACCGGCATTCATGGCCAGCGCGCCGCCGACCGTACCGGGAATGCCGGCGAAGAATTCCGCCCCCGCATAGCCCCGCCGCCCGCACCAGCGGGCCAGTTTGGCGCAGGGCACACCGGCGTCGGCATGGACGCGGCCGTCGCCGAGGTCCTGCAGCGAGGCCAGCCCCCGATGCAGTCGGACAACCGATCCACGCAGACCGCCGTCACGGACCAGCAGGTTACTGCCGAGGCCCAGCCAGAAAAGCGGCTCCTTCGCCTGATCACTGGCGAGAAACACACCCAGGTCCGCGGCATCCGCCGGCTCGTAGAGTCGCTCCGCCGGACCACCGACCCGCCAGGTGGTGTAGCGTGCCATGGGCACCGATTCGAGAAGCTGGCCGCGCAGCGCCGTCATGACGCACCCTCCGCCGCGAGCAGACGCGGCAGTGCACCGCCGATGCTGCCGGCACCGAGGGTGATGACAACGTCGTCCCGCCGGAGGAGGCCGGGCAGAAGGTCCACCAGCTCGTCAAGGCCGGCAACGAATATCGGGTCGGTCTGGCCCCGCAGCCGAATGGCCCGGCATAGACTGCGCGCGTCGGCGCCGGAAATCGGCGCCTCACCGGCGCCGTAGACCTCGGTCACCACCAGGACATCCGCCTCGCCGAGCACCCGGGCAAAGTCCTCGAACAGGTCCCGCGTCCGGCTGTAGCGGTGCGGCTGAAAGATGACCACCAGCCGGCGATCCGGCCAGTTGGCGCGGAGCGCCTCGGTCACGGCCTCGATCTCCCGGGGATGGTGCGCGTAGTCATCCATCAGCAGCGCCTCGCCCCCGCCGGCCAGGGGGAGACCGCCGAGCTGCTGGAATCGGCGCCCGATCCCGGAGAAGCCGCTCAGTGCGCGGCGGATGGCCGCATCCGGCACCTCCAGGGCACGGGCCACGGCAATCGCCCCCAGTGCATTGAGCACGTTGTGTCGGCCCGGCAGATTCAGTGTGACCGGCAGTGGCTCGCATCCGGCGGCATGCACCATGAAATGACTGCGCCCGGCATCGGCCCGGACATCAAGGGCCTGCAGGTCCGCCGACTCCGAGAAGCCATAGGTCCGCACCGGCCGTCCCAGCTCCGCCGCAAGCGCCCGGAGCTCCTGGTCCTCGTCGCAAAGCACGGCAAGACCGTAGAACGGCAGATGATGGAGGAACTCGACGAAGGTGGCGCGAAGCTGCGCGAAGTCACCGCCGTAGGTGCCGAGATGATCGGCGTCGATGTTGGTGACCACCGCCAGCATGGGATTGAGATAGAGGAAGGAGGCATCGCTCTCATCGGCCTCGGCCACCAGATAGCGGCCGGTGCCCAGACGCGCATGGCTGGCCGCGCTGTTCAGGCGACCGCCGATGACGAAGGTCGGATCGAGATCGGCCTCGGCCAGGATGCTTGCCACCAGGCTGGTGGTGGTGGTCTTGCCGTGGGTCCCGGCCACGGCGATCCCGAAGCGGAAACGCATGAGCTCCGCCAGCATCTCGGCACGGGGCACCACCGGCAGGCGCAGGTTCCTCGCGGCGATGACCTCCGGGTTGGCGTCGGTCACTGCGCTTGAGGTGACCACGGCGTCCACCCCGCGGACATGACCGGCATCATGGCCGACATGGACCGTCGCGCCCAGCTCGCGGAGATGGGCGACAACGGCGTTCTCGCGCAGGTCCGAGCCGCTGACCCGGTAACCGAGATTGAGCAGCACCTCGGCGATCCCACCCATGCCGGCACCGCCGATGCCCACGAAATGCAGGCGCCGCACCTGGCCCATGGCCCCCGGCCCACCCGCTGTGCTGCTGACGACGGGATTCATGCCGCCACCTCCAGGCAGATATCCGCGACCCGCTCGGCGGCCGCCGGACGACCGACGCGGCGGGCGGCATCGCCCATGGCGCGGAGCCGATCGCGATCGCCGAGCAGTTCCGAGAGCAGACCGGCCAGTGTTTCCGGGCCAAGCTCGTGATCAGCGATCATGCGCGCCCCGCCGGCGTCGACCAGGAACCGTGCGTTGGCGGTCTGATGGTCATCCACGGCATGGGGGAATGGCACCAGGATCGCCGGCACACCAGCCGCCGCCAACTCCGACACCGTCAAGGCACCGGCGCGGCAGACCACCAGATCGCACCAGCGGTAGGCCTCGGCCATGTCGTCAATGAAGGCATCCACCTGGGCCTGGACGCCGGCTTCGACATAGGCGCTGCGCGCGATATCGAGCGTGCGCCGACCGGCCTGGTGCCGAATGTCCGGACGATCCGCTTCCGGCAGGGCAGCGATGGCCGGCGGTACCGCGCGATTGAGACTGAGCGCCCCCAGGCTGCCGCCGATGATGAGCAAACGCGGCCGCCCCGCCGGTACCGTGGCACCGGTGGTCGGACGCTCGGCGATCCCGGCGCGAAGCGGGTTGCCGGTGAACTCCGCCGCCACGCCCCGCGGGAACGGGGCATCGAGCCCGGTGAGCACCCGGGTCGCCAGGCGTGACAGGAGACGATTGGTGAAACCGGCAATGGCGTTCTGCTCGTGGATGACCAGCGGCAACCGCCGCAGGCGCGCCATCACACCGCCGGGACCAGCGACATAGCCGCCCATACCAAGGACCACCCGCGGTCGGTGGCGGCGGATGACGGCCAGGGCCTGGACCATTGCCCGCGCCACCATCCAGGGGGCCTTCAGCCAGCCCGCGAGTCCGTTGCCCCGAAGCCCCCGGACGCTGACCGTCTCCAGGGTCAGACCGGCCTCCGGTACCACCCGGGCCTCAAGCCCGTTGGGCGTGCCCAGCCAGATCACCGGCACGGATCGAGCGGTCAGGACCTGCGCCACGGCCAATGCCGGGAACACATGGCCACCGGTGCCGCCGGCGATGATCAGCACGGGCCGGGCACTCATGCCGGCCTCCTTGGCGGCCGTGCGCTCGCCGAGCGTCCGGCCCGCCGGCATTCGAGATCGACGCGCATCAAAAGCCCCAGGGCCGCGGCACTCATCACCAGACTGCTGCCGCCATAACTCATGAGCGGCAGGGTCAGCCCCTTGGTCGGCAGCAATCCGAGGTTGACCCCCATGTTGACGAAGGCCTGCAGACCCAGACCGATGCCGATGCCGTAGGCCAGCAGGCCACCAAAATGCCGACCCGCCCGCAGACTGGCCGCGCCAATGCGACAGGCTCGCCACACGAGGAATGCGTAGAGGGCTATCACCACCGTCATGCCCACCAGACCCAGCTCCTCGGCAAGCACAGCGAAGAGGAAATCGGTGTGTGCCTCCGGCAGGTAGAAGAGTTTCTGGACACTGTTGCCGAGGCCCACGCCGAACCACTCGCCCCGACCCACGGCGATCAACGACTGGGTGAGCTGGAAGCCGGTGTCGAAGGGGTCGGCCCACGGATCGCGGAAGGCCGTCAGACGCTCGAGCCGGTAGGGCGAGGAGAAGATCAGCAGCGCGCCCGCGACGCCGGCGACGGCGGCAAGACCGAGGAACAGCAGCAGCGGCATGCCGGCAATGAAGAAAAGCCCCCCGATGGTGGCAACGAGGACCGCCAACGCGCCGAAATCCGGCTGGGCGAGCAGGAGCACCGCAGCCATCCCCAGCACCAGCAGACCGGGCAGCAGCGGTCTCGCCGACGTGCGCAGCGTTGCACCATGGCGCTGCAGAAAGGCCGCGAAATAGATCAGCAGGAACAGCCTCGCCACCTCGGAGACCTGCACATTGACCGGTCCGAGGGGAATCCAGCGCACCGCGCCGTTGGCTTCGCGCCCCACCCCCGGGATCAGGACAAGGACCAGCAGGAACAGGCCGAACAGCAGGAGCGGACCGGCCAGGCTCTCGAGGGTTTCCAGCGGCAGCCGCAGGCCGATTGCAAACGCCGCCCCGGCAGGGACGAAGAACAGCAACTGCCGCTGCAGATAGTGCATTGATCCGCCGCCGGCCTGCTCGGCGACGCCCACCGATGCCGACGCCATCATCACCAGCCCGAGCGCGACAATGGCGATGATCGTCATCAGCAGCGGGCGATCGATATCCGCCGCCATTGCGTCGCGGTAGCCGAGCAATGCCTCGAGGCGGGGATGGAGCGCGACCTCACTCATCGGCCAACGCCTCCACCAGGGTGCGGAAGTGTTCACCACGGGCACGGTAGTCGGTGTACTGGTCCAGACTGGCGCAGGCCGGCGCGAGCAGAACCGCATCGCCCGGTTGCGAGAGACGTCGCGCGGCCTCCACCGCTGCCTCCAGGTTGCCGACGCATTCAACGGGCACCGCTGGCGTCAGCGCCCGGGCCAGCGTGTTCGCATCCCGGCCGAACAGAACGGCGGCCCGGCCCCGTTCGGCCAGTGCGGCGGACAACACCTCGAAGGACTGGCCCTTGGCATCCCCGCCGGCGAGCAGCACCACCGGCTGCTCCATGCCGGTCACGGCGGCCGCCGCCGAGGCGGCATTGGTCGCCTTGGAGTCGTTGATCCAGAGCCTGTTCCCATGGACGCCCAGCTGCTCGCCCCGGTGGGGGAGCGGGTGGAAGGCCTCCAGCGCCCGGCACAGGGACGGCAGCGGCCAGCCGGCCGCCTCGCCCATGGCCAACGCAGCCAGCGCGTTGAGCGCATTGTGGCGGCCCAAGGCCGGCAGATCCCGCTGCTGCAGCAGCGGCTGGTCGCCATGCATCAGCCAGTCCGCGCCATCGAGGTGCCCGAGCCGCCACCGGGCGGTCCACGCAGCCTGCCCCGCACTGAACCAGGACACAGGCATCGATCCGTCGTCCATGCCACGGACCCAGTCATCATCGGCATTGAGCACGGCATGCGCGGCGCCGTCCAGGATGCGCGCCTTGGCGGCGGCGTAGTCTGTCATCCCGTTGTAGCGGTCCAGGTGATCCGGACTGAGGTTGAGGACCGTGGCGACCTGCGGCCTGAGTGAAACGGTGGACTCGAGCTGGAAGCTGGAGAGCTCGAGGATGAACAGTTCCGCATCCGGCCGGTTCTCCAGCAGGGTCAGCGCCGGCGGGCCCAGATTGCCGCCGGCCACCGCATCCACCCCGGCCGCGCCGGCCATCGCCGCCAGCATCCGGGTCACGGTGCTCTTGCCGTTGGAACCGGTAATCGCCATGACCGGTGCATCCACCGAGCGGGCGAACAGCTCGACCTCGCCGATGACGGGCTGCCCGCGGCGTTTTGCCCCGCAGATCCCGGGATGGCGGGGGTCCAGGCCCGGACTGATGACGACCTCGGCGGCGCGGGCAATCAGCCCGTCATCAAGGCCGCCGGTGTACACCGGGATCCCGGGGCATCGATCCCGCAACTCGGCCTCGCGGGGCGGTTGCTCGCGGGTGTCGATGACGGCGACGCGCTGCCCGGCCGCGGCCAGATGGCAGGCGCTGGCGAACCCCGACTCGCCCAGTCCGAGCACCACGGCGTCGAGTTCGGTTGCGCGTTTCACGACCGGCTCACCCATCATCGAAGCTTCAGCGTTGCCAGGCCAACGAGGACCAGAACCACGGAGATGATCCAGAACCGCACGATCACGCGCGGTTCCGGCCAGCCCTTGAGCTCGAAGTGATGGTGCAGGGGGGCCATGCGGAAGATGCGCCGGCCGGTGCGCTTGTACCAGAGGACCTGGAGCATGACCGAGACCGTCTCGGCCACGAACACGCCACCCATGATGAAAAGCACGATCTCCTGGCGCACCACCATGGCGACCATCCCCAGTGCCGCGCCCAGCGCCAGCGAGCCGACATCGCCCATGAACACCTGGGCCGGATAGGTATTGAACCAGAGAAAGGCGAGACCGGCCCCGACCAGCGCCCCGGCGAAGACAATCAACTCGCCGACGCCGGCCACATAGGGGATACCGAGATATTCAGCGAAATTCACGTTGCCGCTGGCATAGGCGAAGATCCCCAGCGCCCCGCCAACGAGAATGGTCGGCATGATCGCCAGGCCATCAAGGCCATCGGTCAGGTTGACCGCATTGGAAGACCCCACCACCACGAGCCAGGTCAGCGGCACGATCAGCACGCCCAGCGGAATGGCCACGTCCTTGAGCAACGGCACGATCAGGGCGGTCTGCACCGGCACCTGCGCGGTGGCGAAGAGAATGGCGCCGGCGATCAGTGCCACGATGCTCTGCAGCAGGAATTTGGTCCGGGCCCGCAGCCCCTCGCTGCTGCCCCGCGTCAGCTTGAGCCAGTCGTCGGTGCCGCCGATCAGCCCGAACGCCAGGGTGGTCAGCAGCACCAGCCAGACATGCCGATTGGCCAGATCGCCCCAGAGCAGCGTAGCCACGGCGATACCCACCAGCATGAGCGCGCCGCCCATGGTCGGTGTCCCCGCCTTGGAATAGTGACTGACCGGCCCCTCGGCGCGCACCTGCTGCCCGACCTGGTATCGCTCCAGGCGACGAATCAGCCACGGGCCGACCAGCAGCCCGATCCCGAGCGCGGTCAGCGTCCCGAGGATGGCCCGGAAGGTCAGGTACTGGAATACGTTGAAGGCGCTATAAACCCCCTGCAGCTGTTCGGCGAGCATCAGGAGCATGTCGATGCCTCCCTCGCTGCAGCCTCGCGCAGGGCGGCCACCACCCGATCCATGGCCGCCGAGCGGGAACCCTTGACCAGCACCCTGACGCCCGGCGTCAGGTTCGCGGCCAGGGCTTCGACCAGCGCGGCCTGGTCCGCAAACCACTCGCCACCGGGACCGAAGGCTTCCACCACGTGGGCACTGAGCTCACCGGTGGCGAACAGCCGGTTGATGCCAAGCGCCCGGGCGCGGTCACCGGCCTCGGCATGCAGCTGGCGGGCGTTGTCGCCGAGCTCCGCCATGTCACCCAGCGCAAGCCAGACCGGGCCCTCTTCGGCGGTCAGGGTCTCCATGGCAGCGGCGAGGGAGGCCGGATTGGCATTGTAGCTATCGTCGATGACCCGGCTGCCATTCGGTCCCGCCAGCCCCTGCAGCCGCCCGGCCGCCGGCGCGACCTCGGCAAGACCCGCGGCAATGGCGCGGAAATCCGCGCCCGCGGCCCGGGCCGCGGTGGCCGCAGCCAGCGCATTGACCCGGTTGTGTCGGCCCGGCAGCGGTACCGAGACGACGAGCTCATCGTCGGCGAAACGAATCCTCAGACGGTCATCCGGGAGGATCTCGCCGCTCACCTCGGCCGGGTTGCCGTCGAGGCTGAAACGCTCAATGTGGCAGTGCGATGCCTTCTGCTCCCAGAGCGAGGCATGGGGATCATCGGCATTGATGATGGCGTAACCGCTGTCCGGCAGGGCCTGGAACAGCTCCCCCTTGCACCGGGCCACGGCCTCGATGGTCCCGAAACTGCCCAGATGCGCCGGACCGGCATTGGTGACCACGCCCACCCCGGGACGCGCCCAGCTCGCGAGCAGACCGATGTCACCGGGCTTGCCGCACCCCATCTCCACCACGGCATAGCGATCCGCAGGCTCGATGCGGCACAGCGTCAGCGGGACGCCGAGCTCGTTGTTCAGGTTGCCTTCCGTGGCACAGGTGGAGTCCATCCGTGCGAGGACCGCGGTCAGCATTTCCTTGACCGTGGTCTTGCCATTACTCCCGGTCACGCCAACCACACTGGCAGTGCTCTCCGAGCGGGCCCGACAGGCCAGTTCGATCAGCGTGCGACGCGGATCGCTGACCCGCCACTGGGGGAGCGCCACATCGACGAACCGCGTCACCATGGCCGCCGTCGCACCGGCTGCGGCGGCCGCCTCGAGAAATTCATGTCCATCGGATTGGTGGCCGGGCAGGGCCACGAACAGGTCTCCCGGCTGCAAACGCCGCGAGTCCAGGGTGACGCCCGTCACGGTGGCATCGGACCCGTGCACCTCGCCGCCGAACTCAACGGCCAGCGATTTCAGCCGCATGGCACGCATCAGCCCGCCCTCCGCTGCAGCAGATCACGAACACGGTCGCGATCACTGAAGGGCCGGGCCATCGCGCCGATCACCTGCTCGGTCTCATGCCCCTTGCCGGCCACCAGCACACCGTCCTCCGGCGCCGCCTCGGCAATCGCCATGGCAATCGCCTCGGCCCGGTCGGTGACGATGCGGCAGTCGGTCCCTGCCGGCATCCCGCGGGAAATGTCGTGGATGATCGCCGCGGGGTCCTCATTGCGGGGGTTGTCGCTGGTCAGCACGACCCGGTCCGCCAGACGACCGGCCACCTCGCCCATCAGCGGACGTTTGCCGGTGTCGCGATCGCCGCCACAGCCGAAGACGCACCAGAGCTTGCCCGTGACGTGGGGCCGAAGGGCGCCGAGGGCGGCCTCCAGCGCGCCCGCGGTGTGCGCGTAATCGACCACGGCGAGGGGCGCATCGGCGGCCATGAAACGCTCCATGCGTCCCGGCACCGGCCGCAGTCGCGAGGCCGCCTCAAGCGCAGGGGCCATCGACTGGTCGTCAACGATCGCCCCCAGCGCCGCCAGGGCATTGAGGGCGTTGAAGACGCCGAACAGCGGGAGCTTCAGCGAATGGTCGCGCCCGTGGCCGGCGACGGTCAGGGCCAGTCCGTCGGGTTGCGGTTCGACGGCGGTGAGCTGCAGATCGGCCGGGTGCGACGCGGCGTAGCTCAGCACCTCGACGCCCCCCTTCGATCGGTCGGCCAGGTCGCGTCCCACGGCATCATCCAGGTTCAGCACCTGACGGCGCAGCCCCGGCCAGGCGAAAAGCCGGCGTTTGGCGGCGCGGTAGGACTCGACGCTACCGTGGTAGTCCAGATGGTCCCGCCCCACATGGGTCAGGACGGCAACGTCGAAGGGCACGGCATCCACGCGGTGCTGGACCAGCGCATGCGAGGAAACCTCCATCGCCACCGAGCGCACACCGGCATCCCGAAGGCTGGCGAGCCGCGCCTGGATGGTCACCGCATCGGATGTGGTGTGCCGGGTCGCCTGCAATTGGTCCGGAAGCCCCCAGCCCAGCGTGCCCATCACCGCGCTGTTCCCTTCCAGCGCATGGAGCAGCTGGGCCGTGTAGTGCGCCACCGATGTCTTGCCGTCGGTGCCAGTGACCGCGACGACCCGCAGATCACGGCCGGGATCGCCATGGAATCGCGCCGCCATGGCGCTGACCAGTGCACCCAGGCCGGCCCGTGGCAGATCGACTGCACCGCGCGCGGCGCACCGCGCCGCCACGGCGGCGGTATCCTGCCGGCCATCCGGCTCCCAGAGTACGACGGCGGCACCGGCGGCGAGTGCCTCATCGAGGAAATCCAGTCCGTGTTGGCGGCTGCCCGCCAGCGCGAGGAAGACCGATCCGGGACGCACCTCCCGGGAATCCAGCGTGATGCCGGACACCGGCAGCGCCGCCAGCCGCGGATCCACCAGCCACGGCGCCAGCAGCTGCTCTGCGTCCCACGGCCGGGTCATGGCGCCCCCCGGGCAACGGTCATGCCCTCTTCCTCCACCGGGGCATCCGGCGTGACGTTATAGAGCCGCAGCGCATCGCCCACCACGGCCCGGAACACCGGCCCGGCCACCGGCCCGGCATAGTAGTCCTCGCCCCGCGGCTCATCGATGGTGATCACGGCCACGAACCGGGGATCAGTGGCCGGCGCCATGCCGGCAAAGGTCGAGATGTAACGACTGTCGGCATAACCACCCGCGACCGCCTTGCGGCTGGTGCCGGTCTTGCCGGCCACCTGGTAACCGGGGATGGCTGCCTGGGTCGCCGTACCGCCACTGCGGGTCACCTCCGCGAGCATCTCCCGCAGCTGCCGCGCATGCTCGGCCGACATCACGCGCTCGGCGGACCGTCGTCCCCCGTCGGAGAGGAGGCCGGGGGCCGGCAACATGCCGTCGGCCGCGATGGCGGCGTAGGCGCGGGCGAGCTGCAGGTTGGTCACCGAGAGTCCGTAGCCGAACGCGAGCGTTGCCCGCTCCACCGGTCGCTCCGAGGGCATCGCGGAGACAAAGCCGGCCGCCTCGCCGGGGAACGCGACACCGGTCGGCCGACCCAGTCCCATTTCATTGAACACCTGCCATACCCGGCCGCCCTCCAGATCCAGTGCGATCCGGGCCGCACCCACGTTGCTGGATTTGCGCAGCACACCGGTCACCGTGAGCTCGCCGAAATTGCGGACATCACGCACGGTATGTGTACCGACCCGCATCACGCCGGGCTCGGTCTCCACCGGCGTATCCGGCGTGTACCGACCACTGCGCAGCGCGGCCAGCACGGTGAAGGGTTTCATCACCGACCCGGGTTCATAGATGTCGGTGACGGCACGATTGCGGTAGCGCCCACCCGTAATGTCCTGCCGACGATTGGGGTTGAATGACGGCTGGTTGACCATGGCGAGGATGTCGCCGGTGGTCACATCGAGCAGCACCAGCGATCCGCCCAGCGCATCATTGCGCTCCACCGCCGCCTTCAGCTCGCGATAGGCGATGTACTGGAGGCGCTTATCGATGGTCAGGTGCAGATCGCGGCCCGGCGCCGGCTCACGCAGGCGCTCGACATCCTCGATATTGCGACCGAGCCGATCACGCAGGACACGCTTGGCGCCGGGCTCACCCGAGAGCCAGTCCTCGTAGGCAAGCTCGAGCCCTTCCTGGCCGCGATCATCGATATCGGTGAAGCCCAGTACATGCCCTGTGACCTCGCCCGCGGGATAGAAGCGGCGGTATTCGCGCTGCAGCGCCACGCCGGGCACTTCCAGCGACATCACGTCGTTGGCATGGGCCGGATCGACATGACGGCGCAGGTAAAAGAACTCGCGGGACCGACGTGCCTCGAGGTCGGCGCGCAGGGTGGCGGCATCCAGCCCGAGCTGACCGGCCAGGGCCTGCATCTGCGCCGGGTCGGCCTCATCCAGGGTGACACCCGGATCCGCCCAGACGGAATCCACCGGCGCACTGATCGCCAGCGGTTCACCGTGGCGATCATGGATGGTGCCGCGGTGGGCGGGCAGCGACTCCACCCGCAGATGCCGCTGATCCCCCTGCCCCTGCAGGAAGTCGCCCTCCAGGAGCTGCAGGGACACCGCGCGCGCCATCAGGACGAGCGGTAGCGCCAGCAGCAGGACCAGCACCACGCCCCGACGCCAGGCCGGCGGCGTATCGACGGTCTCGGGCCGACGGCTCACGGCCGCGCCTCCCCGACATCCAGCCGCAGCATGGTGGTGCGCTCCGGCGCGGGCTGGCGCAGCCCGATGGAGTCCCGTGCAATCCGCTCCACCCGGGAATGCATGGCCAGCGCCCCCTGCTCGAGGCGTAGCCGACTCCATGCCGTATTCAGCTCGTCACGCGAATCGCGCAGGGATTCCAGGGTCAGAAACAGGCTGCGGCTCTGATGCTTGACCTCGACCACGGCGATCGCCGACCCCATCACCGCCAGCGCCAGCAGGCCCACCAGCAAGCCCGGGCGGCTCATGGCAGACGCTCCGCAACGCGCATGGTGGCGCTCCGCGCACGGGGATTGGCGCTGACCTCCTCGTCAGCGGCCCGACACGCCCGACCCACCCGGCGCAGCGTCGGACGCTTCTCGGGGGGTACCACGCCGGCACCGGGCGGCAGGTCACCGACCTGACTACGGCGGTTGATGAAGCGCTTGACCCGACGATCCTCGAGCGAGTGGAAGCTGATGACGACCAACCGACCGTGGGGGCCAAGCAGGTCACAAACGTCCTCGAGAAACCGCTCCAGCGACCCGAGCTCGTCATTGAGATGAATACGGATCGCCTGAAAGCTCCGGGTCGCCGGATGGCGGCCGGGCTCGGAACGGGGCACGGCACCAGCGATCAACTCGGCCAGCCCGGTGGTCGTCCCGGGCAGATCGCCGGCGTCGCGGGCCGCGCAGATGGCCGCCGCGATACGACGGGCGTAACGCTCTTCGCCGTATTCCTTCAGCACGCGGGAGAGCGTGGCGGCATCCACCTGCTGCAGCCACTCCGCGGCGGTCTCGCCGGTACGGTTATCCATGCGCATGTCGAGTGGCCCCTCGCGCAGAAAGCTGAAGCCGCGGTCGGCCTCATCCAGTTGCGGCGAGGAGACACCCAGATCGAGCAGGATGCCGGCGACCTGACCGGCCAGACCGGCGGCCCGGAGATGCTCACCCAGGGAAGCGAAATTCGCCTGAAGGATATGGCAGCGCGGATCCTCGCCATGGCGCTTGCGGGCAAGCGCTATGGCCGATGGATCGCGGTCGACCAGCCAGATGCAGGCGCTGTTATCCAGCGCGGAGATGAGCGCCATGGCGTGTCCGCCACGGCCGTAGGTGCCATCCACGTAGACTCCGCCCGCCCGCGGGGCCAGCGCCGCAACGGCTTCGTCCCGCATCACCGCCTGATGTCCCGTGGAATCGCGCAAACTCGGCACCCCCTACAATGAAAGCGATTCGAGATCGCCCGGCAGGTCCTCGGCCGCGGCCGCTTCCTCCAGCCACTCATCGCGGCGGCGGGTCCAGATGTCCTCGTCCCAGAGTTCGAACTTGTTGCCCTGGCCGATCAGAACGGTGCGCTTCTCGAGCGCGGCAAACTCACGCAGGGGACCGGGCAGGAGAATGCGCCCATTGCCGTCCAGCTGGCATTCGGTGGCATGGCCGATGAGCAGTCGCTGGAGGCGACGCGCCGTGGGGTTGAGGCTGGGCAGGCGAACGAGCTTCTGCTCAATGTGCTCCCACTCCGGCAACGGGTAGACAAGCAGGCAATGATCGCGATCCACGGTCACCACAAGGTTCCCGTCGCAAAGCCCGGACAGCCGCTCTCGATAACGGCTGGGGAAGGCTATCCGCCCTTTCGCGTCGAGATTGATGTGGGTGACACCACGAAACACTGGATTCCCCCTGATTCACCCGTGGCAACCATTTTTCACCACTTTTCCCCACTTATGGCCACACTCTAGACAGCAGCACTCCGCCCGTCAACCCAGTGGGGGCGGAATTTTCCCCACCACGACAGGAACTTACGAAGCCCGCCCCGGAATTCGAAGCGTCCCGAGAAAGGCCCAATAAATCAGGTTTCAAAACATTGAGTTAGGGAAAAATGCGAGAATTCACATCAAAAAGAAAGGGTGGAAGCCGGCCTGTAAGCCGGGTTCTGTCGGAGACAGTCATTCATCTGGGATGCACGTCGCCGTGCAACTCGAGCGACCTACCCGGAAGCTGACGCGGGCCGCGCCTTCGCTCCCCTATTCGGTCTTGCTCCGAGTGGGGTTTACCCTGCCGCAAGGTGTTGCCACCCGCGCGGTGCGCTCTTACCGCACCTTTTCACCCTTACCTGTGCCGTCCGTGGACGGCCATCGGCGGTTCGTTTTCTGCGGCACTTTCCGTCGGCTCACGCCGCCCAGGGGTTACCTGGCACCCTGCCCTGTGGAGCCCGGACTTTCCTCCACGTCCGGGGACGCAGCGACTGTCCGGCCGACTTCCGGTATGAATCATAACACTTTGAACGTCCGCTGACGCCCGGACTCAGCCTTCCTGCACGGCCCGGTCATAAAGGGCATTGGCGGACTCGCCGGTGATACGCGCCGTGACCCGCGCGGCCGCCTTTGCCCCCAGCCCCTCCGCGCGCAGCATCTGCAGCAGGGATGCCGTATCCGGAACGGGCGCCGCTGAGGGTGCCCGATCGTCCGGATCCGGCCCCACCAGGATGACGAACTCACCCCGAACCCGGGTGGCATCCCCGCGGATCCAGTCCGCCAGTTCCGCGAGCGAACCGCTTCGGGTGGTCTCGAATCGCTTGGTGAGCTCACGGCAGACGGCGCCTTCCCGCCCCGCCCCGAGAAGGTCGGACAGGTCGTCGAGCGCCGCGGGAACCCGTCGACCGGCCTCGAGGAAGACCAGCGTATGGGGCTGACCGGCCAAGGCCTCGAGACGCCGGCGCCGGGCAGCGGGCCGGGCCGGGAGGAACCCCTCGAAGAAAAAGCGATCGGTTGGCAGACCGGCCACCGACAGCGCAGCGATGACACTGCTTGGCCCGGGCACTGCCAGCACCTCGAAGCCCGCCTGCCGGGCGGCACGTACCAGCCGATAGCCCGGGTCACTGATCAGGGGCGTCCCCGCGTCGCTGACCAGGGCGACCGACTCGCCGGCCTCCAGACAGGAGAGGATCCGTGTTACCCGCTCGGCCTCGTTATGCTCATGAAGACTGATCATCGGGCTGCGGATGCCCAGACGACCGAGCAACTGACCGCTGTGGCGCGTATCTTCCGCGGCAATCCGATGAACGGCGGCGAGCACCTCCCGCGCGCGATCGCTCAGATCGCCCAGATTGCCAATGGGCGTGGCGACCACGAAAAGTCGGCCGGACTCGTTTGACACGCTTTATCCCCGGAATCGATACTTCCAGCAAACCTGCCGGGCAGTCTAACCGGCCGTTCCGATCACCGCGAGGCTCGCCCTTGTTCAGTGCCCGTATTCCAATCGCCCTGCTGACGATCGCACTGCTGATCGCCGGCTGTGCCCCGATGACGCCCCGGGACGCGACCCCGCTCGGGGAGATCAGCTCGCCACAACTGGATGATGCCGAGGCCGCATTGGCGCGCGGCAATACCAGCAGGGCCATTACACTGCTGCGCATGGCGGCGGCGGAGCTGCCAGAGCCGGAGGCCACCGGCCTGCGACTGGAAGCCGCGACACTGGCGCTGGAACTGGATGACCCGGAACCTGCCGCGCAGTGGCTGGACACACGCGAAGCCCGCGCTACACCCTCGAATACCGCTGTGGCCAATCTGCTGCGCACGCGACTCGACCCGGAACTGCCACCGATGGAGGTCATTGACCGCCTGGGCACGCTGCCGACCCCGCTGTCGGCGCGCATGGAGCCCCTGCGTCTGGAATCGCTGGCCCGCGCCGAGGCGGCCCGGGGCAACCCGGGGGCAGCCGTCACCTACCGTGTTTCGCTTGCCGATCGGGCGCTCTCCCGCGAGCAACGTCTGGCTAATGAAGCGGCGCTGTGGGCGATGCTGATGGAAACGCCCATGCCCGCGCTTCGCGAGACCCTCGCCGAGCCGCCGGCCCCGGCCGTGTCGGCCTGGCTGGAACTGGCAATCGGCGTTCGCAACCGGGCCCTTCAGCCGGCGGAGATGCGGGCCTTCATCGCCGACTGGCAGGGCGCGCATGAGGGTATCGGGATCAGCGAATCATTCGTCGATGGGTTGCTGTCCGCACAGCGCGCCGAGCTCTCACCACCACGGGTCGTGGGCGTGCTACTGCCACTCAGCGGGGAACTGGCCGCGGCGGGCAGGGCTATCCAGAAGGGTCTTCTGGCCGCCTATTATGCGGAGGCGGACATGGATGACCGGCCACGCCTGCTGTTTTTCGACGTGGGCGACGCCGGCCGCGATGTCGTCGCCGCATACGATGCAGCGGTCGCCGCGGGCGCGGAACGCATCATCGGCCCGCTGAGCAAATCCGGTGTCCGCGAACTCGTCTCCGCCGAATCCCTCCCCGTGCCCGTGCTCGCACTCAATCGCGTGGAGATCACCCCGGACCACGACGCCGTGGTGCAGTTCGGCCTGGCGCCGGAGAACGACGCCCGCGCCGTCGCTGCACTGGCGAGGGCCATGGGCTACGAACGGCTGCTGGTGATGGCGCGGGACGACGAATGGGGCAGCCGGGTCAGCGGCGCTTTCCGCGATGCATTCGAGGAGGCCGGCGGGCAGATCCTCGGGCAACGCCGCTACCCCCCGGACCAGGAGGACCTGACGGGCCCGATCCGGCGCCTGTTTCAGCTGGATCTGAGTGACGAGCGCTACCAGCGGTTGCGATCCGTCACCGGCGAAGGGTTCGGCTTCGAGGTCCGCCGCCGCCAGGACGCCGATGGCGTCTTCATGGCCGCCTTCGGGCGTGACGCAAGACTCATCACGCCGCAGATCCGGTTTCATCGCGGCATCGATCTGCCGGTCCTGGCCATTAGCGAGAGCTATCCACAGCAGCATCAGGCCGGCGCCGATAACGATCTCAGCGGTGTCATGCTGGCTCGCATGCCCTGGCTGCTTGACGGTGCATCGGATGATGCCGGCATTGGCGCGAGGGAACAGCTCCGCGAGGCCGACCCATCTTCCGATCCGGGCCAGCTGGTCGCCCTCGGTGTGGACAGCTATCGCCTGCTACGCGCCCTCGATGCCCTCGCACGCAGCGCCGAGCTGCACCTTCCCGGCGTGACCGGCAGGCTGAGCCTGGACCCGGAGGGGATTATCCAGCGGCAGCTGGTGCCGGCACGGGTAACCTCCGGCGGGCTCGAGCGTCTCCGACCCGCGCAGGAAAATGGATCGGGCATACCGGCCTACCTGCCATGAAACCCCGCCCGCAGGAGACCGGCCAAGCCGCCGAGGCACGCGCCCTCACCTATCTCGAGGATCATGGCCTCCGCCTGCGGGCGCGCAATTTCCGGATCCGTCGGGGCGAGATCGACCTCATCATGCAGGATGGCGAGGAAGTGGTTTTCGTGGAGGTCAGGGCCCGCTCAGCCGGTGAATTCGGCGACGGAGTCGACAGCATCACCCATGCCAAGCGGCGTCGCCTCCTGGCCGCTGCCGGTGCCTGGCTTCAGCGGCAGCGAGACGAGCCGCCTGCCCGCTTCGACGTGATCGCCCTCCAGCCCGGTCACAACGAGGTTACCTGGCTGAAAGATGCCTTCAGGGCCGATGATTGACGAGACACGACAACGACAAGGTAGACACATGAACGCCAGTGAGCGGATCGCACAGCATTTCCACGAAAGCATCCAGGCCAAACAGGTGGCCCTGGACCAGCTTCGCCCGTTCATCGAGCAGGCCGGCATGCTGATGACCGAATGCCTTCAGCACGAGGGGCGCATCCTGAGCTGCGGCAATGGCGGCTCGGCAGGCGATGCCCAGCATTTCTCCTCTGAGCTTCTCAACCGCTTCGAGATGGAGCGTCCGGGACTGCCGGCCATCGCGCTCACCACGGACAGCTCGACGATTACCTCGATCGCCAACGACTATGACTTTCGCGAGGTCTTTGCGCGACAGATCCGCGCCCTCGCCCTCCCCGGCGACGTGGTGCTGGCCATCAGTACCAGTGGCGGGAGCGACAACGTGATCCGGGCCATCGAGGCGGCCCACGACCGCGGCGCGCATGTGGTCGTGCTCAGCGGCCGGGACGGCGGGCCCATGGCCCTGAAGCTGGCAGGGGACGATGTCGAGATCCGGGTACCCCACGAGGTCACGGCCCGAATCCAGGAGGTCCATCTGCTGGTGATTCACTGCCTGTGCGACCTGATTGACCGACAGCTTTTCGGGGGCTGAACCCGACGCGGGCTATTTGACGACGCGGAGTCCGGGACGGTTGCCGCCGGCGGATCCGGAACCCGCCCCGTCGTCCTGGCCTCCCTCGGGTGGCGGTTCTCCGTCACCATCCTCGGGGGTGAAGAGCATGCCGCGGCCATTCTCGCGGGCGTAGATCGCCATCACCTCGGCAACGGGGACGTTCACCTGGCGGGGCCGGCCACCGAAGCGGGCATTGAAGGATACCCACTCATTGCCCAGATCAAGACCGCGTACAGCACTGGGCGAGACGTTCAATACCAGCCGCCCGCCATCCGCGAATTCAAGCGGCGCCTCAACCGCCTCGCCTTCCGCATTGACCAGCAGATGGGGCGTCAGGCCGTTATCGACGATCCACTCGTAGAGTCCGCGGATCAGGTAGGGTCGGCTCGGCGTCATCAAGTCGTACGCATTGCCTGTTCGGTGCGGGTGAGGCTGGCCTGGAAAGGGTCCCGGGCGAACAGCCGCTCGGCATAGGAGTCGATCGCAGCGGCCTCGACCGGCAGCTCGACGCCGTAGTGCTCCAGTCGCCAGAGCAGCGGCGCCAGCACACAATCCATCATGGTGATCTCGTCGCTCAGGAAATACGTCATGCCTGTATCAAAGACATCGGCGCTGGCGGCCAGGCTCTCGGCAAGCTGGCGTCTGATGGCGGGCTTGCCGCGCCGTTCCGCCTGCTCGAGCTGACCCAGCAGCTGATACCAGTCGCGGTCGATCCGCGAGATAACCAGCTTCGCCTTGGCACGTGATACCGGGTCAATGGGCATCAACGGCGGATGCGGGAAACGCTCATCGAGATATTCGCAGATCACCCGCGGGTCGTAGAGCGCGAGATCCCGATCGACCAGCGTCGGGGTCTCCGCGTAGGGATTAAGGTCCGCGAGGTCCTCGGGCTGTGGCCCCTCGGGGGCCACTTCCACCACCTCGACCCCGATGCCCTTCTCGGCCAGCACCAATCGCACTCGATGACTCTCCACCGCCGACGGGTCGGTATAGAGACCAATCGAAGTTCGCTGGCTGAGCGTCACCGGCGGTGCGCCCAGCTGTTCGGCCTGACCACTCAGTGGATATCCCTCCAGTACTCACGCTTCATGAACCAGGCGAGCACCGTGAAGATCACCAGGAAGCCGATGACCCATACGCCGATCTCCTGGCGTTTGGCCCGCACGGGCTCCGCCATGAAGGCCATGAAGTTGGTGATGTCCCGGGTGGCCTGGTGATACTCGTCTTCGGTCATGATCCCCTGCTGCCCCTCGGGTAACCGGATTCCGGCCACCTGGAGCTCGCCGTGGCTCTCCTCGTAACGGGCCTCCGGGACGCCCTGCAGACGCCAGAGCACATGCGGCATGGAGGAGTTGGCGAGCAGGGTGTTGTTCCAGCCGATGCTGGCGTCCGGGTCCTGATAGAAGCTGTTCAGATAGGTATAAACCCAGTCCGCACCGCGGGAGCGCGCCGTCAGCGACAGATCCGGCGGCGGCGCACCGAACCAGTCGGCGGCATCCTCCGGGCGCATGGCTGCATTGATGGTGTCACCCTGCGTGTAGGCGCCGTAGATGAGCGACTCCTCGACCATCGCCATGGGAATACCGAGCGCTTCGGGGAGCGCGTTCCAACGGACATACTTGGCCGAGTGGCAGCCCATGCAGTTGTTGGCGAACAGGTTCGCGCCGCGCTGCAGCGAAGCCTCGTTGGACACGTCGACCTGTGCGTCCATCAGGTCCGCGCTGCCACCGGCGCTCCATGCGCCACCGGAGAAAAGACCGAGAAACAGAATCAGTGCGAGTTTTCTCATCAGTCGGTCACCCTCTCCGGCACGGGCTTGGTGCGTTCAAACCCAAAGGCGGTGTACGTGAACAGGAAGGCGAAGAACCCGAAGTACACCACGGTCCAGATCTGGGCCCAGGTCGTCACGGTCAGACCGAAGTACACCTCTGAAGGGGCTCGGAGACCGAGATAGCTCAGGCAAACGAACGCCACCGCGAAAAGCGCCAGGTTGATCTTGTGCCCGAGCCCGCGGTAGCGGATCGAGCGGACCCGGCCGCGGTCGATCCAGGGCAGCAGGAAGAGCAGGAAGATCGCCGATCCCATCGCCAGCACACCGCCGAACTTGTCCGGAATCGCCCGCAGGATCGAGTAGAACGCAGTGAAATACCAGACCGGTGCGATATGCGCCGGCGTCTGCAGCGGGTCGGCCGGCTCGAAATTAGGCGCTTCCAGGAACAGACCGCCCATCTCGGGGGCAAAGAACACGACCGCCGAGAAGAAGATCAGGAAGACGCCCAGCCCGAAGGTATCCTTCACCGTGTAGTAGGGGTGGAACGGGATGCCGTCCTTCGGCTTGCCGCTCTGATCCTTGTTCTTCTTGATGTCGACACCGTCCGGATTGTTCGAACCCACCTCGTGCAGCGCAAGAATGTGGAAGACCACCAGGCCGACCAGGGCGAGCGGCAGGGCCACGACATGAAGCGCGAAGAACCGGTTCAGCGTCACACCGGAGATGTTGTAGTCGCCGCGGATCCAGAGCGCCAACTCCTCGCCGATACCGGGAATGGCGCCGAACAGCGAGATGATGACCTGTGCACCCCAATACGACATCTGCCCCCAGGGCAGCAGATAGCCCATGAAGGCCTCGGCCATGAGCAGCAGATAGATGATCATGCCGAACACCCAGATCAGCTCGCGTGGCTTCTGGTAGGAGCCGTAGAGCAGGGCGCGGAACATGTGCAGGTACACCACCACGAAGAAGGCCGACGCACCCGTGGAGTGCATGTAGCGGATCAGCCAACCGTACTCGACATCGCGCATGATGTATTCGATCGAGTCGAAAGCACCCGCCGCGGACGGGTTGTAGTTCATGGTCAGCCAGATGCCGGTGAGCAGCTGATTGACCAGCACGAACAGCGCCAGCGAGCCGAAGTAGTACCAGATGTTGAAATTCTTGGGCGCGTAGTACTCGCCAATGTGCTCGTTCCACATCTTCGTGAGCGGGAAACGGGCATCGATCCAGCCCAGCACTCCGCCCTGCGCCTTGGTGGTGGCATCACTCATCAGGCAGCCTCCTCATCTTCCCCGACCACGATCAGACCGTTATCGGCCACACGGTACGGAGGCACTACAAGGTTGGTCGGCGCCGGGACGCCGGAGTAGACGCGCCCGGCCATGTCGAAACGCGAACCGTGACAGGGGCAGAAGAGCCCACCCGGCCAGTTCGTATCGAGGGACCCCGGTTGCGGCATGTACGAAGGGATGCAGCCCAGATGCGTGCAGATGGGCACGAGCACCAGGAACTCCGGATCAATGGAGCGGTAGATATTCCGGGCGTATGGCGGCTGCTGCGAGGCCACGGTGGAATCCGGATCGCGCAGGCGGTCGTTGAGCTCGGGCAGCGTCTCGAGTGCCGCCTCGGAACGACGGATCACCCAGACCGGTTGACCCCGCCAGGTCAGGTTGATTTTCTGACCCGGCTGCATCGTGCTGGTATCGACTTCCACCGGTGCACCGGCCGCTCGGGTCCGAGCGCTCGGATTCCAGTAGGAGAGAAAGGGCACTGCCGTGTAGGCAACGCCGACGCCGCCGACGACCGACACCGCGCCGGTAAGAAAGCGGCGTCGACTCTTGTTAGCGCCATCCTCGGACATCTGGATTCCCCTGCATGGGTAAAGGATCATGGCGGCTGCGGCGGCTTTCCGACCAGCCCGCTGACCACCCCTCACACCATTCTTCTACGGTGTTTGTAACGCGCGTAGAATCCAACATCCGGCTCTCGCAGTCAAGCCAGGAGCCCCGTCTGACGGGGCTTTCACCGTCGCAAAACTTGCTTTCAATCAAGGGTTAAGCTCAAGCCGGGTTGGCATCGTCGATGAATCGATGGGCCAGGCCGAAGTGCGCGGCGAGATGCTCCCCCAGCGCCTTGACACCGCCGCGCTCGGTGGCATGGTGGCCGGCGGCGAAATAATGCACGCCGAGTTCGCGCGCCTCATGGGCCGTGGGTTCGGATATCTCTCCGCTGAAATAGGCATCCACTCCAAGCGCCGCAGCGGCGGCCATGAATTTCTGTCCGCCCCCACTGCACCAGGCCACCCGCCTCACGGGGTGAGGGCCGGCCACCACGGGCGTTACCCAGCGCCCCAGGCGAGTGGCAAGGCGATCAGCGAAGGCATCCGCGTCGATCGGTTCAGCCAGCTGCCCGTGCCATAAAAGCCCGGGCACGCCGCCTGCCTCCACGGCCCCCTCGACCTGGATGCCGAGCCAGTCCGCCAGCACGGCGTTGTTGCCGAACACCGGGTGTACATCCAGTGGCAGGTGATAGGCGAAGAGGTTGATATCGTTGCGCAGAAGCAGACGCAGTCGATGCGCCTTCATACCGGTAACCGGTGCCGGCTCGCCCTTCCAGAAATAGCCGTGATGGACCAGAACGGCATCGGCGTCGGCCTCGATGGCCTCGGCCAGGAAACGCGCCGACCCCGTCACACCGGTCATCAGGCGCCGGATCTCCGCCCGACCCTCGACCTGCAGACCATTAGGCGTGAAGTCGCCGACCCGCTCGGGGCAAAGCAATTCATCGAGGTAATCACTCAGTTGCCAACGGTGTACCATCGTATCCTCGTCATTCCAGCGCTCGACGAGTATAGAAGATGGCCCTGCAACGATTCACCCGATTCGTGATCAGCTACACCCTGGTGGGGATTATTGTGGCCATCGCCGTTGTCTGGATGGCCCCGGAGCTGCTTGAGCGTCAGCGGCCGGTGGTCCGTGTGGACGAGTCGCCACGCACGAACCCCGATGCAGAGAGACCGCCGAACCAGCCCTTTACCTATGCGGACGCAGTCGAGGCCGCGGCACCGTCAGTGGTCAACATCTACACGGCCACGCGCACGCCGGATCCGCGCAACGCGTTCCTCGATGCCCCCGCACTGGATGACCTCTTCGGCGGCCTGGCGCCCACGGAACATCCGGATCTCGATACGTCACTCGGGTCCGGCGTGCTGATCAGCGACGCCGGCCATCTGCTCACCAACCACCATGTGATCCGCGGCGCCGCCCGGATCCAGGTGATGCTCGCCGATGGACGCACCGCGCCGGCAAGCCTGGTCGGGACCGATCCCGAATCGGATCTGGCGGTGTTGCAGGTCGAGGGCGATGATCTGCCTCACATCACCCTCGCCAACTCCGCCAAAAGCCGGGTGGGCGACGTGGTCTTCGCCATCGGCAACCCGTTCGGCGTTGGCCAGACGGTCACCCAGGGCATTGTCAGTGCCGTCGGCCGGAGCGAGCTCGGGCTGACGACCTTCGAGAACTTCATTCAGACCGATGCCGCCATCAATCCAGGCAACTCCGGCGGGGCGCTGGTCAACGCCCGGGGCGAGGTGATCGGCATCAACACGGCCATCTTCAGTCAGTCCGG
>CAJXND010000024.1 GCA_913056385.1 uncultured Ectothiorhodospiraceae bacterium
CCGTCGCTGGATGCGCTGTTCCGCATCGTGGTGCCGACCCTCTAGTACCCTGGCCCGAGGACGATGATGAATTTCGAAATGCCCCAATTCGCACTGGCCGCCCCGGAGATCTGGCTCGGGGTCATGGTCTGTGTCGTGCTCATTGCGGATCTTTTCGATCGCAGCCAGGAGGGCCGGATCGCCTTTTTCCTGACCCAGGCCACCCTGCTGGTGGCCATCTGGCTGGCGATATCCACGCACTGGGGCGGTGACCGGGAGATCACCTTCAACGGCATGTATGTCAGCGACAGCCTGGCGGCCGTCCTGAAAGTGGCGATCGCCGGTCTTGCGGCGGTCACGCTGGGCTACAGTCGGGACTACCTGCGACAGCGGGATCTCCTCAAGGGCGAGTTCTACATGCTCACCCTGATTGCGACACTGGGGATGTTCGTCATGGCGTCCGCGAGCAGCCTGCTCGTGCTCTACGTGGGTCTCGAGCTGTTGTCGCTGAGTCTCTATGCGATGGTCGCCTTCGATCGCGACAGCCGGATCGGTGCCGAAGCGGCGATGAAGTACTTCGTTCTCGGCGCGCTGTCCTCTGGCATGCTCCTCTATGGCATGTCCATGATCTATGGCGCCTCCGGCAGCCTGCTGATCGATGATATCGCGGCCCGGGCGGCCGCAGGCGATAACCTGCTGCTCATGGCCTTCGGAATGACCTTTGCGCTGGTGGGTATCGCCTTCAAGTTCGGCGCGGCACCGTTCCATATGTGGATCCCCGATGTGTATCAGGGCGCGCCGACGGCGGTCACGGCGTTCCTCGGCAGCGCACCGAAGATTGCGGCCCTTGCCCTGTTCCTGCGGCTGCTGGCCGACGGCCTGGGTCAGCTGCATGATCAGTGGCAGATCATGGCGATTATCCTCGCGGTTGGCTCGCTCTCCGTGGGCAATCTGTTCGCACTGGTGCAGACCAACTTCAAGCGTATGCTGGCCTACTCGACCATCTCGCATATCGGGTTCCTCTTCCTGGGCCTGATTGCGGGCACGGACGAGGGGTATGCCGCGGCGCTGTTCTACGCGATTAGCTACGGCATCATGGCCGCCGGTGGATTCGGAATGATCATCCTGCTCTCCCGGAAGGGCTTCGAGGCGGAGATGATCGACGATATGCGCGGGCTGAACGACCGCCACAGCGGTTATGCGCTGGTCATGCTGCTGCTGATGTTCTCCATGACCGGTATTCCCGGTACCGTCGGTTTTTATGCCAAGTGGCTGGTGCTGCAGGCGCTGGTGGATTCCGGCATGGTCTGGCTCGCGGTGGTCGCCGTGGTCTTCGCCGTGATCGGGGCCTTCTACTACCTTCGTGTCCTCAAGGCCGTCTACTTTGATCGGGTGGAGTCACCCGCCCCCCTGGAGGCGCCGATGGGGCCCCGGGTGGTGGTGGCGGCGAACGGAGGACTGGTGCTGTTGCTCGGGCTGTTCCCGGATACGCTGATCGCGATCTGCCGGGCTGCCTTCGGGCTGTGAGTCGACGATGACCACCGGGGTCGCGATTATTGTCCTCCTATTGATTGCGGTGCTGGCGGCGAACCTGCCCTGGACAAGCGAGCGCATTGCGTTCGTGTGGCCGGCGCCCGCGCGGGGCAAGCCGGAATGGATCCGCCTTCTGGAATGGCTGGTGCTCTTTTTCGTGGTGGGGCTTGTCGGCGCCGGTATGGAGTACCGCACCCAGGGGCAGCTGCAGATCCAGGGCTGGGAGTTCTGGGTCATTGCGCTGTCGCTCTTTGCCACTTTTGCCTTGCCCGGCTTCATCTACCGCCATGACCTGCGTCGGCGTCTGTTGAAGCGCCAGCGTCGATAAAGCCCTTGAAATAAACGGGTCTGATCCCTATCCTATGCAGTGTCGGTTGCGGGGTGGAGCAGTCCGGTAGCTCGTCGGGCTCATAACCCGAAGGTCGCAGGTTCAAATCCTGCCCCCGCTACCAAATAGGCATCTTCGAGAAGGCCGCTTGCGGCCTTTTTTTTTGCCGGTGCCGCTCGGCGGCAGCTGGCGATGGAAATGGGCCACGGGCCCATTTTTTGTTCCGGGCAGGACCGGACACGAAAGACATGAAAGCGCCTGAACGCGTCACGAATCTGCTGGAGCCCGTTGTCGAAGGTCTCGGATACGAGTTCGTCGGAGTGGAGTATCACCCGGGACGACAGCAGGGCGTACTGCGCGTATTCATCGACAGCCCTGACGGGATCGATGTCGACGACTGCGCCCGCGTCAGTCACCAGGTAGGCGGTGTGCTTGATGTGGAAGACCCGATTGCCGGCGACTATCTCCTGGAGGTTTCCTCGCCCGGCCTTGATCGCCCCATCTTCAAGACCTCGGATTACGAGCGTTTTGCCGGCGAGTGGATTCGCATCCGTCTTCGCACGCTGGTGGATGGGCGGCGCAAGTTCCACGGCCGGCTGGTCGGCCTGACGGACGATGGCGTGATGGTGGAAGAGTCGGGTGAGCGGACCGTGGTGTCGCTGGCGGATATTGATCGCGCGCACGTCGAGCTGGAGCCTTGAGCGGCAGCGAATTGCAATCGGAGAGCGGTAGAAGATGAGCAAGGAAATCCTGCTGGTAGTAGACGCCATCGCCAACGAGAAGGGTGTCGAACAAGAGGTGATCTTCGAGGCGATCGAAGCGGCCCTGGCGTCGGCGACGCAGAAGCGGCACGAGGGCGAGATCGCTGCGCGTGTCGCGGTCGATCGCCGCACCGGAGAGTACGAAACCTTCCGACGCTGGGAGGCGGTGGAAGACGATGACGAGCTGGAGTTTCCGGACCAGCAGATCCCGATCAGTCAGGCGCGTGAGACGGACCCGACAATCGAGGTCGGCGGATTCATCGAAGAGCCTATGGAGTCGGTGGATTTCGGCCGAATCGCGGCGCAGACCGCCAAGCAGGTCATCGTGCAGAAGGTCCGTGACGCCGAGCGCGCGCAGGTCGTGGAAGCCTATCGGGATCGCGTCGGTGAGCTCATCACGGGTATCGTCAAGCGCGTCGAGCGCGGCAATGTGTTCCTCGATCTCGGAGGCAATGCCGAGGCATTTATCCCGCGCGAGGACATGATTCCCCGGGAGGCCGTGCGCCCCGGAGATCGTCTGCGGGCCTGGCTGCGCGAGGTGCGGGAGGAATCGCGCGGGCCGCAGCTGTTTTCCAGCCGCTCCGCCCCGGAGTTTCTGGTTGAGCTGTTCAAGCTCGAGGTACCGGAGGTGGGGCAGGACCTGCTGGAGATCCTGGGTGCGGCCCGTGACCCGGGACTGCGTGCGAAGATCGCGGTCAATGCACTGGACAGCCGAATCGATCCCGTGGGTGCCTGCGTCGGCATGCGTGGCTCCAGGGTTCAGGCGGTGTCCAACGAACTCTCCGGCGAGCGCATCGACATCATCCTCTGGAACGATAACCCGGCCCAGTTCGTGATCAACGCCATGGCACCGGCCGAGGTGGAATCCATCGTGGTTGATGAGGATCGACACAGCATGGACATCGCCGTGGGTGAAGAGCAGCTCTCGCAGGCGATCGGTCGGGGCGGCCAGAACGTGCGTCTGGCAAGCGAGCTGACCGGCTGGGAGCTCAACGTCATGACCGCCGCCGAGGCGGAGGCGAAGAGCGATGCCGAGGCGGCCGAGCTGGTTGACATGTTCGTCCGCGAGCTGGATGTCGACGAGGACCTGGCTGGGCTGTTGGTCGAGGAAGGGTTCTCCAGCCTAGAGGAAGTGGCCTATGTGCCGGTGGTCGAGTTACTGGAGATTGAAGGATTCGACGAGGATCTTGTGAACGCCCTGCGTCAACGTGCGCGGGATGTGCTGGCCGAGCGCGAGGCCGAAGCGGCCGCCGCGGAGGCCCCCGCCGAGGATCTGCTCGCCATGGAGGGCATGGACGGGAGCCTCGCGGCGAATCTGGCTGCCCAGGGTATCCGCACCATGGAGGATCTCGCGGAGCAGTCGGTGGATGACCTGATTGAAATCGAGGGTCTTGATGCAGAGCGCGCGGGCGCCCTGATCATGAAGGCTCGAGAGCCCTGGTTCGCCGAGGAGGGCGAGGGCCAGGACTAAGCCCGGACGATCCGGGACGGAGGATATTGAATATGGCGCAGAGCACGGTCAGAGATTTTGCGGAGCAGACCGGAGTGCCGCTGGACCGGCTGATGATTCAGCTGCGAGAGGCGGGGCTATCCTGCGAGGATCCGGATGCGGAGTTTGCCGAGTCGGACAAAACGGCTCTGCTCGACCACATCCGGTCGACCCACGGTCGCAAAGAAGAGGCCGACGAGGAAGGGCCCTCGCAGATCACCCTCAAGCGGCGCAGTCACAGTCAGTTGCGCATGCCCTCGGGCGGTGGCGCCGAGCGCCGCAGTGCAAGGGGCAGTCGGGCGGCGACGGCGCGTACGGTCAACGTCGAGGTGCGCAAGAAGCGCACCTACGTTAAGCGCAGCGTGGTCGAGGCGGAGGCCGCGGAGCAGGATGCCCAGGTGCTCGAGCGGGCACTGCAGCGCGATCTGAAGGCGGCGGAGGAGTCCCGTCGCCAGGAGGCCGAAGCGGAGGCCGAGCGTCAGCGCCAGGAAGCCGCCGATGCCGCCGCCCGGGAGGCAGAGGCTGCGACCGAGGCGCCGGGTGCGGCACCCGCTGCCGAAGAGGCGACGCCGGCAGAGCCGGAGGCCGAAGCGGCGCAGACCGTTGCTGACATCGAGGCCGCACAGCAGAAGGCCGAATCCGAGGCGGCACGCAAGAAGGAAATCGAGGACGAAAAGGAGCGCAAGCGCCTCCAGGCCGAGGCCAAGCGCGAGCGTGAGGCCGAGGAGCGCGCCGCCCGCAAGGCCTCGCGTGGCAAGGGCAAGGCACGCAAGAAGGCCGAAGCCGGCGGGCGCCAGGCGCGACGCCGGGGCGCGGCCGGCGCCGCCAGCTCCGCCCTGCAGCAGGAGTTCGAGAAGCCGACGGCACCGGTGGTGCGCGATGTGCAGGTGCCGGAAACCATCACGGTCGGTGAGCTCGCGCAGCGCATGAGCGTGAAAGCGGCGGACCTCATCAAGGAGATGATGAAGCAGGGCGTGATGGCCACCATCAACCAGGCCATCGATCAGGATACCGCCGTGCTGCTTGTCGAGGAGATGGGGCATCGCCCGCACATCGTGCGCGAGGACGATCTCGAGGAGGCGGTGCTCGGTCAGGCCGCAGAGCCGGTGGGCGAGGAAGTGGCGCGTTCGCCTGTGGTGACCATCATGGGCCACGTCGACCACGGCAAGACCACGTTGCTGGATTTCATTCGCCGCGCCAAGGTGGCCTCCGGCGAGGCGGGCGGTATCACGCAGCATATTGGTGCCTACCGCGTGAATACGGATCGGGGTGATCTGACTTTCCTCGATACGCCCGGCCATGAGGCCTTCACCGCGATGCGGGCGCGTGGCGCCCAGGTCACCGATGTCGTGATCCTCGTGGTGGCGGCCGACGATGGCGTCATGCCGCAGACCGAAGAGGCGGTCAAGCACGCGCGGGCCGCCGGCGTGCCTATTGTGGTAGCCGTGAACAAGATCGACCGCGAGGATGCCGATCCGGACCGGGTCAAGAATGAGCTTGCCGCCCGCGAGGTGATCCCCGAGGAGTGGGGCGGGGACACTCAGTTCATCCCCTGTTCGGCACTGACCGGCCAGGGTGTGGAAGCGCTCCTGGAAGCGGTGGCACTGCAGGCAGAGCTCCTGGAGCTCAAGGCGGTCCGCGAGTGTCCGGCCTCGGGCATCGTGGTCGAATCCAGTCTCGACCGCGGCCGAGGGCCGGTTGCCACCATTCTTGTGCAGAACGGTGTCCTCCAGCAGGGCGACATGATTATCTCCGGCACGGAATACGGGCGCGTCCGGGCACTGCTCGACGAACGCGGCGAGCGGGTGAAAGCCGCCGGCCCGTCAACGCCTGTCGTGGTGCTGGGCCTGTCCGGGCTGCCGGAGGCCGGTGACGAGGTGCTGGTGGTCGAGGATGAGCGCAAGGCCCGCGAACTGGCCGATCATCGCCGCGAGAAGAGTCGTGACAAGCGACTCCAGGCGCAGAAGGCGGCGCGGATGGACGAGCTCTTCTCGCAGATGCAGGACCAGGAGGTGAAGACGGTCAATCTGGTCATCAAGGGCGATGTCCAGGGGTCGGTGGAGGCGCTGACGCAGTCGCTCACCAACCTCTCCAACGAGGAGGTCCGGATTACCCCGGTGGCCACCGGCGTGGGCGCGATCAACGAGTCCGACGTCAACCTGGCCCTGGCCTCCGAGGCGCTGCTGATCGGGTTCAATGTGCGTGCCGACGCCAAGGCGCGGCGGCTTGCCCAGGAAAACGAGGTGAAGCTGCATTACTACAGCATCATCTACGATGCGATTGATCAGTTGCGAAGCGCGATCAGCGGCATGCTGGAGCCGGAGACGCAGGAGCAGATCATCGGTACCGCCGAGGTGCGCGATGTCTTCCGGTCCTCGCAACTCGGCCAGATCGCCGGTTGCCTGGTGGTGGATGGTGTGGTCCGGCGGCGTAATCCGATCCGTGTCCTGCGTGACAACGTGGTCGTGTTCGAGGGCGATCTGGAGTCGTTGCGTCGATTCAAGGACGACGTCAACGAGGTTCAGTCCGGCACGGAGTGTGGTATCGGCGTGCGCAACTACAACGACGTTCGGGTAGGCGACCAGATCGAGTGCTACGAGCGCGTGACCATCGAGCGGTCACTGTAGGCGATGCCAAGGGATTTCTCTCGCGCCCGCCGGGTCGGGGATCAGATCCAGCAGGAGCTGGCCGAGCTGATCCGTGACGAGATCCGCGATCCGCGGGTCGGCTCGGTGACCGTCTCCGAGGTGCGGGCCAGTCGTGATTTCGCCCATGCCGAGGTCTTCGTGACGGGACTGGGTATGGATGAAGCGGCATCCAGGGAAATGGTGAAGGCGCTGAACGGCGCTGCCGGCTTCCTTCGCCGTCAGCTTGCGCGCCGGCTCTCGCTCAGAACGGTGCCCGCGCTGCGCTTTCACTACGATCCGGTCTTCGATCGGGGTGCCCGGCTCAATCGCCTGATCGACGAGGTGCGCCCCGACGACGGGACATCCGCGCAGGACGCTGACTGACTGGACGGCATGGCGCGCAAGACTGGCCGTCATGTAGACGGCATCCTTCTTCTTGATAAACCCTCGGGCATGACCTCCAACCGGGCCCTGCGCCGGGTAAGTCGCTGCCTGGATGCCCGCAAGGCCGGGCATACCGGCAGCCTCGATCCGCTGGCCACCGGGCTGCTGGTGCTGTGCTTCGGCGAGGCCACCAAGATCAGCGGCTGGCTGCTGGATGCCGACAAGCAGTATTTGGCGACCGCGCGTCTGGGGGTGACCACGGACAGCGCGGACGCGGACGGCGCCGTCCTCGAGGAGCGGTCGGTGCCCGACCTGGATGACCGCGGACTGGCGTCTGTTCTGGCATGCTTTCGGGGCGGGATCGAGCAGGTACCGCCCATGTTCTCCGCGCTCAAGCATCAGGGCCGCCGATTGCACGAGCTCGCCCGCGAGGGCGTCGTCGTTGATCGCGAACCCCGCCGGGTGACGATCCGCGCTCTGTCCGGCCGAATGGTCGCGCCGGATCGACTTGAACTTCGCGTGGACTGTACCAAAGGCACCTATATCCGCAGTCTGGTCGCCGATATCGGCGAACGGCTCGGTTGCGGGGCCCACGTCGAATCTCTGCGGCGCACGGCCCTCGGGCCCTTCCGCGACCCGGTCATGTGGGGGCTGGAGGATCTGGAGGAGCGGGCATCGAGTGGACCGGAGACGCTGGACGAATGCCTGTTGCCGCCGGATCAGGCGCTCACCGACCAACCGGCAGTGGCGCTGGCGCCCGGGCAGGCGCCGGCGTTCTGCCAGGGGCAAGTCGCGACACCCGCGACGGCGCTCCCCGCGGCGGCCCGGACCGCGGCTCTCTTGCGGGTGTACAGCGATACCGGAGAGTTCCTCGGTATCGGTCGGGTAAATGACGACGGCGGCGTGGCGCCGCGGCGATTGCTTGTTCAGCGAGGCAGCGGGGGCTAGAATGCCCCATTCTGTTAAATCAGCGAGTTAACCAGGAGTCATTGATGTCACTCAGCGCCCAGCAGAAGCAGGGGATTGTCCGTGATTACGGACGCTCCGACGGGGATACGGGTTCCCCCGAGGTTCAGATCGCCCTTCTGACCGCCCGCATCCAGCACCTCACCGAACATTTCGCCACCCATAAGCAGGATCATCACTCCCGCCGCGGTCTTCTGAAGCTGGTCAATCAGCGCCGGCAGCTGCTGGACTACCTGCATCGCAAGAGCCTTGAGCGTTACCAGTCTGTCATCGAACGACTCGGCCTTCGCAAGTAAGGCGAACAGAAACCGACCAGGGGTGTATTTGCAGTGACTCCAACCGCCGTCAAGAAGTCCTTCCAGTTCGGTGAACAGACCGTAACGCTCGAAACGGGCAAGATTGCCCGCCAGGCCACCGGTGCCGTGCTTGTCAACATGGCCGACACCGTCGTGCTGGTCACCGTGGTTGGCAAGCGTGAGGAGGTGCCCGGGCGCAGCTTCCTGCCGCTCACGGTCAACTACCAGGAGCGTACCTACGCGGCTGGCAAGATCCCCGGTGGGTTTTTCAAGCGCGAAGGCAGGCCCTCCGAGAAGGAGACGCTCGTCTCGCGGCTCATCGACCGGCCGATCCGGCCGCTCTTTCCCGCCGGATTCTCCAACGAGGTCCAGGTGATCGCGACGGTCATCTCGATGAATCCCGACGTGGACGCGGACATTCCCGCCATGCTGGGGACCTCCGCGGCACTCGCAATCAGCGGCATTCCGTTCGAGGGCCCCATCGGTGCTGCCCGCGTCGGCTATCGCGACGGCGGGTTCATCCTCAACCCCACGTTCAGCCAGCTCGAGGAATCCGAGCTTGATCTGGTGGTCGCCGGCACCGAACAGGCAGTGCTGATGGTCGAGTCCGAGGCGGATCGCCTGTCCGAGCAGACCATGCTGGACGCGGTGCTCTACGGCCACGAGCAGATGCAGTCCGCGATTTCCGCCATCAACGAGCTGGCCGCCGAGGCCGGCAAGCCCCGCTGGGACTGGACGCCGGCGCCCACCGACGAAAGCCTGGCGGCGCGTGTCGTCGAGCTCGCCGAGCAGTCACTCACCGAGGCCTACGGTATCGCCGACAAGCAGGCGCGCCAGGAGGCCATCGGTGCGGTTCGCGAACGGGTCAATGCCGGGCTGGTTGGCGATGATGAGACGGCCGGGAGCTGGAGCGCCGATGCAGTTGGCGAGGCCTTCAAGACGCTCGAGAAGCGAATTGTCCGTGGTCGCATTCTGGGTGGCGAGCCTCGGATCGACGGTCGGGACCAGAAGACGGTCCGGCCCATCGACATCGAGGTGGGCACGCTCCCGCGCACCCATGGTTCGGCGATCTTTACCCGGGGTGAGACGCAGGCGATTGTCGTGACCACCCTGGGTACCGGGCGTGACGCGCAGATCATCGATGCCATCGAGGGCGAGCGTCGCGAGCCCTTTATGCTGCATTACAACTTCCCGCCCTATTGCGTGGGCGAGACGGGTTTCATGGGAACCCCCAAGCGCCGCGAAATCGGTCATGGCAAGTTGGCCAAGCGGGGCATCCAGGCGGTCATGCCGTCCCCCGAGGACTGCCCGTACGTCGTTCGCGTGGTCTCCGAGATCACCGAGTCGAACGGCTCGAGCTCCATGGCCTCGGTCTGTGGTACCAGTCTCTCGTTGATGGACGCCGGTGTGCCCATCAAGGCACCCGTCGCCGGCATCGCCATGGGCCTCATCAAGGAAGCCGATGCGTTCGCCGTTCTGACCGATATCCTCGGTGACGAGGATCACTTGGGTGACATGGACTTCAAGGTAGCCGGCACCGACAACGGCGTGACGGCGCTGCAGATGGACATCAAGATCAACGGGATCACCCGCGAGATCATGGAGCGGGCGCTGGAGCAGGCGCGGGATGGCCGGTTGCATATCCTCGGTCGCATGAACGATGTCATCGCCGAGCATCGTGAGGAGATGTCCGCCTACGCCCCGAGGCTCATCACGCTGCGCATCGACCCGGAGAAGATCCGCGATGTCATCGGCAAGGGTGGCGCCACGATCCGTCAGCTGACCGAGGAAACCGGCACGACCATCGATATTACCGATGACGGGACGGTCACCATCGGATCGGTGGACAAGGCGGCCGGTGAGGAGGCGCGACGACGCATCGAGCTGCTGACGGCGGACGTCGAGGTCGGACAGGTTTACGAAGGCAAGGTCATCAAGTTGATGGACTTCGGCGCCTTCGTGAACATCCTGCCGGGCCGCGACGGCCTTGTGCACATCTCGCAGATCTCCAACCGCCGGGTGGAGAGCGTCTCCGACGAGCTCAAGGAAGGGCAGATGGTGCGGGTCAAGGTGCTGGAGGTGGATCGCCAGGGGCGCATCCGGCTCAGCATCAAGGCGCTGGAGGAAGAGGGCGCCGAGGGCTAGCTACCGCCGCCGCCTGTCTGGCCGACCCCGTCGGTACCGGATCGAAGCCCCGCGGTGAGTGCCCGGGGCTTTTTCGTTTCAGTGGGCTCAGAACGCTCGTTGCTGACGGCGGAATTCCACCATCCGCTCCTGGGCGGCAATGGCCTCACTGAGCGTGTTGATGGACTCGCCCGGGAGCAGCTCGATCAGACGGGTGAATATCTCGGCTGTGGTCAGCGAATCCCCCAGCGCGGTGTGGCGTCCGCCGACCCCTACACCGAGCCGGTCGGCAACGCTCTCCATGGTGTGCTCTCCCGTATGGTCGTGCAGGAGGATGGAGAGCAGCAGGGCGTCCAGTGTGGGATTGTCGAACCGCACATCGCAGCGGCGCTGCTTGAGCCGCAGGAAGCGCATGTCGAACGCGATATTGAAGCCGACCAGCACGGCATCGCCGGCGTAGGCATGGAATCGTCGGACGACCTCCTCAACGGGCGGTGCGTCGGCGATATCCTCATCGCTGATGCCGTGAATGCTCGTGGCGAGTGACGGTATAGGCCGGCCCGGATTGGCCAGCAGCTCAAAGGTTTCGCCGTGCATGACCTGGCCCCGGTGGATTCGCACCGCACCAATGGAGACGATTTCGTCGCCCTGGCTGGGCGCAAGCCCCGTCGTCTCGCAGTCGAAGACGACGTAATCGAGGCTGGCGAGGCTCGCCTCGGCCTCCGCGCCAAGCGGTCTTACCGGCTCCGCTTCCTCGACGGCGAAGTCGTAGAATTCCGGGCGGGCGGGCACGACCTCAGTGGTTCTCACTTTCTCTGGTGCACCCGGGAGGGGCAGACGCAACAGGGCCCGGCCGGTGCGTGACAGGTCGGGCTGGCTCCAGGCCGTCGTATCATGCCGTTGCAGTACCTCACGCAGCGTGACCGTCCCGCCGACATCCTCGAGTCCGGCATCCAGCCATTCATCGAGCTCATCCGGCGCAATGACATCGCCGGACCAGTTCATTTCCAGATAGACCAGACTGCCCTCCTCACGGCCGGAGAGGGCAACGGCGGAGACCCCGAGATCGGCGACCAGACGCGCGAGCAGCGCCTCCACCACCTGACTCAGCAGATAGGGCTCGGCCGACACCCAGACGTCGGCGCGACACTGGATCCGCGGCAGGGTGGTGCTGTCGCCGGTCTGCTTGATGCCGTCCACGAGGCTGCCGAGATGGACATCCTCCAGTCGCCAATTGTCGGTCACCACGGACATGGTCTCGGTGGACAGCGCCTTGAAGCCCTCGGTCAGCCGGTGCGTTTCCTCGTTGATCATGCCGCTGAAGCGCGCGACGTCTTCCGCCATGCCGGCCTGCTGGGCGAGGCGCAGACTCTCGCTGGCGGTGTTCAGGCTGGTCAGCGGGTTGCGCAGGGCCTCCACGGCCTCGCGCAGGCTCTGTTCCCGGCGAAGGGCGGAGCGTGTCTGCCGCGAGACATCCTGCAGCGTCATCACGAAGCCGGCGGTATCCGGATCGTCGGTGGCAAGCCGCGCAACGCGGCAGCGCAGCAGTCGCTCGCCGCTGGCCGTGGCACAGACCAGCTCGGCGTCGGCCGGCACATCGGCCGCGTCTTCCCGCGGTTCAAGCAGTCGAAGGGTGTGGCGCAAGGGGCCCTCGTTGAGCACTTCGTTGATATTGCGGCCAAGACCAAGGGCCGGCTCTGCGCTCAACAGTTCCCGCGCGGTCCGGTTATACAGGTTGATGCGCCCGTCCGGGCCACAGACCAGCACCCCTTCGCGGATTTCGCGGAGGATGGTTTCGAGTCGGGTCTTCCTGGCCTCGATCCGCGTGGTCCAGGCGGCGGCCGCCTCTTCCAGTTCGCGCCGACTGCGCGCCACGGCGCCACCGAGCTGCTCAACCGTCTCGGGAAGGCGGCCCAGCCAGTGCCGACCCTTGACCTCGAGGCGATGGCCCGGGTTGGTGGTGGCGATGATACCGGCACCCCGTTCGGTTGCCACGAGCGGGCGACCGATACGTCGGTCGATGACGAGCCCGGCGCCCAGGGTGCCAATGGCACCGGCGGCGGCCGCCAGCAGGGGGTGCACTGGCACCAGCAGGATAATGGCGATCAGCTCCACGGCCGCCAGGGCGCCAATGGCAAGCCAGAGGCGTTTACGCAGCCGGGGCAGCCGGAACGCCCGCACCCTCAGGCAGCCTCTCGGAGCAGCTCCTGCACCCGGCCCAGGATTGCCGCGGGGTCGAAGGGTTTGACGACGAAGTCCGTCGCACCCAGGGATAACGCCTTCTCACGCTCCACCTCGAGGCTGCGGGTGGTCAGCATGAGCACCGGGAGATGCTGCAGTCCCGGCCGGGCCAGCAGCGCCTGGCAGAGGTCGTAGCCGCTGCGGTCGGGCAGGCTGGCGTCGATCAGGGCCAGATCCGGACGCATCCCGTCGACGGCGGCCTCGGCCTCGGCATAGCTGCTGGCCAGTGTCACGTTGAATCCGGCATGGCCGAGCAGGAACTGAAGGGCGGTGGCGAGGTTGGACTCGTGGTCCACAAGCAGAATATTCTTATACATGACGATCCAGCATCAGCGATGCTGCCTCCTCCTCCTTTTCCTTGCAGTATAGGCTATTACGGGCGGGGTTTGTCGAGGTATTCTGTCGCCCGAAACGGCCAATTTTTCCAGGAGACGCGCATGGTTGGCGCCAACGCCGGCAACGACTCCACGGCTATGGCCCGAGAGTTCCTCAAGGATAATGCCCCGTTCGACCGTCTCCCCAAGGGGCTTCAGCGATACTTCCTCGAGCACTGCGAACGCCGCGATTACACGGCCGGTACGGTGATTCTCGAGCCGGCCGCGGGCCGGGCGCCGCACTTCTATGTCATCGTGGGCGGACGGGTGGATGCCGAGCGGCCCGGTGGCGGCGAATCGGGCGTGGAGCGCTTCCAGCTCGAGACGGGGGAGAACTTCCCGATGGCGGCCATGATCGGCCAGCGGGCCACGCGGACCGTGTATCGGGCGGGCAGCGATGTGCGCTGTCTCCGGCTGCCGCGGTCTGCCTTCGAGCATCTCATCAGTGAGAGCGCCGTTTTCCGTGACTACTGCCTGCGGGGCGTGAGCAGCCTGCTCGACCAGGTCCAGCAGGATATCCAGCAGCATGCCGCCGGCAATCTCGGCGGGGATTCCACGCTGGATACGCCGCTCGGCGATCTGATGAAGGGTGATCCGCTGACCTGTGCGCCGGATACCTCAGTGCGCGGCGCGGTGGAGGCGATGCAGGCGCGCAAGGTGGGCAGTGTCCTGGTCACCGATGACGATCATCGTCCCCAGGGTATCTTCACGCTCCATGACCTGCGTGCGGTTGTGGCAGATGGCAGTGGCCTGGACGAGCCGCTCAGCACGGTCATGACCGGCGATCCGCTGACGCTTGATACCGACACCTACGCCTTCGAGGCCATCGTCGAGATGGCCCGGCATCGTATCCGCCACATGATCATCACTGATCATACAGGGCGGCTTGCCGGCGTGATTTCCGAGCGGGACATCTTCGCGCTCCAGCGCATCAATCTGGTTCATCTCACCCGCTCCATCACTGGGGCGGAGAGTGTGGACACCCTGGTTCATGCCAGGGGACAGGTGGGTGCGCTGATCGACAGCATGATGGCTCATGGCGCCGGGGTGGAGCAGATCACACGAATCATCACCCTTCTCAACGACCGGACGGTCACCCGCGCCATTGAGCTGGTGCTGGAGGAGCGGGACGATCCCGGTGTGCCATTCACCTGGATCGCTTTTGGCAGCGAGGGGCGCAGCGAGCAGACACGGGTCACGGACCAGGATAACGGCATCCTGTTCGACCCGGGCGCCGAGTCGCCGGAGACGGTCCGTGAGCGGCTGCTGCCCATGGCCTGGCATATCAACGAGGTGCTGGATGCCTGCGGATTCACGCTCTGCACCGGCAACGTGATGGCCAGTAACCCCAACCTCTGTCTGAGCCTCGCCGAATGGGAGGAGACCTTCCGCGGCATGGTCGGCAGTGCCACGCCGGAGAACCTGCTCAACTCAACCATCTACTTCGATTTTCGACCCATCTGGGGCGATCTCGCCGCCGGCGAGGCGCTCCACCAGCGCGTGGTCGAGATCGCGGCCGGCAACAGCGTCTTCCTGCACACCCTTGCCGGTAACTGCCTCGCCATCAAGCCGCCCCTGGGCGTCTTTCGGGACTTTGTCACGGACAAGGACGATGACGGGATCAACCGGCTCGATCTCAAGGTGCGCGGTCTGACGCCGTTTGTCGATGCTGCCCGGGTCATGGCACTGCAGGCCGGCATCGTCGAGTCCAACACGCCGGCACGTTTCCGCGGTCTGGTGGAGGCCGACGTCCTCAGTGCGGAGGACGCCGGTGCGTTCGAGCGCTCGTTCGCCTTTGTCCAGCTGCTGCGGATGCGGGAGCATCAGCGTCAGGCAGCCGCGGGCGAGGCCATGGGCAATCGGCTCGACCCCGATGAGCTCAACCCGATGGATCGGCGGATCCTCAAGGAGGCTTTCCGCGAGGCCCGCCGGCTACAGAAAAAGCTCGAGCTGCGCTTCCAGCTCTGATCACTACATTAAAAAACCCCGGCACCTCATGGTGACCGGGGTTTCTGTGCGGGTCGGTCGGTGCGTCGATCCATCGACGCACCCCACCGCTGGTCCTAGCTCGCGCGCGGGACGCGGATGCTCTCGACCAGTTCCTGGATATCCTTCGGCGGCGGAGCCGTCGCACGGGAAACCAGGGTCGCCACCACCACGTTGATCAATGCACCGATGGCACCAATCGCCTGCGGACCGATACCCATCACCCAGTACTCCGGGGTGTCCGGCAGCGTGTTCGTGCCCGGGATGAAGAACCATCCCTTGTACGTGAACACATAGATCAGGGTGAAGGTCAGGCCCGAGAGCATACCGGCAATGGCGCCGGCGCTGTTCATGCGTCGGCTGAAGATGCCGAGCATCAGCACCGGGAACAGCGAGGATGCCGCCAGTCCGAATGCCAATGCCACCACCTGAGCCGCAAATCCTGGTGGATTCAGGCCCAGGTAGCCGGCCACCAGCACGGCTGAACCCATGGCGATTCGAGCGGCTAACAATTCGCTCTTCTCGCTGATCTTCGGATTGATGACACCCTTGATCAAATCATGGGATATCGACGATGAGATTGCCATGAGCAGGCCCGCCGCCGTTGACAGCGCCGCTGCCAGGCCGCCGGCCACCGTGAGCGCGATCACCCAATTGGGCAACTGCGCGATCTCCGGGTTGGCCATCACCATGATGTCGCGGTCGACGGTCAGCTCGTTGCCCTCCCAGCCGTATTCCGCGGCGGTGGGTGCAAAGGCGGCATTATCCGAATTGTAGTACTGGATACGGCCGTCGTCGTTCTTGTCCTCCCAGGCGAGCAGTCCGGTTTCCTGCCAGCGTGAGAACCAGCCCGGGACATCCTCGTACAGAAGGTTGCCGTCCTCCGAACCGATCGGGCCCGGCTGCACCGTGTTGATCAGGTTGTAGAAGGACATGGCGCCGACCGCCGGGGCCGTCGTGTAGAGGATGGCAATGAAGATCAGCGTCCATCCGGCGGACAGGCGCGCATCCCGCACCCTCGGCACCGTGAAGAAGCGCACGATGACGTGGGGCAGGCCCGCTGTACCAATCATCAGCGACATGGTCAGGAAGAACATGTTGAGCATGCTTCCTTTCATCGCCGTGTACTGCGAGAAGCCCAGATCCACCAGGATGTTGTCCAGCTTGTTCAGCAGGTAGGTGCCATCCGAGACGGTACCACCCAGTCCGAGCTGGGGCAGCGGGTTGCCCGTGATGGCCAGCGAGATGAACACCGCCGGGATGGTATAGGCGAAGATCATCACGCAGTACTGGGCGATCTGCGTGTAGGTGATGCCCTTCATGCCGCCGATAACGGCGTAGAAGAAGACGATCGCCATCCCGATGAAAAGCCCGACCTCGTAGCTCGTCTCCAGGAACCGCGAGAAGGCCACGCCAATGCCCTTCATCTGTCCGATCACGTAGGTGATCGAGGCCACGATGAGGGCGATGACGGCGATCACGCGTGCGGTCTTGGAGTAGAACCGGTCGCCGATGAACTCGGGGACCGTGAACTTGCCGAACTTGCGCAGATAAGGCGCCAGGAGCAGAGCCAGGAGCACATAGCCGCCGGTCCAGCCCATGAGATAGACCGAGGCGTCATAGCCCAGGAAGGCAATGAGGCCCGCCATGGAGATGAAGGAGGCCGCGGACATCCAGTCCGCCGCGGTGGCCATGCCGTTGGCGATGGGGTTGACCCCCTTGCCGGCGACATAGAATTCGCCGGTGGTGCCGGCCTTGGCCCAGATCGCGATACCGATGTAGAGGACGAAGGTAGCGCCGACGATCAGATAGGTAGTGAGTGCCAGATCCATGTCGAATTCCCCTCGTTATTCTTCGTGCACGTCGTATTTCCGATCCAGCGCATTCATTTTGAATACGTAGACGAAAATCAGGACGATGAACGCGTAGATCGCGCCCTGCTGGGCGAACCAGAACCCGAGGGGGTAGCCTGCGATCACGATGCTGTTGAGCGCCGGGGCGAGGATGATGCCCAGGCCGTAGGAGACGATGAACCAGATGATCAACAACGTGATCAACAGTCTGACGTTCTCCTTCCAGTAGGCCATTGCGGCCTGTTCCTTCTCTGAAGCCATTATTCAGCTCCTCCTGCAGATGTCACTCCGGCAGCGGTGTCCGATTGACCTGCCGCCTTGTTATACGACGAATCCGCGTTCGTCTGACACTTCCCGCTGCAAGAATCGTGCAACCCCGCGTCACTCTCGAGATCCGCGGTTGTTGTGGCGCGTGCGGGCGCGCTGCGGCGCCGGCGCGTCATTTCGTTACCAAGGGTAACGTCGGAGGTGTGACAGACGGTAACGACGGCGGCCGGATCGGCCGCCGCCATTGGATCCGCTACTGGTTGGCGCGGTTGGTAATGAGCTCATCCACCACGGTGGGATCCGCCAGCGTGCTGGTATCCCCCAGGCTGTCGAGCTCGTTGGTCGCGACCTTGCGCAGGATGCGGCGCATGATCTTGCCGGACCGGGTCTTGGGCAGACCCGGTGCCCACTGGATGACGTCGGGTTTGGCAATCGGGCCGATCTCCTTGCGCACGAGATCGGTGAGTTCCTTATGCAGGCCGTCATTCGGCTCGACGCCCTTGACCAGCGTGACATAGCAATAGATGCCCTGGCCCTTGAGGTCATGCGGATACCCCACGACCGCGGCCTCGGCCACCGCATCATGCAGGACCAGCGCGCTCTCGATCTCCGCCGTCCCCATGCGATGGCCGGAGACGTTGAGCACATCGTCGACCCGGCCGGTGATCCAGTAATAACCATCCCCGTCACGACGTGCGCCGTCACCGGTGAAGTACTTGCCGGCATAGGTGGTCAGGTAGGTGTTCATGAAGCGCTCATGATCACCGTAAATGGTCCGCATCATGCTGGGCCAGGCACGGGCGATGCACAGATTGCCATCGGTCGCGCCGTCGAGGACGTTGCCTTCGTTGTCGACCAGCTGCGGCTCGACACCGAAGAAGGGCAGGGTGGCCGAGCCCGGCTTCAGATCGATGGCCCCCGGCAGGGCCGAGATCATGATGGCGCCGGTTTCCGTCTGCCACCAGGTATCGACGATCCGGCAGCGCTCATCACCCACCACGCGGTAGTACCACTCCCACGCCTCGGGGTTGATCGGCTCACCCACCGTGCCAAGGATGCGCAGGCTCGCCCGGGAGTACTTCTTGACCAATTCCTCGCCCTGACCCATGAGCGAGCGTATGGCCGTGGGGGCGGTGTAGAAGATATTGACCTTGTGGTCGTCGATAACCTGCCAGAAACGGCCGGCATCGGGATAGGTCGGCACGCCCTCGAACACCAGGCTCGTCGCCGCGTTGGAGAGCGGGCCGTAGACGATGTAGCTGTGGCCCGTCACCCAGCCGACGTCGGCGGTGCACCAGTAGACCTCGCCATCGTGGTAGTCGAAGACGTACTTGAAGGTCATCGATGCCTGCAGCAGATAACCGCCGGTGGTGTGGAGCACACCCTTGGGCTTGCCCGTGGAGCCGGAGGTATAGAGGATGAACAGAGGGTCCTCCGCGTCCATCTCCTCGGGCTCGCAGGTTGCCGAGGCCTCGGCGAGGGATTCCTGGTACCAGATATCGCGATCCGGATTCCAGGTCACCTCGTTGCCGGTATGCCGGACAGTGACCACGGTGTGGACGGTATCGAGCCCGTCAATGGCCTTCTCCACGTTCTCCTTCAGCGGCACCGGCTTGCCGCTGCGCAGGCCCTGGTCGGCGGTGATCACCGTCCGGCAGTCGGCATCCTCGATGCGGTCGCGGAGCGCGTGGGGCGAGAAGCCGCCGAAGACGATGGAGTGCACGGCGCCGATCCGGGTGCAGGCCAGCATGGCCACCACCGCTTCGGGGATCATCGGCATATAGATGGAGACCCGGTCACCCTTGGTGACACCGCGGTCCTTCAGGACATTGGCCAGTCGGCAGACTTCCTCGTGGAGTTCGCGGTAGGTGATGTGCCGCGTGTTGCCGGGCTCGTCGCCTTCCCAGATGATGGCGTTGCGGTCGCCGTGGGTCTCGAGATGGCGGTCCAGGCAGTTGTAGCTGACGTTCAGCTTGCCGCCCTCGAACCAGCGGATCTGGCCCTTGGTGAGGTCGTTGTTACTGACTCGGTCCCATTTCCGGAACCAGGTGATGAACTGCCCGGCCTGTTCACTCCAGAACGTCTCCGGGTCATCCAGCGACTGCCGGTACATCCGGTCGTATTCTGCGCGGGTGAGCAGTGCGTGCTCGGCGGTCTCCGGGGGTACCGGATACTGTTTTTCTGCGGCCATGCCGTTTTCTCCTCCTAGGTTACCGAATGTAACGTCCTGTATCGGGGCGAGACCCCTATCCTGCTTGGCGTCGACGCTGGATTCCAAGCCGCTGGCGCTTTTCCCAGAGCGCCTTGCGGCTGATCCCTAGCCGTCGGGCCAGTTCCGTTTCGGTGAGCTCTCCCTCGTGGGTGCGCACGAATTCGCGGAAGTAGTCCTCCAGCGACAGGTTCAGCGCATGGTTGTCGATCGGTACCGTCCGGCCCGGCAATGCCAGGTCGTCCGCCGTCACCGTTGCGCCGTCGGCCAGTATCACGGCGCGCTCAATGACATTCTCAAGCTCGCGGACGTTTCCTGGCCAGTCATGATTCATGATCTGCCTCAATCCTTCCTCACTGAAGGTCATCGCCGGCCGGTTCAATCGCCGGCAGGCCTTTTCAAGCAGGAATCGGGCCAATTCCGGTACATCCTCGCCGCGTTCGCGCAACGGCGGCAGTCGAATCTCCATGACATTGATCCGGAAATAGAGATCTTCGCGGAAGTGACCGTGGCCGACGAGCGTCTGCAGATCGCGATGGGTCGCCGCCACCAGGCGGATGTCGACCTGCCGCGAATGCGAGGCTCCCACACGCCGGATTTCAGACTCCTGGAGCACGCGCAGCAATCGCGCCTGCGCGGCGGCAGGGAGTTCGGCGATTTCGTCGAGGAACAGCGTCCCACCACTCGCCGACTCGACGAGGCCCTCCCGGGTGGCGTCGGCCCCTGTGAACGCTCCCTTTTCGTGGCCGAAGAGCTCGGCCTCGATCAACGACTCCGGGATGGCGGCACAATTCACGGCAATGAGCGGGCCGTTCCGGCGATTGCTCTGCTCATGCAGTGCCCGGGCCACCAGCTCCTTGCCGGTTCCTGATTCGCCGAGGATAAGCACGGTAGTGTCCGTGGGGGCGACCCGGTCGACCCGCTCAAAGACCTGCGCCATGGCCGGGCTGCGACCCACGATGCCGTTGACCGGGTAGTCGGCATCCACCTGGGCGCGCAGGGCAGCGTTCTGGCGCTGCAGGGCATGCTCTCGCAGTGCCCGGTCGACGGTCAGCCGGAGCTCCTCGTTGTCGAATGGCTTGGCGATGTAGTCGACGGCCCCCCGACGCATGGCGTCCACGGCCGAGCGGATACTGGCGTAGCTGGTCATGATGATCACCGGGACCGGCCCGGCCTCGTCGATGACCTCCATGCCGCTGCGCCCGGGCAGGCGGATATCCGCGAGGATGAGGTCTTGGTTGGCGAGGGGGCCCTGGTCCAGTGCCTCCTCCAGGGACTCGGCGGTGCTCACGCCCATGCCATGGCGCGACAGATGGCGCTGGATGGCATCCCGGATGATGGTCTCGTCCTCGATGATGAGTACTTCAGCCATGAAGCGGCTCTACCTCCTTGTCGATGATCTGGGCGCGTGGCAGGCGGATCATGACCTCCGTTCCACCGCTACGGCCGCGTCGCGGCTGGATTCGCAGACTGCCGCCGTAGTTGCTGATGATGTTCTGGGCGAGGGCCAGGCCGAGGCCGGTGCCATGACCGGGGGTCTTCGTGGTGAAGAAGGGCTCCATCACCTTGTCACGGATACCGGAGGGTATGCCGTGCCCCGTATCCAGTATCCGCAGGCTCACGCCGTCGCGCTGGAGCCGTGCCACCGTGGTGATCTCGCCACCGGGATCGCAGGCGTCCACCGCATTGCTGTAGAGGTTCACCAGCACCTGGACCAGGCGCTGGTGATCGGCCATCACCGCCACGTCCTCGGGTAACCGGGGGGTGAAATCAATGCCCCGGGCGCGGGGGTTGAGCCGGACCAGGCGTTCGGCCTCCTCGACCACCGGTCGCAGCGCCGTGGGCTCGGGTCGGGTCGACGCCTCGCCCCGTCCGGCATGGGCATAGTCCACCAGCGTCTGAACGATATGACTGATTCTCTCCGTCTGCTCGAGTATCTGGCCGGCATGGTCGTCCGTCCGGTCCTCGCGCAGTTCCTGGGCAATACAGGCGATACCGGTGATCGGGTTGCCGATCTCATGGGCCACGCCGGCCGCCAGGCGGCCGATGGAGGCGAGGCGTTCACTATGTGCCAGCTCGTTCTCTAAGCGTTGCACATCCGTGACATCCTCCAGGAGCAATAACCGGTCGCCATTCGGCGTGCCGCCAGGGGCGCCGATCATGGCCTTGTGCAGGCTCATCCAGCGAGTGCCGCCGGCCATCACCACCGGGCGCTTGTAGGCATGGCTTTGATCCTCGCCAATGAAGTCGTTCAGCAGCTCGCTCCAGGGTTCCGGCAATTCGATCATGGCGCGTCCCAGCGCGCGGCCGGCGCTGATCCCGGTCATCTGGTCCATGGCAGGGTTCCAGCGGGCGATCCGGCCCGCCGGCGTGACGGCGACGACGCCGAGTGGCAGGTCCTCGAGGATCTGGCGATGATAACGGCGCAGGGCGTCGAGTTCGGCGGCGATACCCTGAAATCCGCCCCGGGCCCGCTCGAGGCGCTCCTCGATAATGCGCACGTTCTGGGCAACGGCGCCGCGGCTGTCGGCGTCAAGGCGCAGGCATTCGTCCACGATATCCCGGGCCAGGACCGGACCCATCATGCCGGATAGATTGCGCCTGACCTGTTCGCGCAGCTGTTGCAGCCGATCGGGGCGGTTTTCCGTCCAGCTCAGATCCAGATCCTCCAGCGCCTTGGCGATTTCGGCGCGCGCGGCCGGCAGGCCGGTCACCGGGGCGAGCTGATCGACCATCTGCGCCGGGGACTCGGCGATGACCGAGCCGGCGGGGATGCGCGTGCTCACCTCGCGGCAGGCGGAGGCCGCTTCGCTCTCCCGCGGCGCCTGACGCGTGAGCAGCGAGACAGCCATGAAGACGAGCGCATTGGCGGCGACGGACCAGAAGGCGAGGGCACCGAAATGGGCCGGAGACTGGGCAACACTCAGGTCGAGCCCGATGATGCGAATGGGCCCCATGGTACTGACCGCCGGCAGCAAGGCCGCCACGCCCCAGATGGTGCCGCCTGCCACCAGACCACTGACGAATCCCTGTCGCGTTGCGCCGGGCCAGTACAGGACAGCCAGCACACCGGGGATGAGCTGGGCCATGGCGAGAAACGAGATCAGACCCCAGGAGACCAGGCCCTCGGTTCGCTCCAGGCTCAGGTAGAAGAAGTAACCGGCGGCGATCACCGCGGCGATCAGGGCACGCCGTGTCCAGCGGAGTGTCTGGTAGAGATCCTGTCGGCCGGTGATGCGCATCACCGGCAGCACCAGGTGGTTCAGGCACATCGAGGAGAGGGCCAGTGTCGAGACGATGATCATGGCGCTGGCCGCGGAGATACCCCCGAGGTAGGTGAACAGCACCACGGCCGCCGATCCGCTCTCCCCGGCGACGCCGAGCACGGTGTAGTCGGCTGGCGTCGACAGCCCCAGGGCCTGTCCCGCCCACAACAGCGGCGGGATCGCCATGGCCAGCAGCAGCAGGAAGAGCGGGAAGCCCCAGCTTGCGGTTCTCAGGCCCTGATCCTGGAGGTTTTCGGTGAACAGCATGTGAAACTGCCGGGGCAGCAGAAAGGCCGCGGCGAAGGCAAGGAATATGAGGCCTGTCCACTCCGGCGTGGCGGCACCTGAATGAAAGGCCTCCAGGCGGTCCGGGTTCTGCGCCAGCCAGTCTCCGAGACCGACGGGTCCGCCGAAGGCCAGTTCCAGCGCCAGCCAGGCCACCAGCAGGAGTGCCGCCAGCTTGACCAGCGACTCGAAGGCAATGGCCGCGACCAGGCCGCTGTGTTTTTCGCGGGGCGTGACGTGGCGCGCGCCGAAGATGATGGCGAATCCGGTGACCATGACACAGAAAACCACGGCGACCAGATGGGGCGGGGATTCTCCGCTCAGGACCTGGGTGGATTCCGACACGGCCCGGATCTGCAGGGCCAGATAAGGGAGGCTGCCGGTGAGCAGCATCAATGTCACCAGGATGCCGGCGGCGCGACTGTCGAAACGGAAGGCGAACAGGTCGGCAATCGACGTGAGCTGGTGGCGCCGGGTGAGCCGCAGGAGCGGCATCAGCAGCACCGGGGTCAGCGCAAAGGCGAGGGTGACGCCGATGTAGATGGTGGCGTAGGTGATGCCGGCGTTGGCCGCGAAACCGACACTGCCGTAGTAACTCCAGGTGGTGGCATAGACACCCAGCGATAGCACATAGACCGCCGGATGGCGGATCACCGCCTCCGGAATCCAGCCACGCTCGCTGGCATGCGCGATGAGGAACAGCAGCGACAGGTAGGCGATGGCCGCGATGAACAGGCCGCCGAGACTAAACGTCATGTCGTCTCCGAAGGCCGATGCCCATGGCGATCATCAGGATGAAGCCGAACCATGCCACGAAGGGCAGGTACCAGGGTGGTGTCCGGTCCAGCCACCAGATCGTCAGTGGCGAGACGAAAAGAACCAGACCCACGCCCAGCAGGAAAAGGCTGACCGATTCGTTGGTCGCACTCGGTTTGGGCATTGCTCTCCTCCCCAACCTGTTACCAACGGTATCACGCCTTGTCGGCCGATCGTTACACCCGCCGCTCGGAAGATCGGGGGATCAGTGCCGGCCGCCAGTTTGCCACCGCCCATTCAAGCACCTCCCGCGCCGGGGCCCCGGCCATCTCTGCGTCCGGGGCCTGGCCAAGAAAGCTCAGTGCATCAATCAGCGCGGCGCCAGGCTGTGTCAGATCCACCGGCGGAGCGCCATTGGTCTTGCTGAGCTTGCGGCCATGGGGGTCAACGGCGATTGGCAGATGCAGATAACGGGGTGTCGGAAGGTCCAGCGATTGCCGGAGAGCAAGCTGGGGGAAGGTTGCCGGTCGCAGATCGCCGCCGCGAACCACGTCGGTGACACCGAGGGCGGCGTCATCCACCACCATGGCGAGGTGATAGGCATGCAGGCCATCGCCGCGGCGGATGATGAAATCGCCGATGCCGGTGGCCGCCTCCAGCGACTGGCGGCCGGCATGACGATCGCTGAAGGACAGTTCGCCCGGGGCCATGGCAAACCGCCAGCTCCGCGCGCGGCGCCCGGCGGGCAGGCCGTTGCGGCAGGTGCCCGGATAGATCATTCCGGCTGGCCCGATCGGGGCGACCGCAGCGATTTCGCGGCGCGAACAGGCACACGGGTAGGCCCGGCCGCTTTCGCGCAGTCGCTCCAGTGCGTTCTGATATTGATCACGGCGCGGATCCTGGTACTGAACCGGGCCGTCCCAGTGCAGGCCCAGGGCCTCAAGCGCGCGGAGGATCTCCGCCGCCGCCTCGTCGCGGGCGCGGCCGCTGTCGACGTCGTCGATCCGCAGCCGCCAGGTGCCGCCGGCCGCCCGGGCATCGAGGAAGCTGGCCAGTGCCGCAATGACCGATCCGCAGTGCAGCGGACCGGTGGGACTGGGGGCAAACCGGCCGACATACGCATCGCCGCTCATCTGCGGCATCATAGCGCATTGTCTTCAGGCCGACTTCCCGGGGTTATCGTGACGCGCCCGACGCTATCCGCCCGCAGCCATCGCATTCAGCCGTTCCACGTCATGGCGTTGCTCGCCCGTGCCCGGGAGCTCGAGGCGCGTGGCGGGGATATCGTGCACATGGAGATCGGCGAGCCGGACTTTCCCACCGCCGAACCGGTCCGGCGTGCCGGTGAGCAGGCCCTGGCCCGGGGGCATACCGGCTATCTGCCGGCGGCCGGTCTGCCGGCGCTACGCGAGGCCGTCGCCCGGCACTATCGGTCGCGTTACGGGTTGGACGTGGATCCGGGTCGTATCCTGATCACGCCGGGGGCGAGCGGGGCGCTGGTGGTGGCGCTCGCCATGCTGGTCGACCCGGGCCGCAATGTTCTCCTGCCCGATCCCGGCTATCCGTGTAATCGCAACTTCGTCGAGCTGGTGGACGCCGTGCCCCGGGCGGTACGGGTCGATGCCGGGACCGATTATCAGCTCACGCCGGGGCTGGCCGCCGACGCCTGCGACGATACAACCGCCGCGATGCTTGTCGGCTCGCCCGGCAACCCGACCGGCACGCTGGCCAGCGCGGCCGACCTGCAGGGGCTCGCGGCGCTTGGTCGGCGTCGCCAGATCGGCTTGATCGTTGACGAGATCTACCACGGCCTCCACTACGGTGCCGATCCCGCCCAGGCCCTGGAGCATGCGCCGGATGCCGTGGTGGTGAACAGCTTTTCGAAGTACTTCGGCATGACGGGCTGGCGGCTGGGCTGGATGGTGGTCCCGCCGGAATGGGTCCCGGTCGCTGAAAAGCTCATGCAGAACCTTTTCATCAGCGCCTCGACCCCGGCCCAGTATGCCGCTCTGGCTTGCTTTGACGAAGCGGCCATGGAGATTTTCGAAAGCCGACGGGCGGCGTTTCGCCAGCGCCGTGACTTTCT
>CAJXND010000025.1 GCA_913056385.1 uncultured Ectothiorhodospiraceae bacterium
ACCAGATTCTCCATGACCAGCGGCTGCAGGCCCGGATCCTTGCTGGAGTTGGCATGGCTGCAGTCAACCATCAGCCGTGCCGACAGGCCCGCATCGGCCAGTGCCTTCTCGCAGAGGGCAATGCTCACCGAGTCGTAATTGGGCTGATCGCCACCGCGAAGCACCACGTGTCCGTAGCGATTGCCGGCGGTCCGGATGATCGCCGAGCGCCCGTCCTGCTGGGTGATCCCCAGGAAACTGTGGGGGCTGGATGCCGAGCGCATCGCATTGATCGCCACATCCAGGCTGCCGTCGGTGCCGTTCTTGAAGCCCACGGCGGTGGACAGACCGCTGGCCATCTCGCGGTGGGTCTGCGACTCGGTGGTCCGGGCTCCGATCGCCGTCCAGCTGATCAGATCGCCGAGGTACTGCGGCGTGATCGGATCGAGCGCCTCAGTGCCGGCGGGCAGACCCAGCTCGGCGAGGTACAGCAGCAGATCGCGGGCCCGACCGAGCCCTTCCTCGATGTCGAAGCTGTCATCCATGTAGGGATCGTTGATCAACCCCTTCCAGCCCACCGTGGTGCGGGGCTTCTCGAAGTAGACGCGCATGACGATGAACAGCGAGTCCTGCAGTTCGTCATGGAGGGCCTTGAGGCGCCGCGCATAGTCCTTGGCCGCCTCCACATCGTGGATGGAGCAGGGCCCGACCACGACCAGCAGACGGGGGTCCTGGCCGTCCAGAATGGCCTCAACGGCTCTACGGCCAGCCTCCACCGTCTCGCGACCGCGCTCGGAGAGCGGCTGTCGCGACTTGATCTCCGTCGGCGTGGGCAGGGGCTCCTGGGCAAGGACGTTCAGATTGTCGATGGGCGCTTCACTCATGGCGTTTTCCAAAACCGCAGTTCAATTGGCAGATGGTCCCTGCATGGTAGCCCGGGCGGGCGAATTTCTCCACGACGGGGACTGCCAATCCGGCATTCTGATATCCTGAGGATCAAGCCCAATCAGCCGAGTCGCCATGGCCATTGACCGCAAACTGCTCGACGTCCTGTGCTGCCCGGTGACCAAGCAGCCGGTCCGCACCCTCGCCCGCGCGGAGCTGAAATCGCTCAACGAGCGCATCACCGAGGGCGCGGTGCACTACCAGGACGAGACGCCGGTGGAGACGCCCCTCGACGAGGGACTGATCACCGCCAACGAGGAACGCGTCTACCGCGTCGACGACGGCATACCGGTCATGCTCGAGGAACGGGCCATCAACATGCGGGCCGCCGGCCTGAAGTGATGAAACCCGCCACGCTGGCCGAGGCCAGGCGCTGGGGGATCGATCAGCTTGCCGCCACGAGCCCCAGCGCGGCCATCGATACCGACTGTCTGCTCGCCGCCGCCACCGGCCTTGACCCGGTGCAGCTGCGTGCCTGGCCGGAAACCCCGCTCGAGGCCGCCGCCTGGCAGCGTTTCCGGCATAGCCTGCAGCGTCGTCAGGCCGGCGAGCCGGTGGCCTATCTGCTGGGTCGCCGGGGCTTCATGGACTTCGACCTGGCGATCACCCCGGCGGTCCTCATCCCGCGTCCGGAAACCGAACACCTGGTGGAGGCGGCCCTCGAGCAGCCCACCGACCGGGTACTGGAACTGGGCACCGGCAGTGGCTGTATCGCCATCGCCCTCGCCCGCGCCTGGCCGGACACCCGGATCGACGCCGTCGACCGGTCGCCCGAGGCACTGACAGTGGCCTCGGCCAACGCCGATGCCCTGGGCCTCACATCGATCCGCTTCCTCGCAGGTGACTGGTACACCCCGGTGGCAACAAACCGTTACGGGCTGATCGTCTCCAACCCGCCCTATATCGCCGACCACGAACCGGAGCCGGATCGCGATGACGCGCGCTTCGAGCCACGCGGTGCCCTTCGGGCCGGCGCAACCGGTCTGGAAGCCCTCGATACCATCATCGCGGAGGCGCCGCGGCATCTCCGCCCCGGCGGCAGGATCTGGCTCGAGCATGGCCATCACCAGGGCGCCGCGATCCGGGAGCGGCTGGGGGCGCAGGGGTTCAGCGGTATCGAGAGCCGCTGCGACCTGGCGGGCCATGAGCGCGTCAGCGGTGGCGTTCTGGAGGATCCGGCATGAACGACGAACAGCTCATCCGCTACAGCCGGCAGATCATGGTGCCGGGGCTGGACCTGGCCGGGCAGGAGCAGCTTCTGGCCAGTCGCGCCCTCGTCATCGGGCTCGGCGGACTCGGCTCGCCGGTGGCGCTCTACCTGGCCGCCGCCGGCCTGGGGCACCTGGTGCTGGCCGACTTCGACCGCGTGGCGCTGACCAACCTGCAACGCCAGGTCATCCATGGCACCGACGACCTGGGCCGCCTCAAGACCGATTCCGCCCGCGACCGGATCGCCGCCCTCAACCCGGAGGTGACCGTCGACACGCTGGCGGAGCGGATGACCACCGATCATCTGGCGACGATGGTGCAGGCCGTGGATATCGTCATCGACGGATCGGACAACTTCGCCACCCGTTTCGCCGTCAATGCCGCCTGCGTGGCCGCCGGGAGGCCGCTGGTGTCCGGGGCGGTCATCGGCATGGATGGCCAGGTGGCGGTCTTCCGGCCCGATCAGGGAGGTCCCTGCTATCGCTGCGTCTATGCCGACACCGGCGAGGAGGCTCAGAGCTGCAGCGAGACCGGCGTACTGGGTCCGCTCACCGGTGTCATCGGCAGCCTGCAGGCCGTGGAAGCGGTGAAGGTTCTCACCGGGCTGGGGGAATCCCTCGCCGGTCGACTGCTGGTGGTGGATGCCCTGACGCAGCAGTGGCGGCGGCTCAGCCTGCGCCGCGACCCGCTGTGCCCCGTCTGTGGCGTGCCCGCCGGTCAGTGAGACTCGCCGCTGTCCGGTGACCGGACGGCGGGATCGGTGAAAAGCGCCTCGATATCCACCGCATCGAAGCGATAGGGCTCGTTGCAGAAATCGCAGTGGACCTCTACCCGGCCCTGCTCCTCCAGGGTCTCGCGCATCTCCTGCTCGCCCAGCCCCTGGAGCATGGCCGCCACCCGCTCCCGCGAGCATCGGCAGCGGAAGCGGAACGGCATCGGGTTGAAGAGGCGGATGTCCTCCTCGTGGAACAGACGCCGGATCACCTCGCCCGGCGCCAGTTCGCGCAGCTCATGGCCGGTGATGGTGGCGGCGAGCTGCTCGGCCCGCGACCAGGCATCGGCGTCGCCGCCGGCCGCCTCACTGGCCGGCAGGCGCTGGATCAGCATGCCGGCGGCATGCTCCTCCCGGGCCGAGAGCCAGACACGGGTCAGGAGCTGTTCGGACTCGCGAAAGTAGTGCTCCAGCGCGGCGGACAGGCTGCCGCCGGCCAGGTCCACGATGCCCTGATAACGCTCGCCGCCGGACTCCGGCTCGATGGTGATGGCCAGCGTCCCGTCACTGGCCTGGGCATCCAGCGTGGCATCGCCGGGCACCGGCTCCCGGGCATGGGCCATGGCCCGCAGCGAACCATCGCTGGCCGCCTGGACCAGCAGCAGGGTCAGTGGACCCCGGGCCTGGAGCTGCAGGGTCAGCGCGCAGGGATACTTGAGCGTGGCGGCAAGCAGGGCCACCGCGGCCAGCCCTTCACCAATCAGGCGTTCGACCGCCGGCTCATGGTCCGTGCGCCGAATGATCTCGGTAAAGGCATCATCCAGCTGCACCACCTCGCCACGGACATCGGCATGCTCGAACAGAAAGCGATGAAGACGATCGCTCATGCCCGACTCATCCGTCCAGCCGCTGTTTGAGGATCTCGTTGACCTGCTGCGGGTTGGCCTTGCCACCGGATGCCTTCATGACCTGGCCGACGAAGAAACCCATCAGCTTGGTCTTGCCGGCCCGATACTGCTCGAGCTGCTGGGGGTTGGCGGCAATGGCCTCATCCACCATGGCCTCGATGGCCGAGCTGTCGGTGACCTGCTCCAGACCACGGTCGGCGATCACCGTGTCGGCATCCCCCTCGCCCTGCCACATTGCCTCGAAGACCTCCTTGGCGATCTTGCCCGAGATGGTCTCGTCGACAATGCGACGCAGCAGCCCCGCCAGTGCCTCGGCATCCACCGGACTGTCGGCAATGTCGAGCCCGGCCTTGTTGAGGGCGCCGGAGAACTCGCCCATCACCCAGTTCGCCGCCAGCTTGGCATCGCCGCAGCTCGAGGCCACCGCCTCGAAGTAATCCGCCAGCTCGCGGGAACTGGTGAGCACGCCGGCGTCGTAGTCCGGCAGGCCATAGTCGCCGGCAAACCGGGCCCGCTTGGCATCCGGCAGCTCCGGCAGCTCGGCCCGCACCTCCTCGATGAACCCCGGGGTGATCTCCAGCGGCAGCAGGTCCGGATCGGGGAAATAGCGGTAGTCGTGCGCCTCTTCCTTGCCGCGCATGGATCGCGTCTCGCCGCGGTCCGGATCAAACAGCCGGGTTTCCTGCACGACGGTGCCGCCGTCCTCGATGAGCTCGATCTGGCGCTCGATCTCGAAGTTGATCGCCCGCTCGACGAACCGGAAGGAGTTGAGGTTCTTGAGCTCGGCCCGGGTGCCGAATTCGAGCTGTCCGACCGGGCGCACCGAGACGTTCGCATCACAGCGGAAGCTGCCCTCCTGCATGTTGCCATCGCAGATACCCAGATAGCGCACCAGCGAGTGCATCTTCTTCATGTAGGCCACCGCCTCCTTCGCCGAGCGCAGCTCGGGCTCGGAGACGATCTCCAGCAGCGGCGTGCCGGCGCGGTTGAGGTCGATGCCGCTCATGCCGGTAAAACCCTCGTGCAGGCTCTTGCCGGCATCCTCCTCGAGATGCGCCCGTGTCACGCCGATACGCTTGCGGCTGCCATCCTCGAGCTCGATGTCCAGATGCCCGGTGCCCACCACCGGAATCTCGTACTGGGAGATCTGGTAGCCCTTGGGCAGGTCGGGGTAGAAGTAATTCTTGCGGGCGAAGACCGAGCGACCCGCCACTTCGGCGCCCAACGCCAGGCCGAGGCGCACGGCAAAGCGCACTGCCCGCTCGTTGAGAACCGGCAGCATGCCGGGCATGCCCAGATCAATAGCGCAGGCCTGTGTGTTGGCCTCCGCTCCGTAGGCGGTGGAGGCCCCGGAGAAGATCTTGGTGCGCGTGGCCAGCTGCGCATGCAGCTCCAGGCCGATGACTGCTTCCCATTGCATGATCCGCTATCCCTCCAGCGACGGCCGCCGCGTGTGCCAGTCGGTAAGCTGCTGGTAGCCGTGGGCGGCGCCGAGCAGACACGCCTCGTCGAAATGATTGCCGATGAGCTGCAGCCCCACCGGCCGCCCGCCACCGAAGCCGGCGGGAACGGACAGGGCCGGCAGCCCGGCCAGGTTGACGGCGATGGTGAAGATGTCCGAGAGATACATCTGGACCGGGTCATCCGACTTGGCGCCCAGTGCAAAGGCCGTGGATGGCGCCGTGGGGCCGGCAATGACATCCACCTCCTCGAACGCGCGGGCGAAATCGTCGCGGATCATCCGCCGGACCTGCTGCGCCTTGAGATAGTAGGCGTCATAGTAACCGGCGGACAGCGCATAGGTGCCCACCATGATCCGGCGCTTGACCTCCTCGCCGAAACCTTCGCCGCGGCTGCGCTTGTAGAGGTCCTCGAGGTCGGCCGGGTCGTCGCAGCGGTGGCCGTAGCGGACTCCATCGAAGCGCGACAGGTTGGACGAGGCCTCCGCCGGCGCGATGACGTAGTAGACCGGGACCGCCAGGCCGGTGTTGGGCAGGGAGATCTCGCGGATCTCCGCGCCCCCCTCGCGCAGGGCCTCCACCGCGGCCTCGACCGCCCGGGCAACCTCGCTGTCGACGCCATCCGCCTCGAAATACTCCCGCGGCAGGCCGACCCGCAGGCCGCGCAGGTTGCCATCACCCAGCGCCGCGCGATAATCCGGCACCGGCTGATCCACGCAGGTCGAATCCCGGCGATCGAATCCGGCCATCGCCTGCAGCATGATCGCCAGATCCTCCGCGGTGGTCGCCATCGGCCCGGCCTGATCGAGACTGGAGGCAAAGGCAATCATCCCGTAGCGGGAGATCCGTCCATAGGTGGGCTTGAGGCCGCTGATCCCGGTGAGCGCGGCGGGCTGGCGGATGGAGCCGCCGGTGTCGGTGCCGGTGGCACCGGGCACCAGGCGCGCGGCGACCGCCGCTGCGGAACCACCGGAAGAGCCGCCGGGCACGGTCCCGGTGTCCCAGGGGTTGCGCACCGCCCCGTACCAGCTCGTCTCGTTGGACGAGCCCATGGCGAACTCATCCATGTTGGTCTTGCCCACACTGACCGCGCCGGCGGCCCGCAGCTGACTGACCACGAAGGCATCGTAGGGGGGCACGAAACCGTCCAGCATGCGGCTGGCGCAGCTCGTCCGGGTGCCCTCGGTGCAGAAGATGTCCTTGTGGGCGATGGGCACGCCGGTCAGGGGGCCGGCCTCGCCGCGGGCGCGTGCGGCATCCGCCGCCGCCGCCTCGGCCAGCGCGGTCTCGGGCGTCAGCGTGATGAAGGCATTGAGTTCGGCGGCCTGCTCGATGGCGTCGAGGGTCGAGCGGGTCAGCTCGACGCTGGAACACTCGCCGCGCTCGAGCGCCGCGCCGAGTTCGGCAATGGTCCGGTCATGCATGGTCGGTCGAATCCTGAGCCGGGGCCCTGTCGGGCGGGATTATTCGATGACGCGCGGGACGAGGTAATGACCGTCCTCGGTCAGCGGCGCGATGGCCTGGAAGCGCTCGCGCTGGTTGTCCTCGCAGACCTCGTCGGGACGCAGGCGCTGGGTCATCTCCAGCGGATGGGCAAGCGGCTCCACCCCGGTCGTGTCGACGGCGCCGAGCCGCTCGACGAAGGCGAGGATCTCGGACAGGTTCTGCGCGTGGGCCTGACTGACTTCGGCATTGACGGCCAGCCGGGCCAGATGCGCGATCTGCGCCACTTCATCGGCGTCGATGGACATGCGGGATTACCTCGAGAATCAAGCGTCAAGCGCGTTAAGCTACCACACCGACCTGCTTGCCCAAACCCCCGGCGGTTGATAGATTAGCGAATCTTTCCCACTCGTCTGGATTTCTTCATGTTCAAGGGCATACGGGGCATTTTCTCCAACGATCTTTCGATCGATCTCGGCACGGCCAATACGCTGATCTACTCCCGCGGGCAGTCCATTCTGCTCGATGAGCCGTCCGTGGTGGCGATCCGGCAGGACCGCGACGGGGGCCCCAAGACCATCGCCGCCGTCGGGCGCGAGGCCAAGCTCATGCTCGGTCGCACCCCGGGCACCATCAAGGCGATCCGCCCGCTGAAGGACGGCGTCATCGCCGATTTCACGGTCACCGAGAAGATGCTCCAGTACTTCATCAAGAAGGTGCATGAGGCGCGTTTCTTCCGGCCGAGCCCGCGCGTGCTGGTCTGCGTACCCTGCGGCTCCACCCAGGTCGAGCGTCGCGCCATCCGGGAATCGGCGGCCGGCGCCGGCGCCCGCGAGGTCTATCTCATCGAGGAACCCATGGCCGCCGCCATCGGCGCCAACATGCCCGTCGGCGAGGCGCGAGGCTCCATGGTCCTCGACATCGGCGGGGGGACTTCCGAGGTGGCGGTGCTGTCGCTGAACGGCATTGTCTATTCGGCCTCGGTCCGCATCGGGGGCGACCGGTTCGACGAGGCGATTGTCAACTACGTACGCCGCAACTACGGCATCCTCATCGGCGAGGCCACCGCCGAGCGCATCAAGCACGAGATCGGCCAGGCCTTCCCCGGCAACGAGGTCCGCGAGCTCGAGATCAAGGGCCGCAACCTCGCCCAGGGCATCCCGCGCAGTTTCACGCTGAACAGCAACGAAATGCTCGAGGCCCTTCAAGAGCCGCTCTCCGGCATCATCGGCGCGGTCAAGACGGCACTGGAGCAGACGCCGCCCGAGCTCGGCGCGGACGTCGCCGAGCGCGGCATCGTGCTCACCGGTGGCGGGGCCCTGCTGCGCAACATCGACCGACTGCTGATGGAGGAGACCGGTCTGCCGGTGGTCATCGCCGAGGATCCGCTGACCTCCGTCGCGCGGGGTGGCGGCCGGGCGCTGGAGCTGATGGACGAGAAGGGCGCCGACCTGTTCACCAGCGAGTAGACCTGTCGGGTCCGGCCGAAGGCACAGGCGCTTGAGGGCTCGACCGGGCGCCCGCTAGGCTTTTGGCATTACGCGATTCGCCGGAGGACGCCAGGCCATCAAACCGCTATTCGCACAGGCTCCATCGACCACGGTACGGTTCGTGCTGCTGGCCCTGCTGTCGGTCGCGCTCCTCGTCATCGATCATCGCCAGGGGCTGCTGGAGCCGGCGCGGCAGACCCTCTCCGCCGCGGTCCACCCGGTTCGCCTGTTGGCCGGGCTGCCCGATCAGCTGGCCAACCTCACCGATCAGTCACTGACCAGCCGTCGGGAGCTGGTCAGTGAGAATCAGCGCCTGCGCGATCGCCAGCGCATCTACGAGGCCCGCCTCCAACGCCTCGATGCGCTGGAGGTGGAAAACATCCGCCTGCGCAGCCTCCTCGACTCCTCCTACGAACTGGAACGGCCGGTCCTGATCGCCGAGCTGGTGGCCGTGGACCTGGATCCGTTCAGCCACCTGATCCAGATCGACAAGGGCCTCCGCGACGGTATTCATGTCGGCCAACCGGTGATCGATTCGGATGGCGTTATCGGCCAGGTCGAGCGCGTCTCGCCGTTCACCGCTACCGTTCGCCTCATCAGCGACCCGAGTCATGGCATTCCGGTGCAGGTCAATCGAAACGGCCTGCGCAGCGTCGCCTTTGGCACCGGCCGGACCAACACGCTCACCATCGGCAGTCTGCCCAACAACGCCAACATCCGCGCCGGTGATCTGCTCGTCACCTCGGGGCTGGGCGGGCGTTTCCCGGCGGGCTACCCGGTGGGTGAGGTACGCAGCGTCACCACCAATCCCGGGCGCGAATTCTCGCGGGTAGAGGTGGAACCGCTCGGCGCGCTGGGCCGCGTCCAGGAGGTGCTCCTCATCGAGCGCGGCGCCGCCGCGGCTGACATGGCGGTCACCGGGGAGCCGGAACCCGGCGGGGAGACCGACGATGAATGATGCGCGGCCCCATGGGCGCTGGCTGATCGCACTCACCATGCTGCTGGCCCTGGTGCTCACCGTCCTGCCGCTGCCGGGGGTCCTCGAGCCCTGGCGGCCGGAATGGACCATGCTGGTCATCATCTACTGGAGTCTGGCGCTGCCCGTCCGGGTGGGGGTGGGCATCGCCTGGCTGGTGGGGCTGCTGCAGGACGTCCTGCAGGCAACGCCGCTGGGCTCACATGCCCTCGCCTTTGCGCTGGCCGCCTACCTGACCATCCAGCTCTACCAGCGCATCCGCAACTTCCCGGTCTGGCAGCAGGCCCTCACCGTCCTGCTGCTCCTCCTGCTGGTCCGCGGTTCGCTGTTCCTGACCCGGGGCCTGATGAATGCGCCGGCGCTCGACTGGCAGTTCTGGCTGCCGGTGCTCACCAGCACGCTGATCTGGCCGCCGATGTTCCTGCTGCTGCGCTTCCTGCGCCGCGCCTACCGGGTCAACTGAGATGAGTCTCGACCTGTTGCGTGACAAGACCGGCGAACGCCGCGTGGTGCGCGGCAGGCTGCTGGTCGCAGGCGTGATCGCGACGGTGCTGTTCGGCGTTCTGGCGGGACGCATCGCCTACCTGCAGATCGCCCAGTATGACCATTTCGCCGCCCAGTCCCAGGACAACCGGGTTCGCCTCGCACCGGTGACGCCCACCCGGGGGCTCATCCTCGACCGGGACGGTCGTATCCTCGCTGAAAACCGCCCGGCCTTCCGGCTCACGGTCATCCCCGAGCAGGTGGGCGATATGGATGCCCTGCTCGAGGAACTGGGCGGCCTGATCGACCTCAGCCCCGAGGACATCGACGCCTTCGAGGAGGCGCGTCGACGGGCCCGCGGTTTTCAGGAAATCCCGCTCAAGCTCCAGCTGACCGACGCCGATGTAGCCCGGCTCGCAGTCAACCGTCACCGATTCCCCGGCGTCGAAGTGCACCCCCATCTCACCCGCCACTATCCTTACGGGCCCGTTGCTTCGCACGCCATCGGCTATGTCGGCCGGATCAGCGAGTCGGAACTGCGCGATCGCGACCGGCGCCGCTACCGTGGCACCAGCATGATCGGCAAGACCGGCGTGGAACGCGCCTACGAGGATCGATTGCGCGGGGAAATGGGCCTGGAACGCATCGAGACCAATGCCCTCGGGCGGCCGCTCTCGATCATCGATCGCGAGCCCCCGGTGCCGGGCGATGACATCCGCTTGACGCTGGACATCGAGCTGCAGCGTGTCGCGCAGGAGGCGCTGGGCGATTACCGCGGCGCCATCGTCGCCATGGACCCGCGCACCGGCGGCATCCTGGCCCTGGCGAGCAAGCCCGGCTTCGATCCCAACGCGATCTCGCGCGGTCTCGATCGCGAGGCGTTTCGATCAATGCGCGGTCATCCCGACCAGCCGCTGTTCAACCGGGCGCTGCGTGGGCGCTATCCGCCGGGCTCCGTGGTCAAGCCCTTCCTGGGGCTGGCCGGTGCCGCGTCGGGTCATATCGATCCCGACGAGACGATTTTCTGCAACGGCCGCTACCATCTGCCCAACGTCTCCCGCACCTGGCGGGACTGGAAGCCAGAGGGTCACGGTCATGTCGACCTGATCCAGTCGGTGGCCCAGTCCTGTGATATCTACTACTACGACCTCGCCTACCAGATGGGCATTGACGCCGTGCACGACTGGATGACCCGCTTCGGTTTCGGCCTCGAGACCGGCGTTGATCTGCCCGGCGAGCGGACCGGCATCATGCCCTCCCGCGAGTGGAAGCGGGAGAATCTGGGCGAGCCCTGGTACCAGGGCGAGACCGTGAACACCGGCATCGGCCAGGGGTTCACCCTCGCCACGCCGATCCAGCTGGCCGCCTCCACGGCCATGTTCGCCAACCGCGGCGCGCCGGTCAGGCCGCACCTGCTGGACACAGGGGGTGGCGAGGCCGTCGAACCACCGCTCGTGGAGCCACTGACCCTTGACGACGAGGCACTCTGGCAGATCGCGATCGACGCCATGGTCGAGGTGGTCCACGGCCCGCGCGGCACGGCCCGCGCCATCGGCGAGGATCTGGACTACCGGATTGCCGGGAAGACCGGCACCGCGCAGGTCATCGGCATCGCCCAGGACGAGGAGTACGACGAGGACGCCATTGATGAGCGCTTCCACGACCATGCGCTGTTCACCGCCTTCGCGCCGGCCACCTCGCCGCGCATTGCCGTGGCCGTGGTGGTGGAGAACGGTGGCAGCGGCAGCGCCACGGCGGCCCCCATGGCGCGCCGCGTGATCGACGCCTGGATGGAGCAACTGGAGGCACGGGATGAACTGGCCCGCGGGTGGCGTTAACGAGGCGGCGCGGCGGGCCACCGGGGACCTGCTGCAACGCGCCCTGCACCTGGACGGGGTGCTGCTGGCACTGCTCGCGCTGCTGGCCGGCATCGGCGTCGTCGTGCTCTACAGCGCCTTCGGCGGGCGCATCGAGCCCGTTCACGATCATCTCACCCGCCTCGGCATCGGCCTGGGCGTGCTGGTGGTGGCCGCTCAGATTCCCCCCTGGCGCCTGGCCCGGCTGGCGCCCTGGGTCTTCGGCGTCGTCCTGCTCTTGCTGATCGCCGTGCTGGTGGCCGGTCAGATCGGCGGTGGCGCGCGCCGGTGGCTGGATCTGGGCGTGATCGGATTCCAGCCCTCCGAGCTCATGAAACTCGCACTGCCCATGATGGTGGCCTGGTTGATGGCCCGCGGACCGCTGCCGGTCAGCCTGGGGCGCGCCGCGCTCGCCGTTCTGGTGATCGCCCTGCCGGTGGGGTTGATCGGTGCCCAGCCCGATCTGGGCACCGCCGTACTGGTGGCCGCCGCCGGCGCCAGCGTGCTCTTTCTCGGCGGCATCAGCTGGCGCCTGATGGCGCTGATGGCGGTACTCGTCTCGGCGGCGGCGCCGGTGCTGTGGTTTTTCGGCATGCAGGACTACCAGCGCCAGCGCGTTCTCACCTTTCTCGACCCCGAGCGCGATCCGCTCGGTGCCGGCTACAACATCATCCAGTCGCAGATCGCCATCGGATCCGGCGGTGTCAGCGGCAAGGGCTGGCTGAACGGCACGCAGGCCCATCTGGAATTCATCCCCGAGCGGCACACCGACTTTGTCTTCGCGGTGATGGCCGAAGAGTTCGGCCTGCTCGGCGTCATCCTGATCCTCGCCGTCTACCTCGCCATCATCGCCCGCGGTCTGTGGATCGCCCAGGAGGCCCAGGACAATTTCTCGCGTCTGCTCGCCGGCGGACTGACCCTGACCTTCTTTGTCTACTGCTTCGTGAACATCGGCATGGTCTCGGGGCTCCTGCCGGTGGTGGGCCTGCCACTGCCCCTGGTGAGCTACGGCGGATCGTCCATGGTGACGCTTCTCGCGGGGTTCGGTATTCTCATGGCTATCCACACCCACCGCCGCATGTGGTCATCGTGAACACCATCCGTCGTCTCCTGTCTTTGCTGATCGTCTGCCTGGGGTTCATCACCCTGTCGGCCTGCAGTGTTACCGCCCACGGCGAAGACCCCGCCGACCCGCGGGCGCTGCGGGATTTCTCCGAGGCAATGGCCGCCCGTCACGGCATGGACGCAGACGCCGTGGAACGCCTGATCCGCGACGAGGCCCGCCATCAGCCCGAGATCATCGAAGCGATCAGCAACCCCGCCGAGGCGCTGCCCTGGTACCGCTACCGCCGGATCTTCCTCACCGAGGACCGAATCGCCGCCGGCGTGGACTACTGGGATGAACACGCCGGGTGGCTGAGTGCCGCGCAGGCCCGCTACGGGGTCCCGCCGGCGGTGATCGTGGCGATCATCGGCGTGGAGACCCTCTACGGCCGCTATCGGGGTCGTCATCGGGTGATCGATTCCCTGCGCACGCTGGGGTTCGCGTATCCGCCCCGGGCCGACTTCTTCCGCTCCGAACTCGAGGAATTCCTGGTGCTCGCCGACGAGGAGGGCATGGACCCGACCACGCCGCTCGGCTCCTACGCCGGTGCCATGGGTGTGCCGCAGTTCATCAGCAGCAGCTACCGCGCCTACGCGGTGGACTTCAATGAGAACGGCCGGCGTGACCTGTTCTCCGAGACCGCCGACGCCATCGGTAGTGTCGGCCACTATCTCGCCCTCCATGGCTGGCAGGCCGATGCCCCGGTTGCGGTCCCGGCCCGCGTCGACGGGATGGCCTGGCAGGCCTTCCTGAGAACGCCCCTGGAGCCGGTGGACACCGTGGCCGGGCTGGAGCAGGCCGGCGTGCAGCCCCAGCGGCCGCTGGAGGGCGGACAGAGCGCGCGATTGCTGGCGCTGGAACGGGAGAACGGCACCGAATACTGGGTGACGCTGCAGAATTTCTACGCCATTACGCGCTACAACCACAGCGCCCTCTATGCCATGGCGGTCCATCAGCTGGCCGACGCCATTCGGGAGGCCCGGCAATGAAGGCCCTGGCTGTCCTGCTGGTGACACTGGTGCTGGTCGGGTGCAGCAGCATCGTGCCGGAACCCGGCGATGGCCCGGGCCGCGTCCTCGACGACCCCATGGCGATTCCCGATGCCGTGCCGCAGGATGCCCCGCGCAGCCGGTACGGCAACCCGGAGCGCTACGAGGTGTTCGGCAAGCGCTACCGCGTCATGGACACTGCGGCCGGCCATCGCGAACGCGGCATCGCCTCGTGGTATGGCAGCAAGTTCCATGGCCGGCGCACCTCCAGCGGCGAGCCCTACGACATGTACGCCATGACGGCCGCCCACAAGCACCTCCCCCTGCCCACCTGGGTGGAAGTACAGCATCTGGGCAATGGCCGCCGCATCGTGGTCAAGGTCAACGACCGCGGACCCTTCGCCGACAAGCGCATCATTGACCTCTCCTATGCCGCGGCGGCCAAGCTGGGCATGCTCGGCACCGGCACCGCGCCGGTGGAGATCCGCACCGTGACACCGGACGAGCCTAGCCCCGCCCGGGTCCGCACGGTCGCCGCCGGAACCGACGATAACGGACCCGAGCGCGACCAGCCGGCATACTGGATCCAGCTCGCGGCCTTCAGCCAGGCGGCCAATGCCCGCCAGCTGGCGGACGAACTGAACGGGGCCGGGCTCTCCGCGGCACCCCGCATCCACCGCGGCGATGATGGCCTGCATCGCGTGCGCGTCGGGCCATTACCCGATGTCGCCGCCGTCGATCGCCTCAGCGCCGAACTCCAGCGTGCCCGTTTTTCGCCCGGGCATGTCATTATCCCTGACGACACCGCCACTGCTGACTGAGACCATCGCCCATGACGCTGCTTCGCTTGACCGTCCTGTTGCTCACCCTGCTCCTCGGCACCCAGGCCGCGGCGCAGTCCCAGCCCATGCCCATCCCTGCCCCGCCGGTGCTGGGCGCGGAGAGCTATGTCCTCATGGACTTCCACAGCGGTGAGATCCTCGCCGAGAAAAACGTCGATCTGCGACGCGATCCGGCCAGCCTGACCAAGGTCATGACCGCGTTTGTTGTGTTCAGCGAATTGAAGTCGGGCAACCTGACCCTCGACGAAGAGATCCTGGTCAGCGAGAGGGCCTGGCGCGCCCCCGGTTCGCGCATGTTCATCGAGGTGGGTGATCGCATCAGTGTCGAGAACCTGCTGCGCGGCATGATCATCCAGTCCGGCAACGATGCCAGTGTCGCCCTCGCCGAGCATGTCGCGGGCAGCGAGGAGACCTTCGCCGCGCTGATGAACCAGTACGCCGCCGAACTCGGCATGGACAATACCCACTACACCAACGCCGCCGGCCTGCCCGACCCTGAACACTACGCCTCGGTGGAAGACACCGCCCGTCTGGTCCGTGCCCTGATCGCCCGCTTCCCCGAGTACTACAGCTACTACTCGGAGCGCGCCTTCACCTGGAATGACATCGAGCAGTTCAACCGCAACCGCATGCTCTGGCAGGACGACTCCGTTGACGGCGTCAAGACCGGTTACACCCAGGCGGCCGGCTATTGCCTGGCCACCTCCGCCAGCCGCGACGGTATGCGGCTGATCTCGGTGGTCATGGGCGCCGGCACCCCGGAGGCCCGCGTCCAGCAGTCCAAGGCGCTGCTCAACTACGGCTATCGCTTCTTCGAGACCCACCGCCTGTACGCCGCCGACGAGGCCATCGACACGCCGCGCATCTGGAAGGGCAACGTCGACGCCCTGCCCGTCGGTGTCACCGAGGATGTCTATGTCACCATTCCGACCCGCGCCTATGAGCGCCTGGATGCCAGTATGACCATCGCCGACCGGCTCGAGGCACCAGTGGATCTCGGTGAACCCCTGGGCGAGCTGCAGGTCTCGCTGGATGGCGAGCCGGTGACCCGGCGCGATATCGTCGCCCTGGAGTCGGTCCCTGAAGGAGGACTGGTCTCACGCACCGTTGACAGCCTGTTGCTATGGATGAATTGAACGAACGGCCGGAAGGCCTGACTTTCCCCTGCGAGTTCCCCGTCAAGGCGATGGGACCGGTTGACAACGGCCTGGCCGAGGCCATCCGGCATATCGTCGCGCAGCATGCGCCGGAGGTCTCCGAACAGCGCCTGCACACCGCCCACAGCCGCGGTGGACGTTTCATGTCCGTCACGGTGACCGTCACCGCCCGGAGCCGGGCCCAGCTCGACGCCATCTATGCCGATCTCCAGGCCCACGACGGTGTGCTCGCCACGCTCTGATGGCAGGTGAAATCCGGGTCCAGGACTGGGGGCGTTGCGACTACGACACCGTCTGGCGTGCCATGCGCCGGTTGACCGACGAACGCGACGCCGATTCGGCGGATGAAATCTGGCGGGTGGAGCATCCGCCGGTGTTCACCCTCGGACAGGCCGGCCGGGCCGAGCATGTGCTGGATGCCGGCGACATCCCCCTGCTGCAGACCGACCGCGGGGGGCAGGTGACCTACCACGGCCCCGGCCAGGCGATCCTCTACCCCCTGCTCGATCTGCGCCGTCAGGGTCTCGGTGCCCGCAGCCTGGTCAGTCTCCTGGAGAAGACCGTGGTGGACTGGCTCGCCGACCAGGGCATCGACTCGGCGCCGCGGGCGGATGCACCCGGCGTTTACGTCGGCGAGGCCAAGATCGCTGCCCTGGGTCTGCGGATCCGCCGCGGCTGCAGCTATCACGGTCTGGCGGTCAACATCGCCATGGATCTGGCACCGTTCCGGCGCATCGACCCCTGCGGCTACGCCGGCATGCCGGTGACCGATCTGTCCTCACTGGGTGTTGACTGTTCGCTGAGCGAGGCATTCGACGGCCTCACGGCGCATCTGCTGACGGGCCTCGGTCGGCACTGAGACGAGTATCCAGGGCCGCCAGTCGCGTCGGCGTACCAATGTCATGCCACTCGCCGCCGTGGTATTGGCCCGTTAGCTGGCGACGCTCGCTGGCACGACGTAACAGCGGCGCCAGGGGGACGATGTCCTGGCCCACCCCGGCGAAGAGCTCCGGGCGATAACAGCCGATCCCGGTAAAGGTCAGCCGACATCCCGGGCCGTGCGTCACGACTGCGTCCTCCGCCAGCCAGAAATCGCCGTCCGGGTGATGGGCCGGATTATCGGTCAGCACCAGATGCGCAAGCCCCTCCGGGGCCGCCGGCAGGCTGGCGAGGTCGAGATCGGTCCAGACATCGCCGTTGATCACGACGAACGGCTCGGTACCGAGAAGCGGCAGGGCCCGGGCGATGCCGCCGGCGGTCTCCAGGGCCTGGTCACCCTCGTCGGAGAGGTGGATCTCCAGGCCGGGAGGCGCATGGTGGTCCAGGTGCCGCCGAATGAGTCCACCCAGCCAGGCGATATTGATGACCACCCGCTCGAACCCGGCAGCGGCCAGGCGCTCCAGGTGCCAGTCGAGCAGGGTCCGGCCGCCCACCGTGAGGAGCGGCTTGGGGCAGTGATCGGTCAGGGGCCGCATGCGCTCGCCGCGACCGGCGGCCAGGATCATCGCGTTCATGCGGGAGCCGCCGCCGGCGGTGACGGCAGCGCCCCCACCAGATCCGCCAGGTCGTGGAATGCCGGATACGGCCGCAACTCCCGCTCGAGATAGGCCAGGAAGCGCGGCGCATCGCCGATGTAGTGCGGTTTGTCATCACGATGCCGGAGACGCGCGAAGATACCCAGGACCTTGAGATGGCGCTGCGCGGCCATCAGGTCCAGGGCCCGCACCGGATCCGCCGGCAGTGGAACGCCGGCCCGTCCGGCCCGTTCGAGATAGCGTTCGATCCAGCCGGCCTCTTCCGCCGGATCAAGACTGAAGAATGCATCCCGTAACAGGCTCGCCGGATCGTAGGTCACCGGCCCGAGCAGCGCGTCCTGGAAATCGATGACGCCGGGATTGGGCTCGCTGACCAGCAGGTTCCGCGCCATGAAATCCCGATGCACCCAGACCTGCGGCTGTGCCGTCGCGGCGTCGATCAGTGCCGCACTGCCCGCCTCCCAGCGCCGCCGCCATTCGGCATCGGGCACGACCCCCAGATGGCGCTCCACGTACCAGGCCGGGAAGAGCGCCAGCTCGGTGGCCAGGCGGTCGGCATCGAAGCCTGGCAACACATCCGGTCGGGTCGCCGCCTGCCAGCGCACCAGGGCATGGAGGGCATCATCCAGCAATCGCGCCCGGTCCGGCCCGGCCAGACCGGCCAGATAGCCGTCATCGCCGAGATCCTCCAGCAGCATGAAGCCCGGACGGCAGTCCGCCGCCTCGACGCGGGGCACATGCAGCCCGGCACCTGCCATGAGACGCTGGACGCGCAGAAAGGCCTCGCAGCTCCCGGCCTGCGCCGGGGCATCCATCACCACGCGCGGACCGTCGGGGCCCATGATCCGGAAGTAGCGACGTGTGCTGGCATCGGCGCCCAGCGGCCGGAGCCGCCCCGGATCCATGCCCCGTTGACAGAGCCAGTCGGCCATGGCCCGGTCGCGCTCATCCCCTGTCTGCCCGTCCAAGACTGCCGGCGTCCTCCACGCGTGGTCCCGATGGAATGCATAGGGTACCCTTTCCGGACTTGTGCTTCCGCCCATCGACTGAATCAGGCGCTTACTTGCAGCGAACACCGCGAACGCTACTGACTGCCCTCGTTCTGACCACGGCCTGCATGACGGCCACGGCGCAGGACAACGGCCGCTGGGCCCTGTGCGCCGCGCCCCTGCTGGAGCCGGTGGCGGGCGATGCCGAGGCGCGCGCCACGGGCCGGGCGCCGGTGCGCATCAGCGCCGACCAGGCGAGCGTCAGCGGTTCCCCGCCGGTCTATGAATTCACCGGCGGTGTCATGCTCCGCCGCGGCGATCAGACCTTCACCGGCGAGCAGCTGCGCTATGACACCGGGGCCGGTGAGATACAGGCCGATGGCGCCATCCGGCTGCGCGAGTCCGGTCTGCTGATCGCCGGCGAGCGGGCCCGCTACTGGCTCGCACCGGAGCGTGGTCGCTTCGAGGGGGTCAGCGAGTACCGCATCGCTGCCGGCCATCTTCAGGGCCGGGCCGAGCGCATCATCCGGGAGGGACCGACCGTCAGCCGCTACGAGGGCGTCACCCTGAGCACCTGCCTGCCCGGCCGCGAGTTCTGGACCCTGCGCGCCGGCAGCGCCGAGATCGATACGCAATCGCGACAGGGACGTGCCCGGGACGCCGTGCTGGCCATCGGCGGACTCCCCGTCTTCTACACCCCCTATCTGCAGTTCCCCGTGGGGGATGAGCGCCTCAGCGGATTCCTGGCGCCCACCATCGGCCAGTCGCAGGCGAGCGGCGCCACCGTGGCGCTGCCCTGGTACTGGAATATCGCCCCCGATCGCGACGCCACGCTCACCCCCACCCTCTACGGCAAGCGTGGCCTGATGCTCGGCGGTGAATTCCGCTACCTCGAGGACTGGGTCGAGGGCGAGATCGATGGCAGCTACCTGCCCGATGACGACGCCTTCGGTGAAGACCGCTGGTCCATCGACCAGGATCACCGCCTGGCCGTCGGCGGTTCGCTGCGCGGTCGCCTGCACCAGCAGCGGGTCAGCGATCCGTTCTACACCGACGACTTCAGCAACGATTTCGACACCCGCTCCGCCGCCTTCCTGGAGAGCGAGGCGAGCCTCGCCTGGGCGCGGAATGGTTTTACCGCCTCGGTGGACACCCAGTACTGGCAGCAGATCGACCAGGCCATTCAGGAAGACGACGAGCCGTACGCCCGCGAACCACGCCTGCGGCTTGGCTACAATCCCGTCGACGGCATCGGCCCGCTGGACTATTCCCTCAACGCGGAGGTCACCGAGTTCACTCATCCGGTCAGCGAGCGCACCCGCGGCCGGCGGGTGGACATGGCCCCCCGCATCGCGCTGCCCTGGCGGCGGCTCGGCTACTACCTGGAACCCGCCGTCACCTGGCGATACACCGACTACGACCTCGACGGCACCCTGCCCGGGGATGATGCGACACCGAGCCGTTCCATGCCGCTGTACACGCTGGACGCCGGGCTTTTCCTGGAGCGCCCCGGCACGCTCTTCGACGGCGTCTACCAGACCCTGGAGCCGCGGCTCTTCTACCGCTATGCACCGAAGCGCGACCAGTCCGACCTGCCGGTTTTCGACAGCGCCGCGACGACACTCACCTATAGCGGCATGTTCCGCGAGACCACCTTCAGCGGCCCCGACCGCATCGAGGACGGCGAACGCCTGACCACCGGCGTCACCACGCGCTTCGTCGACGAGCGCAGCGGCCGCGAGTACCTGCGGGCATCGGTGGGACAGATCCACTACTTCGGCGATCGCGAGGTGGCGGCGGACGGCGACCCGGCCCGCAATCAATCCGAGATCATCACCGAGCTGCGCCTGAATCTCCCGCGGGGTTTCAGCGCCAGCACCGACTACCGCTGGGATCCCGAGACGAGCGGTAATCGCAGCCTGCGGGCGCTGCTGCGCTGGCAGGGCGGGAGCGAGCGCATCGTCAACCTGGGGCTGCGCCAGCGCGAGCGCGACGGCGACACCACCCTGGACCAGGCCGAGGCCTCGTTCACCCTTCCGGTGGCCACCGGCTGGCGTCTGTTCGGCGGCCTGCTGCAGGACCTGCAGGGCGGTGACGCCCGGGAACGCTTCCTCGGCGTCGAGCAGGCCGGCTGCTGTCATGCCTGGCGACTGGTCAGCCGCGAGTCACTCCAGCGCGACCCCGATCGGGACGGCGCTCGCCTGGAGCGTGCGTTCATGCTGGAACTGGAACTCCGGGGACTGGGCGGCATCGGTGATAGAATCCGGCCATTCCTTCGCGATGAAATCGACGGCTACGACCCGGGGCGCTGAAATCGATGGCAAGACCACTAATCGCTACGCTGCTGCTTCTGCTCTCCCTCAACATCGCCCAGGCCCAGGAGGTGGTGCTCGAGCGCATCATCGCTCTGGTCAATGACGACGTTGTCCTGGCCTCGGAACTGGAAACCGAGCTGATCTCCGTGCGCCAGGATCTCGAGCAACGCAATGTGCGCATGCCCCCGGCCGAGGAACTGCGCCGCCAGGTCCTCGAGCGCCTGATCATGCAGACGCTGCAGCTCAACGTCGCCGAACGCCGCGGGATCCGCGTGGACTCGGCCACCCTCGACGCGGCGGTGCGCCGGGTCGCCGAGCGTAACGGTCTCAGCCTCACCGGGCTGCGTGATGCCCTTGAGACCCAGGGCCTGGACATGGCCCGGTTCCGGGAGCAGCTGCGCCGCGAGATCGTCATCAGCCGGCTCCGTCAGCAGGTGATGAACCAGCGCGTGGACATCACCGAACAGGAAATCCAGCAGTTCATCGAGCGCAACCGCAGTCTCGACCGCGAATACCGTCTGGAGCAGATCCTCATCAGTGTGCCCGAGGCCGCCTCTGCCAATGCCATCGCCGAGGCCCGGGCGCGCGCCGACGCGGTGGTCGAGCGACTGGATGCCGGCGAGTCCTTTGCCCGGGTGGCCGCGTCCGAGTCGGACGCGCGCAATGCGCTGGAGGGCGGCGACATGGGCTGGCGTCCGGCCTCCCAGCTGCCCCAGACGGGCGCCGATGCGATTCGCGAGCTCGAACCCGGGCAGTACACCTCGCCGCTGCGCGCCCCGGCGGGCTTCCAGATCTATCGCCTGCGGGAGACCCGCGGCGGTGACGAGCAGATGATCCGGCAGGCCAACCTTCGTCATATCGTCATCGAGACCAACGAGGTGGTCACCGACACCGACGCGCGCATGCGGCTGCAGGCCCTCCGCGAGCGGATCATGGGCGGCAGCGATTTCGCCGATCTGGCCCGGGCCAATTCCGACGACCCCACCTCGGCGGGCGATGGCGGCGACCTGGGCTGGATCGATCCCGACAACCTCCCGCCCGGCTTCCGTTCGGCGGTGACGTCGCTGGAGGCCGGGGAGGTCAGTGAAATCTTCCGCACCCGCGGCGGCTGGCATATCGCCGAGGTGGTCGACTGGCGCGAGCGCGATGCCAGCGAGACCATCGCCCGGGAAGAGGCCGAGGCGGCCATCCGGCAGCGCAAGAGCGAGGAGGAAACCGAGCTCTGGCTGCGCGAGCTGCGTGAGGAGGCCTACGTCGAGTCGCGACTCGGAGCCGCCGGATGATCACCCGGCCCTGCATTGCCATCACGCCGGGCGAACCGGCCGGTATCGGCCCGGAACTGGTGGCAGGCCTGGGCAACGCCTTCCCCGAGGCGCGGCTGGTGGCCATTGCCGATCCGGCATTGATGGAAAGCGTGGGGGCCAGGGTCACACCCTTCGAGCCGTCCACAGACCCGGCCCCGGGCCAGCTGGAGATCGTGCCGGTTCAGCTGGATACGCCGGTGACGCCGGGCATGCTCGATCCGGCGAATGCGGCCTACGTGCTGGAGACCCTCCGCATCGCCGTTGACGGCTGTCTGGACAACCGTTTCCAGGCCATGGTCACCGGCCCCGTGCACAAGGGCGTCATCAACGAGGCCGGGCAGCCGTTCAGCGGGCACACCGAGTTCCTCGCCGAACGCACCGGCGCCCCGATGCCGGTGATGATGCTCGCCGCCGACTCCCTGCGCGTCGCCCTCGCGACGACGCATCTGCCGCTGCGGACGGTGCCCGATGCGATCACCGACGAGCGGCTCTCGCGCGTCCTGCGCATCCTCCATGACGACCTCGTGCGCTTCTACGGCCTGTCCCGCCCGCATATCCTGGTGGCGGGCCTCAACCCCCATGCCGGCGAGTCCGGCCACCTGGGCCGCGAGGAAATCGAGATCATCACCCCGGTACTGGAGCGACTGCGCGGCGAGGGGCTGAATCTGACCGGGCCGCTGCCGGCGGACACCCTGTTCACGCCCCGCCATCTGGCGGATGCCGATGCGGTGCTGGCCATGTACCACGACCAGGGCCTTCCGGTTCTCAAGCACGTCGGGTTCGGCCATGCCGTGAACATCACCCTGGGACTGCCCATCATCCGCACATCGGTGGATCACGGCACCGCCCTCGACCTGGCCGGCCGCGGCATGGCCGAGCCCGGCAGCCTGCAGGCGGCCATCCGCGAGGCGATCCGCATGAGCCGGGCCGGCGGCTGATCCATGCACCGCGCCCGGCGCCGATTCGGACAGAACTTCCTGCACGACCGAATGATCATCCAGCAGATGATCATGGCCATATCGCCGCGGGCGGGGGAGTCGTTCCTGGAGATCGGCCCGGGGCAGGGGGCACTGACACGGCCACTGCTGGATCACGGCGTGCAGCTGACGGCCATCGAGATCGACCGCGACCTCGCCGCCGGCCTGCGCCGGCACCCGGCGGCGCAGGCCGGACAACTGCAGGTCATCGAGGATGACGCGCTGACGTTCCCTCTGGCGCCGCTGATCGACCAGGCCAACCAGGCGCTGCGCATCATCGGCAACCTCCCCTACAACCTGTCCACGCCGCTGCTCTTCCATCTCACCGCACCAACCGCGGGCATCCGGGATCTGCATGTACTGCTGCAGCGCGAGGTCGTGGATCGCATGGCGGCAGCCCCGGGCAGCAAGACCTACGGGCGGCTGTCGGTCATGATGCAGGCCCGCTGCCAGGTGGAACCGCTGTTCGACGTCCACCCCGGCGCCTTCTCACCGCCACCCCGGGTCACCTCACGGTTCGTGCGCCTCGTCCCCCATCGCGAGCGACCGCTGGGGGATGTCGATGACGACTGCCTCGGCCAGGTCGTGGCACGGGCCTTTGCGCAGCGCCGCAAGACCTTGCGCAATGCACTGAACGGACTGCTGGATGCCGGGGCCATCGAAGCCGCCGACATCGATCCGGCGACCCGGGCCGAACAGGTCGATCTGGCCGGCTACGGGCGGCTGGCCCGGATCCTTGAGCGTCAGGAATTCCCCGACTAGGAGCCGATATGGCCGACTATGCCATCGGAGATGTCCATGCCTGCCTCGATCCGCTGCGCCGGCTCCTCGAGCGCCTGGGGTTCGATCCCGCCCGCGACCGGCTCTGGTTCACCGGTGATCTCGTCGGCCGCGGGCCACAGGCGGCGGAAACGCTGCGTTTCATCCGGGATCTCGGGGAGGCCGCCGAGAGCGTGCTCGGCAACCACGACATCCACTGCCTTGCCGTGGCCGCCGGGCACGGACGGCTGCGACGCAATGATCGACTCGAACCCCTGCTGGCAGCACCGGATGCAGCCGATCTGCTCCACTGGCTGCGCCAGCGCCCGCTGCTCACCGAGCCGGCGCGCGGACTGACGCTGGTGCATGCCGGCATTCCGCCCCAGTGGGATCTGACCACCGCCCGGCAGTGTGCCCGCGAGGCCGAAACCCGCCTCCGGGGCGAGTCGGCGGACACCCTGTTCGCCCATCTCTACGGCAATGAACCAGCGTCCTGGTCGGCGGAACTGAGCGGCTGGCCGAGGCTTCGCTTCATTATCAATGCCCTCACGCGGATGCGCTTCTGCCATGCGGACGGGTGTCTGGACTTTGGCGAGAACGGGCCGCCCGAGACGGCGCCGGACGGCCTGTATCCCTGGTACGAGACGCCCAACAGGCGCCTGCAACCCCAGGAGACAACCGTCCTCAGCGGCCACTGGTCGCGGCTGGGTTGCCGGCAGGGGCCGGGCTATGTCTCCCTGGATACCGGCTGCCTGTGGGGTGGCCGGTTGACGGCCATGCGTCTCGACGCCATGGGCCCGGCCTTCACGCAACTCGACTGCCCCACGGGGCTGCTGCCGACCTGACGCCCCCGCGGCGTCAGCCGCGCCGGTGGCCCAGCGCCGGCAGACGCTGACGCAATTGCGTCTGGTGGGACCGGTCGAGGTCGGCCACGGCCATCCCCGGGCCACCACCCACCGGACAGGTCGCCAGGCACTCGCCCCAGGGATCGATGATCAGGCTCTCGCCATGGGTCCGGCGGTCGTTGGCATGCAGCCCACCCTGATCCGCCGCGAGCATGAAACAGAGGTTCTCGACGGCGCGGGCCCGCACCAGCACCGCCCAGTGGGCCGCCCCGGTGGTCGCGGTGAACGCCGACGGCGCCAGCAGGATGTCGGCACCGGCATCCACCAGCGCCCGATAGTGTTCGGGAAAGCGCAGGTCATAGCAGATCGACAGGCCCAGACGACCCGCCGGCGTGTCCGCCACGACGATGTCATCACCCGGCGCAAAGGTGGCCGACTCGCGGTAGCCTTCGCCGCCGGGCAGCGAGACATCGAAGAGATGACGCTTGTCGTAGCGGGCGATTCGCCGGCCGTCGGGCCCGTAGACCAGACAGGCGGAGCGCACCCGATCCGGCTCCCCGCCCCGGATCGGCAGGCTCCCGCCCACCAGCGTGATACCGAGGCGCTGCGCGGTCGCCGCCAGGAAATCCTGCATCGGTCCCGCACCATCGGATTCG
>CAJXND010000026.1 GCA_913056385.1 uncultured Ectothiorhodospiraceae bacterium
TCAGCCGCCGAAGCGCTTGACGGAGTCGTTGATCTCGGCGACCGCGGCATCGTAGCCCTTCCAGCCATTGACCTTGACCCACTTGCCGGGCTCCAGGTCCTTGTAGCGCTCAAAGAAATGGCTGATCTGCTCGAGCAGCAGGGCCGGCAGGTCCTCAGGCGCCTTGACGTGGTCGTAGATGGGCGTGAGCTTGCTGATGGGCACGCAGAGCAGCTTGGCATCCTCACCGCCCTCGTCGGACATCTCCAGCATGCCCACCGGCCGGCAGCGGATCACCGAGCCCACGGCGAGCGGGAAGGGCGTCACCACCAGCGCGTCCAGGGGGTCACCATCGCCGCAGAGGGTATCCGGGATGTAGCCGTAGTTGGCCGGATAATGCATGGCCGTTCCCATGAAACGGTCGACCATGATGGCCCCGGAGTCCTTGTCGACCTCGTACTTGATCGGATCGGCGTTCGCCGGGATCTCGATGATGATGTTGATGTCGTCGGGCAGCTTCTTGCCCGCGTCGATGCCCTGGTACGCCATGCGCTTGCTCCTGGTCCGATAGGTTGAAAACTCGCTGGATTATACGCAGCCGCCCCGGCCGGGTCAGGTCCCGAAGGGCGGCAGCCGCCGGGCCACGCGCTCGCCGCGCAGCCGGGCGTAGTCGGGCAGCCCGTCGCGGTACGGCGGATAGTCCTCGCCGGCAATCAGCGGGCGCAGGTAACGCAGCGCGGCCTCGGTGACGAAAAAGCCACTGTCGTCGATGTATTCGTCGGGCATCTTCGCCTCGCGGTTGGCCACCGCCTCCAGCGCCACGTCGCCGATATGCCAGCGATAGGGGCTGTCGGACTCACGCACGATGGTGGGCATCACGGCGTTACGCCCGGAGAGCGCCAGCTCCACCGCCGCCCGCCCCAGCGCATGAGCCTGCTCGACGTCGGTGGCCGAGGCGATATGCCGGGCCGCACGCTGCAGATAGTCGGCGATGGCGTAGTGATACTTGTAGCCCAGATGATTCTTGATCATGGCGGCGACCACCGGGGCGACACCGCCGAGCTGGACATGGCCGAAGGCGTCGCGCGTGCCCTGGTCGGAGAGGAAGCGGCCGTCAGCGGTCTTCACGCCCTCGGAGACCACGACCACGCAGTAGCCGAAATCCGCCACGCTCCGGCGGACTCGATCGAGGAAACGCTGCTCGTCCAGCGGCACCTCGGGCAGCAGGATGACATGGGGCGGATCCCCGTCCTGCTCGCGGGCCAGCGCGGAGGACGCCGCGATCCAGCCGGCGTGACGGCCCATGGTCTCGAGAATGAATACCCGGGTGGAAGTCTCGGCCATGGAGGCCACATCGAGGCCCGCCTCGCGGGTAGCGACGGCGATGTACTTGGCCACCGAGCCGAAGCCGGGACAGGTATCGGTGACCGGCAGGTCGTTGTCGACGGTCTTGGGCACGCCGATGCAGGTCACCGGATAGCCCATGGCCTCACCCAGCTGCGAGACCTTGTGCGCCGTGTCCTGCGAATCGCCGCCACCGTTGTAGAAGAAATAGCCGATGTCGTGGGCGCGGAACACCTCGATGAGGCGTTCGTATTCGGCGCGATTCTCCTCCAGCCCCTTGAGCTTGTATCGCGCCGAGCCAAAGGCACCGGCCGGGGTGTAGCGCAGGGCGGCGATGGCCCCGGCGGACTCGGCGCCGGTGTCGATCAGCTCCTCGTGCAGCGCACCCAGGATCCCGTTGGCCCCCGCATAGACGGTGCCGATCCGCTCCGGATGCTCCCGCGCCGCCTCGATGACGCCGGCTGCGCTGGCGTTGATGACCGCGGTGACGCCGCCGGACTGCGCATAGAAGGCGTTTTTCGCAGACATGATCGCTCCCCTTCCCCGTATTCGGGCAAGAGTCTATCAAGCGCCGACGGCGGCAGCCTCATGAAGATAGCCCCGGGACAGCGGCACGGCGGCCTGATCGGCGGCCAGCTGGAAGTGGAAGACCACCAGCCCGCGGTAGTGGAAGGCCATTTCGCTGGCGGCGAGGTAGAACTCCCACATCCGGCAGAAACGCTCGCCCTTCTCCGCCGCCACCTGATCGCGGACCGCCTGGAAGCGCTCGAACCAGGCGGCCAGGGTGTAGGCATAGTGCAGGCGCAGGACCTCGAGATCAGTGGTGGCCAGGTGCTGGCGCTCGATGGCCGCGCTGACTTCGGACATCGACGGAATGTATCCGCCAGGGAAGATGTAGCGGCGGATCCAGGGGTTGGTCACGCCGGGACGGCCGAGCCGGCCGATGGTATGCAGGAGCACGACCCCGTCCGGGGTGAGATGGTCATGCAGGGCCCGGAAATAGGTGTCGTAGTACTGGGCGCCGACGTGCTCGAACATGCCCACACTGACGATCCGGTCGAAGCGCTCGGGGACGTCGCGATAATCCTGTATGCGGATGTCCACGCGGTCCTCCAGGCCGCGCTCACGCACCCGATCGCGGGCAACCCGGGCCTGTTCCTCGGAGAGCGTCAGCCCGATCACGCGCACATCGGCCTGCTCGGCGAGTTCGATGGCCAGTCCGCCCCAGCCGCAGCCGATGTCCAGCACCTGCTGGCCCGGCTCGAGGCAGAGCTTGCGACGGATGAGCGCCCGCTTCGCCGCCTGGGCGTTCTCCAGGTCATCGACGCCGTCCGGCCAGTAGGCGCAGGAGTACTGCATGTCGGTATCGAGGAAGCGCCGGAACAGGGACTCATCGAGGTCGTAGTGATGCGCCACGTTACGGCGGCTTGCCGCACGGCGATTCCACTGCTGCAGCGGACGGATCGCGGCCTGGACGAGACGTTTGGCGCTCCCGGGCTCGGAGTCGTCGAAGTTGCCCATCAGCACGGCCAGCAGCGTACGCAGATCAGAGGTGCTCCACCCCTCCTCCATATACGTCTGCCCCAGCATGAAATCGGGATCGCTCAGCACGCGACGTTCGACCCGACGGTCGTGGAGAGTGATATCCGCCTCGGGCTGCCCCGACCCGAAATGCCGGGTGCCCCCCCCGGGGCGCTCCAGCGTCAGACTCCCCCATTCAATACCGTCGTGCAAAAACCGATCCAGCATCCATTCCCTCCCTCGCGACGCCGGCCCATTTACTCGGTACCATGCATGCAACCCCAGGCGGGCCTCCGGATTCAACCCTGCGTCGTTTTTTGTCAGCCGATGGACGACCGATCGTCATGTCACAGAGCAACCCCGTACAACGCCTGATCGCCATCGCACTGCTGCGCGCCGGCCCCGAGGATCTGCCCTGTTCCGCGGGTCTGATGGGCATTGCCATCGCCGTGACGGCGGCCATCAACGTGCCTGTCATCCAGCGCTTCACCCCGCAGGCGGAGCCGCTGCTGCAGATCGCCCTGCTGGCGGGCTACAACCTGGCATTCCTGGCCGTGGCGCTTTGGCTGCGGGGCCATTCGGCACGCTTTATCCAAAGCGCAACGGCCCTGTTCGGCACCGATGCGGTCATCTCGCTGGTGGCCCTGCCGGTGCTGCTGGTGGTGGGCAGTCCCGAGCAGGCCAGCGCCATCGGCGCGCTCAGCTTCCTGCTGCTGCTCATCTGGAACATCGCCGTGGTCAACCACATCCTGCGCGCGGCCCTGGGCATTGGCGGGCTGGTGAGTCTGGGTATCACGCTGGCCTACATCTTCGGTGGCAGCGCTTTCGTGCGCGCGGCCAGCGGCCTATGAGCCATCTCCATATCCTGGGCATCGGCGGCACCTTCATGGCCGGACTCGCCACCCTGGCCCGCGAGGCCGGGCATCGGGTAACCGGTCAGGACGGCCCGCTCTATCCGCCCATGAGCCAGGTGCTCGCCGATGCCGGCATCCCGGTGCATGAGGGCTACCAGACGCTGGCCGAAGCGGATTCCGCCGACACGGTGATCATCGGCAATGCCCTGTCACGAGGGAATCCGGCGGTGGAGGCCACCCTCGACCGGGGACTGGAGTACACCTCGGGGCCGGCATGGCTGGCGCGGCATATCCTGCGCGACCGCTGGGTGATCGCCGTGGCCGGCACCCACGGCAAGACCACCACCGCCAGCCTGGTGGCCTGGCTGCTCGATGCCGCGGGCCTCGCGCCGGGGTTCCTGATCGGCGGACTGCCGGGAAACTTCGAGCAATCGGCACGCCTGGGCCGCTCGCCGTTTTTCGTCATCGAGGCCGATGAATACGACACGGCCTTCTTCGACAAGCGGTCGAAGTTCGTTCACTTCCAGCCGCGAACGCTGGTTCTCAACAATCTTGAGTATGATCATGCGGACATCTTTCCCGATCTGTCCGCGATCGAGCGCCAGTTCGAGCACCTGATCCGTACGGTACCCGGCACCGGCGGCGTGGTGGTGAATGCCGATGACCCGGCGCTCGCCCGCGTGCTGGCGCGCGGCTGCTGGAGCGAGCGGATTCGCTTCGGCGAGCACGCGGAAGCGGGACATCGTCTGCAATGCCATGGCGGCGGCTGGCAGCTGGACGGGTGGCGCATCGAGCCGCCCCTCCCGGGCCGGCACAACGCCATGAATACCGCGGCGGCGCTGCTCGCGGCGCGGCATGCCGGCGTCCCGCTGGATCAGTCGATTGCCGCGCTGGCGGGCTTCCGGGGCGTGCGCCGGCGCATGGAATGGCGTGGCGCGGCGAATGGCATCACGGTGCTGGATGACTTCGCACATCACCCCACGGCGATCGCCGCGACGCTCGACGCCCTGCGCGCGGAACGCACCAGTGGACGGCTGCTGGCGGTGGTAGAGCCACGCTCCAACACCATGAAACAGGGCGTTCACGCCGATCGGCTGGCGACGGCCCTGGCGGCGGCTGACCGGGCGTTCGTCCTCGCCGATCCAGCGCTGGCTTGGGACGTGGGTGGGGTACTGGCCCCGCTGGGAGGCCGCGCAACCACCGCCATCGACATCGATGGCCTGATCGAGCAGGTCGCCGTCACCGCAAGCCCGGGCGATACGGTGGTGGTCATGAGCAATGGTGCCTTCGGCGGGATCCACGAACGCCTGCTGAAAGCCTTCGAGACACAAGGAGCGGGCGCATGACAACGCAACCGATCACTCTGGCCATTACCGGCGCCTCCGGCGGGATCTACGGATTACGGCTGCTGGAGTGCCTGATCGCCGCCGACAGGCCGGTCTACCTGCTCATCTCCGAGGCCGGTCGACTGGTGCTGAAAATGGAACATGACCTGGCGCTGCCCGGACGCCCGGCCGACCTGGCGGCCGCGCTCACCGAGCGTTTCGGGGCCGTCGACGGCCAGCTCCAGGTATTCGGGCCCAAGGCCTGGACGGCCCCCGTGGCCTCGGGCTCCGGAGCCCCTCGGCAGATGGTGGTCTGCCCCTGCACCACGGGCACCCTGGGACGGATCGCCGCGGGCAGCAGCGAGGCCCTCATCGAGCGGGCGGCCGATGTCGTCCTCAAGGAGCGTGGCCAGCTGATCCTCGTCCCACGCGAGACTCCGCTCTCCGAAATCCACCTCGAGAACATGCTGCGCCTGACGCGCATGGGCGCGGTCATGCTGCCCGCCAACCCCGGTTTCTATCACCGACCTTCCGACATTGCCGGCGTGGTGGACTTCGTGGTGGCCCGGGTCCTCGACCGGCTGGGCATCGATCAGGGGCTGGTGCCACCCTGGGGACTGGCATCGGGGACATCGGGGGCGTCCGACGACGAACGATAGCGGGGCACTGGCCCCGGCACCCGGACCAGGTCGGCACGCTGGCCGGCCGGTCCCAACAGCGCCGCGAGCTCGTCGGGGGAGGGCGTGTGGCGTCGCAGTCGCGGCAGCAGGACACCCGGACGAATCACATCACGCTCCAGGCTCAGCAGCCAGACCGGTCCGTCGTCGGTTGCTGCGCCCCGCCAGGCGCGGAGCACCCAGCGCCGTCGCGGATCATCGCCCACCCGGATCAGCGCCGCATCGGGCCGGCGCCCGTCGTGCCAGCGGGGCAGCACCGGCAGCCGGGCCGCCGAGGGCCGCGGGCTGATCCAGCGCAGCGCCGTCTGCCAGCGCCATGGCGGCGCCGGCTGCCATTCCGGCTCGAAGCCGGCCGGGACCTGATCACCGCCCTGCCACTGCGCCACGAAGCGATCGGCCGGACCGCTCAGACCCAGGCGTTGCGTAGCGACGGGGCTGTCAACGGCGGGAATGGCCGGCACACGCATGCCTGTCGGTTCGGGATAGGTATCGATGGGATCCGGCCAATTCAGCATCTGCGCAGCGCCGGCCGTTGCCAGCAGGACGCCGGCAGACAACACCACCGATGCCCCACGGCTTTGCACCGGCGAGCGAAGGCGGCCAGCCAGTCCGGGCAGGGCGCCCAGCACGATCCCCAGCGTCAGCCCACCGATGACATCCAGTGGCCAGTGCACGCCGAGCAGCAGGCGCGTCGCGGCCACCAGCGCGATCACCAGGCCGCCCGGCAGGAGGATCAACCAGCGCAACAGACGCACCCGCGCCGGCAGCACCGTGACCCAGACGGTGACCAGCGCCGCAATGCCAGCGGCGTGGGCGCTGGGAAAGGCGGCGGCAAACGCTGCCGTGGCCGTCAGGCCGTTGGGCCGCGGCGTGCCGAGCAGGCCTTTGAGCGCATAGGCCACAAGAACGGCGCTGATCACGCCGAGCACCGCGAACCCGGCCCGGCGCCGCTCGCCGGCGCGCCAGAGCGCCGCCGCCAGCGCCAGTGTGGCCAGACTGACCGGCACAAGGCCGCCGGCCTGGGTGATGATCCAGGCAACCCGCCGCTGAAGTTCGCCACGCTGGGCCTCCGCCAGCGCGAGCATCCCCCGCTCCCAGCCCTGGGGCCCCGGCGTCCAAAGCGCCTCGACCAGTGTCCCCAGAAACATGACAAGGGCCAGCCACCAGAGCCATCCCTGACGATGACGCAACGCCCGCAACGCGGCATGCAGCGGGCGCAGCCACTGCCCCCAGTGGCCCGGCGGCGGGTGGCGGCCCACCGCCCGGGCCAGCCGGTTGCCGGCGAAGCGCAGGGGCCGATCGATCCGCGGGATCAGCCAGCGCAACAGGAAAAAACCGCCGAAGCCGAGCACCAGCCAGGCCATGAGCCGACCCATGACCTCCATGGCAAGCACCAGCGAGGCACCGAACACCACGCCGGGCAGCAGGTAGGCCGGGGCCCAGACCAGCGCCGAGCTGACATTGGCCAGCAGAAACCGCCCCGGCGGCATCCCCAGCATCCCCACCACCGCCGGGATGACCGGCCGCACCGGCCCCACGAAACGCCCGATGACTACACTCTTGCCGCCGTGTCGATGGAACAGGTCCTCCGCCCTGGTCAGGACGCCCGGATAACGCCGGACCACGGGGAAGCCCCGCAACCGGTCGCGGAAATGCCGCCCCAGCCAGTAGCTCAGGCTATCGCCGGCCACGGCCCCCACGACGGCCCAGGCGAGCATGGGCAGGATGTCGATATTGCTGCCGCCGACGGCGGCGCCGGCGAGGAACATGAGAAAGGCGCCGGGCACCAGCAGGCCCACCAGCGCCAGTGATTCAGCGAAGGCGATCAGCCCGATGAACGCCCCGGCCCAGGCCGGATTCGCGGCCAGCCAGGCAAAGACCGGCTCAAGGGCCGTTTCGAGTCCGCTCACAGATCGGCGAACACCCGCTCGGCCGCATCCAGGGTATGGCTGAGCGCCGCCTCGTCATGGGCGGTGGATACGAAACCCGCCTCGAAGGCGGACGGGGCGAGATAGACGCCGGCCTCGAGCATGCCGTGGAAGAAACGCACGAAACGCTCGGCATCGCAGTTGGCCACGTCCTCGAAACCGAGGACCCGCTCGCTGTCGGTAAAGAACAGTCCGAACATGGTGCCGGCCTGATGGGTCACCATCGGAATCCCGGCCCGGCTCGCCCGCTCGTGCAGGCCGACCAGCAGGCGGCCGGTCCAGGCCTCGGCGTTGGCGTGGACGTCCGGGCGCGCCAGGTTGCGCAGTGTCGCCAGCCCGCTGGCCATGGCCAGCGGATTGCCCGACAGGGTGCCGGCCTGGTAGACCGGGCCGGTCGGTGCCAGATAATCCATGATCTCGGCCCGTCCGCCCAGCGCACCCACCGGCAGGCCACCGCCGATCACCTTGCCGAGGCAGGTGAGGTCGGGCCGAACGCCATACCAGGCCTGAGCGCCGCCGAGCGCCGCCCGGAACCCGCTCATGACCTCATCGAAGACCAGCAGCGCGCCGCTGTCATCGCAGATCTCCCGAAGCCCCTCGAGGAACGATGGCAGGGCGGGAATGCAGTTCATGTTGCCGGCCACCGGCTCGACCAGCACCGCGGCGATGGAATCACCATACTCGGCAAACAGCTGGCGGACGCCGTCGATATCATTGAAGGGCGCCGTCAGCGTGGTTTCGGTGACCGAGGCCGGAACGCCCGGCGAACCGGGGATGCCCAGGGTGAGCACGCCGGAGCCGGCCTCCACCAGCAGCGCATCGACATGGCCGTGATAGTTGCCGCGGAACTTGAGGATCCGGTCGCGGCCGGTATAGCCGCGAGCCAGGCGTACGGCGCTCATGCAGGCCTCGGTGCCGGAGTTCACCATGCGGATGCGCTCGATGCCCGGCATAAGCTCGCGCACGAGCACCGCCAGCTCGGTCTCGAGCTCGGTGGGCGCACCGAAGCTGGTGCCGCTGGCCGCCGTATCGCAGATGGCCCGAACCACCTCGGGATGGGCATGACCGATGGCCAGCGGGCCGTAGGAAAGGACGTAATCGACGTACGGCTTGCCATCGACATCCTCGATCCAGGCGCCCTCGCCGCGGCGCATGAAGACCGGTGTCCCGCCCACGGAACGGAACGCCCGTACCGCTGAATTCACGCCACCCACCAGGTGCTGCTGGGCCTCGGCAAAGAGCTGTTCGGATCGGTTCGACATGGTTGTTGCTATCCCCTGGTGTGGATTCAGTCCGGCGCCGGGCCAAAACCGCGCGCCACCAGCGCCGCGGTTGCCTGCTCGATATCCGGCGCGGCGAAGACCGCGTCGACCACCGCCACGGCATCGGCACCCGCCGCAGTCACCGTGGCGATATTGTCGGCGTTGATACCGCCGATGGCTACCAGTGGTCGATCGGTCAATCGTCTGGCTTCGCCGAACAGCGTCAGCGGGGCATGCACCGCGTCCGGCTTGGTGGCCGAGGGGTAGACACTGCCGAAGGCCAGGTAATCGGCCCCGGCAGCGGCCGCCCGGCGTGCCCGGTCGAGTTCGTTGTAGCAGGACACGCCGATGAGCGCCTCCGGTCCCAGCGCCGACCGCGCCGCCGCCAGGTCATCATCATCGCGGCCCAGATGAACACCATCCGCTGCCACGGCCGCCGCCAGGTCCACGTCATCGTTGACGATGAACGTCGCGCCCCGCGCCCGGCACAAGCTGGCGACGGTCTTCGCCTCCTGGTGCCGACGGCAGGCGTCATCGGACTTGTCACGGTACTGCACCACCCGCGCGCCACCGCGCAATGCCGCGTCGACGGCATGCTCCAACGCGACCGACCGCGGCCAGCGGGCGTCGGTGATGACGTAGAGCCCGGTGATGGCTCGCGCCATGATCAGATTTCGATCATCTCAAAGTCGGACTTGCCCGCACCGCATTCGGGGCAGACGAAGTCGTCCGGGATATCCTCCCAGCGGGTGCCGGGAGCGATCCCTTCGTCGGGTAGGCCGTCCTCCTCTTCATAAATCCAGCCGCAGACCACACACATCCAGGAGCGATACTCCATCGCCTATGCCTCCGTCATCGAGTGAAAATCCAGCGTTACCCTAAAGCCTGTGCCGGGGGCTGGAAAGCCCGGCGCATCAAACGCCGGTCACGCGCACCACATCGGTGTCGATGCCGCCATCGGCGCGCAGGTCGAGCCAGCGGAACGCCGGCGGTCCGCGGTCGATGGCAAAGGCCTCGGCGCCGGCAAGGAACTGGGTCGCGGTGGCCGGTGTGGAGAGGGTACGGCAGCCATTGGCATGGCCGTCGAATGCCATGTGGACATGGCCGCAGACCACGGCCCGGACGCGATGATCCGCCGCCAGGCGCCGGAACAGGGCATCAGGGTTGTCGAGGCCGATGGCGTCCAGCCAGGGCGTGCCCACCGGGAACGGTGGGTGATGCACGGCGACCAGGCAGTAGACAGTCGAGCAATCCGCCAGCGCCTCGTCCAGGGCGGCGAGTTCGGACTCGTCCAGATGGCCGGGCACCTCGCCGGTCTGCAGGGAGTCGAGACCGATCAGCGTCCATTCCCCCAACTCCAGGGTGCGGGCGGCCCTCACCGGGCCGGCGGCAAACGTGGACTGCAGCTCATCGCGGTCGTCATGGTTGCCCGGCATGACCAGGCCCGGCAGATCGAGCGACCGCAATGCCTGGCGCACTCGTTGATAACCCGGGGCGCTGCCATCGTGGACCAGGTCACCGGTATGCAACAGCCCGTCCGCGGTGGCTGCCCAGGGCGCCATGGCCCGCAGCGTGGCCCGAAAGCGTGCCTCCGGGACAACGCCCGCCTGTTCCGCCGCCGGATCGGCAAACAGATGTGTGTCGGTTATCTGCAGCAGGCGGGGCCCGTTGGACGGCATGACATTCATGTGCCGCCGCGACCGAAGATCCACAGGTGACTGAACCAGTAATAGCGGCCGCTGCCATCCGGCGCGGTGCAGTTATAGCGGCTGCGGCCCACGGGCAGGTCGGTCTCGCCACGCACCGCAAATCGCACCTCATCCTCCCGCCATTCCGGCAGCAGACGCTCGCCCTCGTAGTAACAGGCCAGCTGCGCGGTGGTTGCCGCCGGCAAGGGAGCCAGCGTCAGGGTCAGGCGCGGTGCTTCCGCCGCCTCGCGGACCGGGTCCAGTGGCTGCTGGTCCAGCACCGGCAAGGCCCGCGAGTTGACTTTCAGCGCAAACCCCTCGAGTCCGGCAAAGCGCTCGTTCATGGCATACCGCGGCAGGGCGAGGGAGTTGGAGTGGATACCGATGGCGCCCGACTGTTGCCCGAACGCCACGAACCGCATCTCCGCGGCCAGATCCATCAGTTCAAGGCTGTACTCGCCGTAGGGGTAGGCCAGCAGCGGCGGCGACTGATAGAGCGCGCCGGCCAGCTCTTCGGTGAGACGCTGACGGGCCGCCGTCAGATCGTCCTCGATGCGGGCACGCCACTGCGGCCGCGTCTCATCGTCATCGCGGACGAACAACGGGTCGTGGGAGCGCGAGTGGTTGCCGAACCGCGCACCGTCCACCGCCATTTCGCGCAGCTGATCCCAGTCGAGATAGCCCTCGTAGCCGGCATCCACGGCCTCGGTACTGACGAAGACCGTATACGGCAGATCCCGGGCCGCGAGCATCGGGTGGGCGACCTCGTGCACGCTGGCGTAGGCATCATCGAAGGTAATCGCCACCGTCCGATCAGGCAGCGGCTGGCGGGTCTGCAATGCCTCCACCACCGCCCCGAGGGAGACGATGTTGAAGTCATTGTCCTCCAGATAATCCAGATGCGCCCCGAATTGCTCGCGGGTGACGCTGGTACCGGGGTAGTCCGGATTGCCCACGCGGTGGTACATGAGCACCGAGGCAAGCGTTTCCGGCGCATCCGACTGCTCCCCGGCCTCATCCTGGGCCCGGACCGCCGGCACGAGTGCCGCGGCCGCCAGCAAAACGGCCATCACGGCCGCCAGCCAGCAGCCGCGGCGGTCAGAAGTCGACGTTGAAACCCGCGTAAACGCCATCGTCGAAGTTCCGGTCGCCACCCGAGCCATCGTAGCTCAGCTCGATGCGGCGATAACCGAGGTAGATATCGGCGTCCTCGAGGATGCGGAACTCGCCGCGAAACGAGTATTCCCGGTAACCGTCGATGTCATGCACCGAGGTGGCCGATGGCGCATAGTAGGCGCTGCCGGCCACGCCGGCACGGTTGTAGTCCGGCAGGGTCCAGCGCAGCTTGCCACCGATGGCGAGCGCGGCGCCATCGGCACTGCGATGGTCGTCGTTGATGTAGGGGATCTTGCCGCCGATGCCAAGCACGAGGGTGTTACGCCCCGGCTCGGGACGGTCCACGAGGTGCAGATCCGCCTCGACGATATTCCCGCCACTGTCGTGGTGCATGAAGGCGGCGCCGGCCTCGAGATCATCGCGGTCCAGTGCCTTCGTGTAACCGACCTGGGCGGCATCACCGCTCAGGTTGATGTCCAGGGAATCGGCCGCCGCCGGCAACGCAAGGCCGGCGGCAATCAACGCACCGATGATTCGACTGCATGCTTTCATCGACCGAGACTCCTCACGCGTTCGTGTTGACTCCCGCCCAATATACACGTCAAACGGCCCTGGAGCGCACCATCAGCCGAGGTTCCGGGATGGCAGCACCGCGGAACGCTGCTCGCCCAGGCCGGCGATGCCGAGGGTGACCACCTCTCCGCCATGCAGATAACGCTGGGGAGATTGCCCCATGCCCACGCCGGGCGGCGTGCCGGTCGAGATGACATCGCCGGGCTGCAGGCTCATGAACCGGCTGCAGTAGGCGACCAGCTCGGGAATCCTGAAGATCATCGTCGCCGTGGAGCCGGTCTGCATCCGCACGCCGTCCACGTCCAGCCACATATCCAGGGCATCGGGATCGGGGATTTCATCCAGCGTCACCAGCCATGGACCGGTGGGGCCGAAGGTGTCGCAGCCCTTGCCCTTGTCCCAGGTGCCGCCGCGCTCGATCTGGAATTCGCGCTCGGAGACGTCGTTGACCACGCAGAGCCCGGCGACATGACGCATCGCCTCCGACTCATCGATGTAGGCGCCGGGCTCGCCGATCACCACACCCAGCTCGACCTCCCAGTCGGTCTTCTCCGAGCCGCGCGGGACCTGGATCGGGTCGTTCGGCCCGACCACGGACGAGGTCCATTTGTTGAAGATGATCGGCTCGGGCGGGATCGGCATGCCGGCCTCTTCGGCGTGATCGGCATAGTTGAGCCCGATGCAGACGAATTTGCCGATGCCACCGACACAGGGCCCGAGCCGCAGATCCTCCTGGGGGGTCCCGGCGACAACGGGCAGGGCATCGATATCGCGATCCTGCAGCGCACTCAGCCCTGCCGGACGCAGTGTCTGGCCGGCGATGTCGGAGACGACTCCCGAGAGATCGCGCACGCGACCGGATGGATCAAGCAGCCCCGGTTTTTCGGCGCCGGGCGCGCCATGGCGAACAAGCTTCATGGATTTCCCTCACTTTCAGATCAAAAACGTTTCACGAGGCCGACCCGTGGCACCTGGCTGCAGGCGCCGGATCGACGCCGCACCTACTGCGCCCGCGCGACCGCGATATTCCTCGCCATGGCGGCGCCCATCCGCCCGAGCCCCGCGAAGCCCACACGCATCATGCCACCTGGCCCCCGCCCAGCCCCGAGATCGCCTGCACCAGATTGTCCTCGTTGACCTCGGCGGCGGTGAACGTCCGGGTGATCCGGCCGTGATACATGGCCACCACCCGGTCAGAGACATGGAGCACTTCGGGCATCTCCGAGCTGATCACAATGACGGCGTAGCCCTGGCCGGCAAGCTCGCGGATCAGGTTGTGGATTTCCGACTTGGAGCCGACATCCACCCCGCGCGTCGGCTCGTCGACGATGAGCACGTCCGGGCGCATCGACAGCCACTTGCCGATGACGATTTTCTGCTGGTTGCCCCCGGAGAGGTTCTTCACCTGCTGACGCCAGCTGGGTGTCTTGATCTGCAACCGATCGCGGTACTGGTCGAAAACGGCGATCTCCGCGCCCTCGCTGACGAAGGGGCCGGCGGTCAGGTCATCCACCTGGGGCAGGGTCATGTTGTCGCGGCAGTTCATGCCCAGGACGAGCCCCTGCTCCTTGCGGCTCTCCGGCACCAGCGAGATGCCATGAGAGATCGCGTCCACCGGTGAGTGGATTCTTACCGGCTCGCCATTGAGCAGGATCTGCCCGGCACTGGGCGAGCGCAGGCCGAAGAGGGTCTCGGCGATCTCTGTCCGCCCGGCGCCCACCAGGCCATAGAACCCGACCACCTCACCGGCATGGACCTTGAAACTGACGTCCTCGAAGAGGTGGCCGCAGGACAACCCCTGGACCTCGAGCGCGACCCCGCCGAGCGCGCCCTCCGGGACATGCCGCGACAGATCGAGGCTGCGCCCGATCATCAGCTTGGTGACCGCTTCCTCATCAGTCTCCTCGGTGATCAGCGTGCCGCGATAGGTGCCGTCGCGCAGGACGCTGATCCGGTCGGAAATGCGGAAGATCTCCTCCATGCGGTGAGAGATATAGACGATGCCGACACCCTGTGTCCGCAGGTCTCGGATGACGTCGAACAGGACCTCCTTCTCCGCATCGGTCAGCGAGGCGGTGGGCTCGTCGAAGATCACGGCCTTGGCATCCACCGTCAGCGCCCTGGCGATCTCGACCATCTGCTGTTTGGCGATGGACAGCTCCCCGACGATCTGGTCGGGGCCGAACCCGCAGTTCAGCCGGTCGAGGATCGCACCGGCGTCGGCGCGCAGCCTGGGCCAGTCGACCCGGCCGAAGCTTTTGCGGGGCAGCTCGCCGAGGTAGATGTTCTCGGCCGCCGTCATTTCTTCGGCAAGACTGAGTTCCTGGTGGATGAAGACCACACCCTGGGATTTCGCCTCCAGCGGGTTGGTCATGACCGCCGGGGATTCCTCGACGTAGATGCGCCCCTCATCCGGCTGATGGACACCACCCAGCACCTTCATCAGCGTGGACTTGCCCGCTCCGTTCTCGCCAAGCAGGGCATGCACCTCGCCCGGCATCACCTCGAAACTCACTCCGTTGAGCGCGCGGACGCCCGGGAATGTCTTGACGATATTCTCCAGCCTCAGCGCCGGTATCCGCTCGGTCATACCTTCAACTCCTCCTGGCCACGGCGATTCAGCTGCCGGTCAAGGAACAGAACCGCGATCAGGATCGTGCCGATGACGAGATTCACCGTCTCGGTATCGGCCCCGATATGACCCAGCCCCTTGCGCAGGATCTGGATGGCGATCACGCCCCCCAGCGTGTTGATGATCGAACCGGAGCCACCGGTCAGCTTGGTACCGCCGAGCACGACCGCCGTGATGACCCAGAGCTCGTAGAGCATGCCGTCGTTGGGGTTGACGGAGCCGCTCGCCGAGTAGAAGACCACAGCGGACAGTGCCGCGAGGAAACCGATCAGCACGAAATTCCACACCATGTGCGGGCCGACCTTGATGCCGGCGTTGACGGCGGCCTCCCGGTTGTCACCCACGGCATAGGCGTTACGGCCATGGACCGTCCGGTTCATCACCAGCCACAGCACCAACGTGCACAGAAGCAGGACGATGGCCGGCAACTCCAGGCCGAAGAAGCTCGACTCGGCGATATCGACCATGGTCCAGTTGAGATGGAAGGTGGGCTGCTCGCCGTTGAACATGAACACCAGCCCGCGGAAGCCGAGCATCGCCCCCAGCGTGACGATGAAGGCATCCACGCCGGTCTTCCAGACGATCATGCCGTTGATCAGGCCGAGGAACGCCCCGGTCGCGAGGGCGATCATCCACGCCACCGGGATGACCCAGTCACCCAGACCGGCGAAGACCGCCCAGCTCATGGAGTCGAGCATCACAACGCCGGCCAGGGCGAACGTCGCCCCTACCGAGAGGTCGATGTTGCCGTTGATCATGACGATGGTCATGCCCAGCGCGATGATGCCAATGGGCGCCGACTGCTTGAGGAGAAGCAGCATGTTCTCCGGGTCCAGGAAGCTCACCTCGGAGAGCGACAGGAAATGCCCCGCCACCGTGAAGAAGATCAGCTCGAGGACGATGAACCCCCAGATGGCGCCCCGCTTGAGGAACTTGCGCAGGTTGATGTTCTCCATCGTGCCGTCCTCCTCAGGCGATCGGCGACCAGAGACGGCCGCGCTTGGCAGCGATGTCGAGCCACACCGCCAGGATGATGATGATCCACGTCACGATGTACTGGACGTAGAACTCGAGGCCGATCAGCAGCAGCCCGTTCTGGATGAACCCGAGGATCAGAACGCCGATCACCGTCTTGAAGACCGTGCCGGACCCTCCCATCAGCGAGGCCCCACCCAGGATGATGGCGGCCAGCACCTCGAGCTCCATCCCCTGACCGACGGTGTTCTGGCTGCCCATCGACCGGCTGGCCTGGATCAGCCCCGCGGTGGCCACGCAGAAGGAGGAGATCAGGTAGCAGCAGAATACGGTCCGCGCACGCCGGATACCCGAGAACGTCGCGGCAGTGCCATTGCCGCCCACCGCATAGACCTTCCGGCCGAATGGCATCTTGGTCAGGAGGATGCTGAGCAGCGCGGCGAGCCCGAGGAAGATCAGGATCGGGATCGGGATGCCGAGGGCGCTGCCCTGACCGAGGATGCTGAACCAGGTGCCTTCCTTGTCGGCGATGTCGATGTTCTTGCCACCGGAGTAGGTGAGGGTCAGCCCGTGGATGGCAGAGAGCATGCCGAGGGTCACGATCAGGGAATTCAGCTTGAGGTAGCCCACCAGGAAGCCGATCAGTGCGCCGAGCGACATCGTCATGACGAACATCAGGGGAATCGCCAGCTCGGGACCGATCTTGTCGTGCAGATCCAGCACCACGATGGTGGCGAACGACATCATCGACCCCACCGAGAGGTCGAGGTTGCCGCTGATGACCACAAAGGTAACGCCCAGCGCCATGACCCCGAGGATGGTGGAGGAGCGGATCACCCCCAGCACGTTGTCCATGTCGAGAAAGCGATCATTGGCGAGCGCGAAGCCCACCATGAATATGACAAAGGCCACCAGGATGCCCTGGCGTGCCAGGAAATTCCCGGCGCGCTTGAGGCTCACCGGGTTTGTCGCAGTGTCAGCCATGTTCTCCTCCCCGGGTCCGGCGCCGCCCTGCGGTCGCTCAGACCAGTGTCATCCCGCCGTCGATCATCACGATCTGTCCGGTCATGTAGTCGCTGTCGCGAGAGGCAAGGAAAGTGGTCGTTCCCGTGATGTCGGCAGGCGTTGCGACACGGCCCTTGAGGATATCGGCGGAGAACGCCTCCATTGCCTGCCCCGGGCGCTCGGAAGCGCCGATGGCCATCAGGTCGCGGTCGACCTCCTCCCACATTTCCGTCGCCACCACCCCCGGCGCGAAGCCGGTGACGGTGATGTCGTGCCGGGCAAGATCCCGGGCCGCCGATTGCGTCAACGACACCACGGCCCATTTCGAGGCGCAGTATGGCGCCACGTTGTCGAAACCCTGCCGGCTGGCGATCGAGGCCGTGTTGATGATCTTGCCGCCATCACCCTGCCCGATCATCTGCCGCGCGGCCTCCTGCATGCCGATCAGCACGCCGAGGCCATTGATATCCATGATCTGCCGCCAGTTTTCCTCGGTGACATCGAGGAAATTCATCGGCTTGTTGACGCCGGCGTTGTTGAACTTGACGTCGAGCCGTCCGAAGCGGTCCACCACGGCGGAGATCATGTCCCGCACCTGCGTCCGGTCGGTCACGTCCACCGCCACACTCATCACCGCCGCGCCGGTCGCCCCGGCACGGGCCCGGTTCGCCTCGGCCACGGCGGCCACCTTGTCGCCGTTGATGTCCGCGAAGCAGACGCTCGCGCCCTCGTCCAGCAGTGCCTCACCGATGGCGCGACCAATGCCCTGAGCCGCGCCGGTGACAATGCAGGATCGTCCAGATACACGCCCCATGACGCGCGCTCCCGTCGATTGGTTGTATTGCGATCATTGGCGCGGGCCTCCGCAGAGGCCCGCGCATCCAGGCGGGTTATCAGAAGACGGGCTTCGAGAACTCGTCCATGTTGTCCTGCGTGATCTTCGGCGTGTCGAAGTAGTTGAGGAAGGGCACGTCCTCACCATTCAGCACGTCGATCGCCGTCTGCAGTGCCGCTTCGGCATCATCCACCGGTGACTGGTAGATCGATCCCCAGTACTCGCCGCGCTCCATCGCCTCGTAACCAACGGCGAAGTTGGTGGCACCGACAAAGATGATCCCGTCACGGCCAGCGGCCCTGGCGGCGTTCAGTGCGCCGACGCCCATATTGTCGTCACCCGCATAGACGCCATCGATGTCGTCATACTTGACGAGAAACGCCTCCATGACGGTCTGGGACTTCTCGCGGTTCCAGTCGCCCGGCTGGGTCTCCATCAGCGTGACTTCGGGACAGACCTCCGGCAGACGCTCCTCGAAACCCTGCGCGCGCTCGATGGCCGTGGTGTAGCCCGGCTGACCGGTGATCTGGACGATCTGAGCCTCGTCCTCGATACCCATTTCCGTGAACTTCTCACACATGATTTCAGCCGAACGGCGGCCCTGCGTGATGTTGTCCGGGCCGGAGAAGGAGGCAACGAAGTCGAAGCCCTCTTCGGCGATGTTGGAGTTGGTGACGATCACCGGGATGTCTTCCTGGGCAGCCTTGCGGACCGCCGGGATCACCGCCTGACCATTCGTCGGCCAGATGATGATGGCGTCGACGTTCTGCTGGATCAGATCCTCCATCTGCTGGATCTGGCGGGCCACATCGCCGCCGGCATCCATGACCACCACCTCGACATCGGGATTGGCCTCGGCGGCCTCGATGAATGCCTGCTCGTAGGTCGTCTGGTAGCTGTCGACGCCGACGTTGTTCTGGGTAATGCCGATCTTGTAGGTCTCGGCCTGCGCGACGCCGATGAACAGTGAGCCGGCCGCGGTAATCGCAAGCGCTTTGTAGAGCTTCATCCGTTTCTCCTCCGTCTGTTTCTGTTAGTCCCCGCCTCTCCGGGCGCTCCGGCGGGAGCCGCCCTCGGGGTCTGAATCAGTCTCGCAGCTTGTCGGCGGTCCCCGTAGTGCCATTTATATCCATTCTGAATATATTTTTATCCGATATGGACTGAAAGGCGATACCTTCATTCCACCAACTTGAACAGACTGAGGACGCTCGAAAAATGAAGAAGCCTGCTTTATCCAATGCGGACAATTTTTCAATGACGGCGATGAGTGCACGTTCGGCCAGCACAATGCATCGATCACCCACATCGGGTGAGCTATTGCATGTGCTCGCCTATCTCGAGGAGTGCACCAACGAACTCGAGTCGGGCAGCGAGCTGCAGGATCCCAACCCGGTATTCCGGATGTCGCTGCACGCGGTGAAGCGTCACCTCGAAGGTAAGGTGATGACCCCGACCTCGCTGATCGCGGCGAGCAATGTCCCCTATGCCACCGGCAACCGCCGGCTCAAGGACATGATCGAGGCCGGCCTGATCGACCAGCGTCCGCGCACGAAATCCGGCAAACGGTACTCGATGCACCCGAGCGAGAAGCTGCTCGCACAGTGGACCCAGATGGCGGGGCAGGTGGGCAAGCTGGCCGCGACCTACTTCGGCGACCAGAAACATCGCCAGGAGGCGCGGGATTACTACTTCGGCAGCTCCTACATGGCGGCACGCACGATCCCGCCGATCCAGGTGCTCTCCGAACCGCTCCGGCTGGCCGGCGGGATGCGTGCGCTGGTGCACGGCGACCCCACTTTCATGGTCATGGAGACCTTCAAGCGGCAGTTCGAGCAGGTGATCGGGACGCCGATCCATCAGCGCGCCTTCTCCATCGACCGCCTGCGCGCCGAGGCGCTGCATAATGCCCAGCGCAAGGCGAGCCGCTACGACATCATCGCCCTGGACCTGCCCTGGATCGGCGAATTCGCCGAGAAGAAGGTCCTCATGCCGCTGGACGAGATCATGAGTGTGGACGATCTCGATCCGGCGGATTTTCACACCGCCGGCTGGAAGGCGACCCACTGGGGCGGCCGGGCCTACGGTGTACCGGCCCAGACCACACCGGAGCTTCTGCTCTACCGCTCCGATCTCTTTGCCGACGCCGGGATCGAGCCGCCGGCGACCACCGATCAGCTGCTGGCCGCTGCACAGGAACTGCATGCGCCGCAGAAAGGCCGCTACGGGATTGCCTGGAACGGCGCACGGGGCACGGCGCTGGGTCACACCGTCCTCATGACGATGGCCGACTTCGGCCAGCCCGTGCTCGACCTGCCCGAGTCCGGCGCCGGGTACGGGACCGACGGCCTCGCGAGTCGCGATTACCGCGTGACCCTCGACACCGGGCGCGGACTGATGGCGGCGGAGTACCTGATGAAGCTGCTGGAGTACGCGCCGCCGGAGACCCTGACGATGTCCTGGTACGAGCGGATGCGTTGTTATGCCGAGGGCCGTGTCGCCATGGCCTACGGCTATACGCTGCTCGCCCCGTATTTCGAGCTCGATCAATCGTCGCCCGCCCACGGCCAGACCGGCTATCTGCCCCATCCCAGCGGGCCCGGCGCGTCGAACGTGGCACCGGTGGGCGGCTACGCCATGGGCATCCCGGCCAACCTGCCGCCCGAGCGCGCCGCCGAGGCCGTCAAGGCGTTGCGCGTGTTCACCAGCCCCGAGGCGCAGAAGCTCTACATCCAGAACGGCAGTCGCACCAGCCCGCGATTCAGCGTCGGTGCCGATGCGGAAGTGCGCCGCACCTCACCGATCTTTCAGGTGATGGAGGCCATGTCCTGGCGCGACGAGCTGCAGTTCTGGCCCCGGCCGCCGGTGCCGGAAATCACCGGGATCATCCAGATCTGCGGGGAGGAATTCCACGACATGCTGCGCGGCAGGACGCCCCCCCGCATCGCGCTGCGCCAGGCTCAGGAGAGAGCCGACGCATTGATGAGAAACCCCGACTAGTCAATCGACATCCGAGGAGGAGACGACCATGGACCCCAACCGCCTGAAGGGCAAGAACATCCTGATCACGGGCGCCGCGAGCGGCATGGGCGCCGCCAATGCAGAAAGCTTTGCCGAACAGGGCGCCAATGTCTGCATCGGTGATCTGGACCTGGGCAACGCACAGGCGGTGGCGGACCGCATCAACGCGGCGGGCAATGGCCATGCCATCGCCGTGGAGATGAACGTAACCCGGCGCGAGGACAACGCCCGCGCGGTGGCCGCCACGGTCGATGCCTTCGGCTCGATCAATATCGGCATGTTCAACGCCGGCCTCAACAAGCCCCGTTTCTTCATGGACATTGATGAAGACAACTGGGACATGATCATGGACGTCAACACCAAGGGGATGTGGCTGGGCATGCAGGAAACCGCCCGGCAGATGATCGCTCAGGGGCCGATGGAGGACCATCCCTACAAGCTCATCAACGTCGGATCGATTGCCTCGCGCAAGCCGCTGGTCGACGTCACCGTGTACTGCACCTCGAAATACGGCTGCCTCGCGCTCACCCACTGCGGCGCCATCGGCCTTGCCGAGCACAACATCACCGTCAACGGCTTTGCGCCGGGCGTTGTGGTGACCCCGCTGTGGGAGCAGCTCGACCAGGACCTGATCGATATCGGCTTCAAGGAGCGCGAGGGCCAGGCCTACGAGGACATCGTCAACAATTTCCTGCAGATCAAACGGGTTTCCTACCCCAACGACATCATCGGCACCGCCTCGTTTCTCGCCAGTCACGACAGCGACTACATGACCGGCCAGATGATCCATATCGACGGGGGCTGGTGCATACAGTAGCGCCCCGGTCGGCGCCGTTGGACCCCGAAACCGCTACCCGGAAACACGCCAGGCGGGCGTCAGGCCCGCCCCAAGGAGTTTTGCCATGAACCGTGCTCTGATGCCCAATCTGCTCACCCCGCAGGACCTGGAACCCAACTGGCAGTGGGAAGCCAGACTGCCCGCGTCCGGCCACATGTCCGTCGATTTTGAACGCCGGATCGACCACGACCGGCTGCGCCGCTACCGCCTGGCACGCACGCGCCAGGCCCTGCAGGCCTCCGGCGCCGGCACGCTGCTGCTGTTCGACGTCAACAATATCCGCTACGTCAGCGCCACCAAGATCGGCGAGTGGGAGCGCGACAAGATGTGCCGCTTCTGCCTGCTCACCGGTGACGACAGCCCCTACGTCTGGGATTTCGGCTCCGCCGCCGTGCATCACCAGAAATACGCCGACTGGCTGGAACCGAGCCACTGCCTGGCCGGCGTGGTCGGCATGCGGGGCACGATTCCGCCGGAGTTCGGCCTGATGCGCCGTTACGCGAAGGAAATCGCCCGGCTGATCAAGGAAGCCGGCATGGCCGACATGCCGGTGGGCGTGGATTACGCCGAGACCGCGATGTTCCATGCACTCAAGGAGGAAGGCCTCAACATCATCGACGGACAGCAGATCATGCTCGCCGCTCGCGAGATCAAGAACTGGGACGAAATCCAGCTCCTGACCCAGGCGGCCTCGATGGTCGACGGCGTGTACCACATGATCTACGAGGAGCTGAAGCCCGGTGTGCGGGAAAACGACATCGTCGCGCTCAGCAACAAGATGCTCTATGAGATGGGCAGCGACGACGTCGAGGCGATCAACGCGATCAGCGGCGAGCGTTGCAATCCGCATCCGCACAACTTCACCGACCGCTATTTCCGGCCCGGTGACCAGGCGTTCTTCGACATCCTGCAGAGCTATCAGGGCTACCGCACCTGCTACTACCGGACCTTCAACATCGGCCGCTCGACACCGGCGCAGGAGGAGGCCTACGTCAAGGCACGCGAGTGGATCGATGCCTCGATCGCGATGATCAAGCCCGGCGTGACCACCGACAAGGTGGCCGCGGTCTGGCCGAAGGCGGAGGATTTCGGCTTTCCGTCGGAAGAGGCCGCCTTCGGCCTGCAGTTCGGCCACGGACTGGGCCTTGCCCTGCATGAGCGTCCGATCATCAGCCGCGCGGTCAGCCTCGATCATCCGATGGAGATCCAGACCGGCATGGTCTTTGCGCTGGAGACCTACTGCCCGGCGAAGGATGGCTTCTCGGCCGCGCGGATCGAGGAAGAGGTGGTGGTGACACCGGACGGGTGCGAGGTCATCTCGCTCTTCCCCGCGGAAGAACTGCCCATTGCGAACCGGTACTGATCATGAGCAGTGCATTTGATCTCACCGGCCGCAGGGCCCTGGTCACCGGCGGGGCGACCGGCATCGGCGAGGGCATCGCCCTCGGCCTTGCCGCCGCCGGCGCCGACGTGGCCGTGACCTACCGCAGCCATCAACCCGAGGAGACGCTCGCGCGGATCCGGTCCGAGGGTCGCCAGGCCGCCGCGGTCAAGGCGGACTTCACCGACCTGGACCAGGGGGGCGCGGAGGAGATCGTGGGTTTCGCCGAGGACGCACTCGGCGGTCTCGATATCCTCGTCAACAACGCCGGCATCATCCATCGCGAGGACAGCACCGAGCTGGCCCTGTCGGACTGGCAGCGGGTGCTGTCGGTCAACCTCGACTCGGTCTGGCTGCTGTCCCAGGCGGCCGG
>CAJXND010000027.1 GCA_913056385.1 uncultured Ectothiorhodospiraceae bacterium
CTGCCGTCGTCCACCAACCCCACGCGGCCCTACACCCGCAACACCATCGACGAGCATCTCGACATGCTCATGGTCTGTCATCATCTCGACCCGGCCATTCCGGAGGATGTGGCGTTCGCCGAGTCGCGCATTCGCCGCGAGACGATTGCCGCCGAGGATATATTCCATGATCGCGGGGCGTTCTCGATGATCGCCTCGGATTCCCAGGCGATGGGTCGGGTCGGCGAGGTCATATCGAGGACCTGGCAGACAGCGCACAAGATGAAGGTCCAGTTCGGCCCCCTCGCCGAGGACAACGACCGCAACGACAACGTCCGGGCCCGGCGCTTCGTGGCCAAATACACGATCAACCCGGCCATTGCCCATGGCATTTCCCACGAGGTGGGCTCCGTGGAGGAGGGCAAGCTGGCGGATCTGGTGCTCTGGAAGCCGGCCTTCTTCGGCGCCAAGCCCGGCGTCATCGTCAAGGGCGGATTGATTGCCGCCGCCCCCATGGGCGACCCCAACGCCTCGATCCCGACACCCCAGCCAGTCCACTACCGCGGCATGTTCGGCGCCTATGGCGGCGCCGTGGGCCGAACCTCGGTGACCTTCTGTTCTCGGGTGGCCGTGGAGGCGGGCGTCGCCGAGCGGCTCGGCCTCGCCAAGCGGGCGGTCGCAGTGGCCGGCTGCCGGAACATCGGCAAGCAGGACATGAAGCTCAACGACTGGCAGCCGGAGGTCAGCGTCGATTCGCAGACCTATGAGGTGCGGGCCGATGGCGAGTTGCTGACCTGCGAGCCGGCGGAGGTCGTCCCGCTGGCACAGCGCTATTTCCTGTTCTAGGGGGTGGGCATGCTGCAGTTTGAGACACGCATTGATGCATTGGCGGAGGACACCCCGGTGGAGGGTGTCCTGGTGCTCACCATTGCCCAGCGTGAACGGACGCGGTTCCGCGCCACGCTCATCGATGGCCGTGATGCCGGCGTGCTTCTCCCGCGTGGCGGCCCCGTGCTTCGCCATGGTGACGGGCTCGCCGACGCCGAGGGCCGGGTGGTCCGGGTCGAGGCAGCGCCTGAGCCGGTCAGTACCGTCTGCGACGAGGATCCCTGGCAGCTGATGCGGGCTGCCTATCATCTGGGCAACCGGCATATGCCGCTGGAAATCGGCCGGGGTTGGCTGCGCTACCGGCGGGATCATGTGCTCGACGAGATGGTCAGGGGGCTCGGGCTGTCGGTGACCCATGAGGATCAGCCGTTCCAGCCGGAGGCCGGCGCCTACGGTCATGGTCATGGTCATGGCCATGGCCATGCACACGCCCACGGGCATGCTCATGAGCAGTGATCTGTCGCCCATGGCCGAGCTGAGACTCTGGCAGTTGATCAGCCCGTCGCTGCCCGTGGGGGCCTATGCCTATTCCGCTGGCCTGGAGACGGCGATCGAGTCGGGTTGGGTCGTCGACACCGAGAGCCTGCAGCATTGGGTGGCCGGGCAGCTCAAGGCAGGACTTGCCGGTCTGGACCTCCCCGTTCTTCGCCGCCTCCATCGTGCCTGGGCACAAGGGGATGATCATGCCGTGACCGCATGGACCTCCCGTTTGCTGGCGTCCCGGGAGAGTGCCGAATTGAGGGCCGAGGATATCCAGATCGGCCGCGCCCTCGCCCGTCTCCTGAACGGTCTCGGCATCGAATCGGCAGCGGTGCTCGACCGGCGTCATGCGGTCAGCTTCGCGACCGCCTTCGCGCTGGCGGCGCATGCCTGGGGTATCCCCGTGGACGTGGCCTGCCGCGCCTATGCCTGGGCATGGTGCGAGAACCAGGTGGCGGCGGCGATCAAGCTCATCCCGCTTGGCCAGAGCGATGGCCAGCGTGTCCTCGCCATCATCGCCGCGGCCATCCCGGCCGCCGTCGACTCGGCCGCCGCACTGCCCGACGGGGAAATCGGCGCCACCACACCCGGCCTCGGAATGGCCAGTAGCTGGCATGAAACCCAGTACACACGACTTTTCCGCAGCTGAATCACCGAAAACGGAGCTTCACGTCATGACAAAGCATGCATCCCCTCTGCGCGTGGGTATCGGCGGACCGGTGGGGTCGGGCAAGACGGCACTTACGCTGGCGCTGTGTCGGGCCCTGCGCGATCGCCTCTCCATCGCGGTCGTCACCAACGACATCTACACCCGCGAGGATGCCGAGTTTCTCGCTCGCCACGAGGCGCTTCCGGCCGGCCGGATCGTTGGCGTAGAGACGGGAGGATGTCCGCATACCGCGATTCGCGAGGATGCCTCCATGAATCTCACCGCGGTGGCCGATCTTCAGCAGCAGTTTCCCGATCTCGACGTGGTATTCATCGAAAGCGGTGGGGATAACCTCTCGGCCACCTTTTCCCCGGAGCTCTCCGACCTGACCGTCTACGTCATCGATGTCTCCGCGGGCGACAAGATCCCCCGCAAGGGTGGCCCGGGCATCACGCGCTCGGATCTGCTGGTGATCAACAAGACCGACCTGGCACCACAGGTCGGAGCCTCGCTCGAGGTCATGGACCGGGACAGTCGCCGCATGCGTGGCGAGGCGCCCTTTCTGATGACCAGCATTGCCGGGGGTGAAGGAGTCGAGGCCGTTATCGACTTCATCCTGCGGGAAGGAATGCTGGGCGAGGCGGTGGCCTGAGCTGCACCAGATTTGTGAATGGGTGCGGTGCATTGCACCACCAGAGGGAAGCGTGTCCGAAGCCGTCCTGTTCGCAACCATGCCGATCGGGCATGGGCCGGGACTCTGCAGAGTTGGCATACATGCTGCAAAGCAGCAGTGGCGGTCCGCGATGCAGCGGCCGGAATATTCCACTCACAGGGGGTTAATCGATGATAAATCTGAATATGCTACGTCGCCGGATGGTGACAACGGCCGCGGCCGGGGCACTGGCGCTGAGCGGTCTGGCCGGCGGTAACGCGGTGGCGCAGGACGATCCGATCAAGGTCGGCGTGCTGCATTCGTTGTCCGGCACCATGGCGATCAGCGAGACCGCACTCAAGGAAACCATCGAAATGCTGGTCGAGCAGCAGAACGAGGAGGGCGGGCTGCTCGGGCGGGAACTCGAGACCGTGGTCGTCGATCCCGCCTCGGACTGGCCGCGCTTTGCCGAGCAGGCCCGTCAGCTGCTTGAGGACGATGAAGTCGACGTGGTGTTCGGCACCTGGACATCGGTATCCCGCAAGTCGGTGCTGCCGGTGTTCGAGGAGCTCAACGGGTTGCTCTTCTACCCGGTTCAGTACGAAGGTGAAGAGTCGTCCGAGAATGTCTTCTACCTCGGGGCGGCCCCCAACCAGCAGGCCATTCCCGCGGTGGACTATCTCATGGACGAGGTCGGCGTGGAGCGCTGGGCCCTGCTCGGCACCGACTATGTCTACCCGCGGACCACCAACAAGATCCTCGAGCAGTACCTCATGGATCACGGGGTGGCCGCCGAGGACATCATGATCAACTACACGCCCTTTGGTCACTCCGACTGGCAGAGCATCGTCTCCGAGGTCCGCGAATTCGGTAGCCAGGGCAAGAAGACCGCTGTTGTTTCCACCATCAACGGCGATGCCAACGTGCCGTTCTACACCGAGCTCGGTAACCAGGGCGTGTCGGCATCGGATATCCCCGTGGTCGCGTTCTCGGTGGGTGAGCAGGAACTCGCCGGCATTGACGCCGAGCCGCTCGTGGGGCATCTGGCGGCGTGGAACTATTTCATGAGCGCGCCGACCCGGGAGAACCTGGAGTTCATTCAAGCCTGGCACGAGTTCAAGGGTGACACCGATGCCGTGACCAACGATCCGATGGAGGCCCATTACATCGGCTTCAACATGTGGGTCGAGGCAGTGCGTCGGGCTGGCACGACGGACGTGGATGCTGTCAAGGAGGCCATCATCGGCGTGACGGTGCCCAACCTGACCGGCGGGTTCGCCACCATGATGCCCAACCACCATGCCACCAAGCCGGTCATGATCGGCGAGATCCAGCCCGACGGCCAGTTTGCCGTGGTCTGGGAGACCGCCGGCGAGGTGGCGGGTGATGCCTGGTCGGACTATCTGCCGGAGAGCGCCAACATCATCGCGAGCTGGCGTGAGCCACTGCTTTGCGGCAACTACAACGTCGAGACCGGCGAATGCTCCGGTCAGAACTACGGCGACTGAGCCGGACGTTCGCCTCGATGTGAACGCATGCCCCGTCAGGCGACGGGGCATGCCTTTCAGGAAAGCGAATCATGCAACGAAACCCGGGTTACTGGCGGCTTCTGGTCGGCCTGTTGCTGGCGGTCATGGTCTGCGCAACGGTTCACGCGGAGACTGACGATACGGCCTTTGCCGAACAGGTGGCCGCGCTCAACGCACGCAGCTTCGATGACAAGGCGGACGCGGCGCGTGCCATCGCCTCGAGCGGTCACCCGCGGGCGACAACCATTCTTCAGGCGCTGCTCGACAGCAGTCTCTACTTCCGCGTCATCGAGGGTGACGTGGTGCTCGCGGAGGCCACTGATGACGGGTTTGCGCTGACGGACCCGGTCACCGGCGAGGCCGCGGGGGCCGCAACCCAGTATGAGGTGCGGCGGGTCGTGATCAATAACGCGATCCGCGGAGAAGTCAGGGATCTGCTCGCCCGCAGCGGTCTGACCAGTGATGACCCGTCGGTCCGTCGTGAGGCGGTCCGCCAGCTGCTGGACAATCCCGATCCGGCGATTGCCGAGCAGATTGGCGGGCTGATTGACGAGGAACCGCGCGCGGACATCCGGCGTGATATGGCGCTTGTGCTGGGTCTGTCCCGCCTTCAATCCGAGGCGGCCGCCGACCGGCTCCTGGCGCTCGATTCACTCCGCGGCTCACTGGCGGATCGGGTGCGTAACGAGGTGCGCACGCTGGCCAATGATGATCCGGATCCGGCGGTACGCGCCGAAGCGGCGCAGATGCTCGCGGGCATCGAGGAGAGGCGCGAACTCTGGGGGTTTGCCGAACAGGTCTTCTTCGGTCTTTCGATGGGATCGGTGCTCATGCTGGCGGCCTTCGGGCTGGCCATCACCTTCGGTGTCATGGGCGTGATCAACATGGCCCATGGCGAGCTCATCATGCTGGGCGCCTACACCACCTATGTCGTCCAGCAGCTGATGCCGAATCACATCGAGTACTCCGTCCTGGTGGCCATCCCGGCGGCTTTCCTGGTGGCGGGCAGCTTTGGTGTGGCCATTGAGCGCGGCATCATCCGATTCCTCTATGGCCGCCCGCTGGAGACCCTGCTGGCCACCTTCGGTCTCAGCCTGATCCTCCAGCAGTTGGTGCGGACCGTCTTCTCGCCGCTCAACCGGAGAGTGAGTACACCGGACTGGATGGCCGGCTCGATCGAGGTGAATGCGGCGTTCAGCCTCACCCTCAACCGGCTCTATGTCATCGCCTTCGCTCTGCTCGTTTTCCTCGGACTGATGGCGATCTTCAAGCGCACGACACTGGGGCTGCGAGTCCGTGCCGTTTCCCAGAACCGCGCCATGGCCAGGGCGGTCGGCGTGAGCTCGGCGCGTATCGATGCGCTGACCTTCGGGCTTGGTGCCGGTGTCGCCGGCCTCGCCGGCGTCGCGCTCTCCCAGCTGACCAATGTCGGGCCGAACCTGGGGCAGGGCTACATCATCGACTCTTTCCTGGTGGTCGTCTTCGGGGGCGTCGGCAACCTCTGGGGTACGCTGGTCGGTGGTCTGTCGCTGGGTGTGCTGAACAAGTTCCTCGAGCCCCAGACCGGAGCGGTGCTCGCCAAGGTGCTGGTGCTGGTGTTCATCATCCTGTTCATCCAGAAGCGCCCGCAGGGGCTTTTCCCGCAGCGCGGCCGTGCCGCGGCGGAGGGTTGACCCATGGCGGCCAATGAAATCACGGCAACCCGGCTGATCCCCCAGGCACCCCATCGGCGACTCCTGCATGGCGATCTCGGCGGGCGCATCCTGCTGGGTATCCTCGCCGCGATGATCGTGGTGGTGCCCGTGCTCAATCTCATGGTGCCGGCGGATTCGCCATTTCACGTCTCCACCTATGCGGTCACGTTGATGGGGCGATACCTGTGCTTTGCCCTGCTGGCACTGGCGCTGGATCTGGTCTGGGGCTACTGCGGCATCCTGAGTCTCGGCCACGGGGCCTTTTTTGCCCTCGGCGGCTATGCCATGGGCATGTATCTCATGCGCCAGATCGGTGACCGGGGCGTCTACGGCGATCCGGTACTGCCGGACTTCATGGTCTTCCTGGGCTGGGAGAAGCTACCCTGGTTCTGGTATGGCTTCGACCACTTCTGGTTTGCCGCCCTCATGGTTCTGGCCGTGCCGGGGCTTTTGGGCTTTGTGTTCGGCTGGCTCGCATTCCGCTCGCGGGTGACGGGGGTCTATCTGTCGATTATCAGTCAGGCGATGACCTACGCCCTCATGCTGGCGTTCTTCCGCAACGAGATGGGTTTCGGCGGCAATAATGGGCTGACCGACTTCAAGGACATTCTGGGTTTCAGTATCTCGGCGCCGGGTACACGAGTCGCGCTGTTCATGGCCTCGGGGCTGGCGCTCGGGGCGAGTTACCTTATCTGCCGGACGATTGTCCGCTCCCGGCTCGGCCGGGTGGTGACGGCCGTCCGTGATGCGGAGCCGCGAACCCGTTCGCTCGGGTATCGCACCGACCGCTACAAGCTTTGGGTATGGACGGTCTCCGCGATGCTCTCTGGGCTGGCCGGCGCGCTCTATGTGCCCCAGGTCGGCATTATCAACCCCAGCGAGTTCTCGCCGCTCAATTCCATTGAGGCGGTGGTCTGGGTGGCGGTCGGCGGCCGGGGCACGCTCTACGGCGCGGCACTCGGCGGCGCCCTGGTGAATTACGCCCAGACACTGCTCACCGCCTGGCTGGCGGAGCTGTGGCTGTTCGTGCTGGGCGCGCTGTTCGTCGCCGTCACACTGTTCTTCCCCCGCGGGCTGGTTGGTCTGCTCCGTCGCCGGGGGGATGGATCATGAGTTGGCTGGAGACGACGCGCGAGGTCATGCGTCGCGATCAGGTCTTCGACCTGGTGCGGCCGGCACAGTCCGTCTCCGCAGGGCTGGATACGCGGCATGGCCCCATCCTCTACCTCGAGGATGTCACGGTGAGTTTCGATGGGTTCCGCGCCCTCGACGAGCTCACGCTGTATATCGACGATGGTGAATTGCGCTGCATCATCGGACCCAACGGCGCGGGCAAGAGCACGATGATGGACGTGATTACCGGCCGGACGCGCCCTGATCACGGCGCGGCCTGGTTCGGTCAGCGGCTGGATCTGTTGCGCATGGACGAGACTGAAATCGCCCGGGCGGGCATCGGGCGCAAGTTCCAGAAACCGACCGTGTTCCCGAACCATCGTGTCGTCGAGAATCTGGAGTTGGCCATGGCCGGTCCCCGCGGGGTCTGGTCGGCCCTGGGGGCGAGGCTGACGGGTGAGGGCCGGGACCGGATCGACAGCGTGCTGGAGGAGATCGGGCTCGGAGAGGCCGGCCATGAGCTGGCCGGCAAGCTCTCGCATGGCCAGAAACAGTGGCTGGAGATCGGCATGCTGCTCATGCAGAACCCGCGTGTTCTGCTGGTCGACGAGCCCGTGGCCGGGATGACGCACCAGGAGATGGACCGGACGGCGGAACTGCTGACACGGCTGGCTGGCCGGCATTCGGTGGTCGTGGTCGAGCATGACATGGAGTTTGTCCGGTCGATCGCTCGACAGGTCACCGTGCTCCATCAGGGTGCGGTGCTCGCGGAGGGCAGCATGGATGAGGTGCAGTCCGACCCGCGCGTGGTGGAAGTCTATCTCGGAGAATAGCCGGTGCTCTCGATCAGTCAGCTCAATCAGTTCTATGGCGAAAGCCATACCCTGTGGGACGTCGACCTGGAGGTGCCCGCCGGTGGCTGCACCTGCCTCATGGGGCGGAACGGTGTTGGCAAGACCACTGTTCTGAAAACCATCATGGGGCTGCTGCCGGCGGCTTCGGGTGAGATCCGCTTTGACGGCCGGCGTATCGACGGCGATGCCACCGAGCGGCGCGCCCGTGGCGGTATCGGTTATGTGCCCCAGGGGCGTGAGATCTTTCCGCTGCTCAGCGTCGAGGAAAACCTGCGCATCGCGCGAGCGGCCATCGGCCGTCGCGACATACCCGAGATCGTCCATGACCTCTTTCCCGTTCTCCGCGAGATGCGTCATCGCCGCGGCGGTGATCTCTCGGGTGGGCAGCAGCAACAGCTCGCCATCGGACGGGCGCTCTGCCTCGAGCCTTCGCTGCTGATGCTCGACGAGCCGACCGAGGGTATCCAGCCCAACATTGTCCGGGAGATCGGCGACATCATCCGCCGGCTGAATCGCGAGCAGGGACTGACCGTGCTGCTCGTCGAGCAGAAACTGCCTTTTGCCCGGCGCACGGCGGATACCTTTGCCATTCTCGATCGGGGCCGATCGGTGGCCGCCGGGGTCATGGGCGAGCTGGATGATTCGCTCGTGCAGCGTTATCTGACGGTCTGAGGCGTTCGCGATAGGCGAGTGCCTCGCCGACATGGTTGGCTGTCACCCGGTCATGACCCTCGAGATCGGCGATGGTCCGGGCGATGCGCAGGCACCGATGCCATCCCCTGGCCGAGAGGCCCAGACGTCGGGTGGCCGATTGCATGAGTCCCCGGCTTTTCTGATCCAGCCTGCAGCGCTGGCGGGTGACGGCTGCGCTCAGCGCCGCGGCGGGCATGCCATCGCGGTCCAACTGCCGGTCGCGAGCCACGCAGACACGTTCACGCACCGCTGCCGTGGTTTCCGGGACGCTGCCGTTATCCAGCGCCTCGGCCGGGAGAGGCGGGACGTCGATCTGCAGATCGATGCGATCCAGCAGGGGGCCGCTGATGCGGTTGCAGTACTGCTGGATCTGGCGCGGTGTGCAACGGCATTCGTTGTTCCTGTCGCCCAGATGACCGCAGGGGCAGGGGTTCATCGCCGCAACGAGCTGGAATCGGGCCGGAAAGCGTATTTTCCTGCTGGCACGCGATACGCTGATCGTGGCGGTCTCCAGCGGCTCACGCAGCGCCTCCAGGGCCTCGCGCGGGAACTCCGGCAGCTCGTCGAGGAACAGCACGCCATGGTGCGCCAGAGAGATTTCCCCCGGGCGGGGCCGGCCGCCACCACCGGTCAGGGCGCGGGCGGAGGCGCTGTGGTGGGGGTGTCGGAATGGCCGCAGACCCCAGTCCGTTGGATCGAACTCGCCCTCCGCTACCGAGTGGATGGCGGCCGATTCCATGGCCTCGGCGGGGCTCATGGCGGGGAGTAGCCCCGGTAGCCGGGCCGCCAGAAGGCTTTTGCCACTGCCTGGAGGCCCGCAGAGGAGCAGGCTGTGCCCGCCGGCGGCGGCGATCTCCAGCGCACGCCGGGCCCGGCGTTGACCGATGACGTCGCCGAGATCGGGCATCGCCGAAGGGGGCAGCGGCTCGCGGGGACTGGCCGTCCCAAGACGCTGCCTGCCGGTGAGATGACGGCAGACCGCCAGCAGATGGCCAGCGCCGTGGACGGCGCGGCTCGCCAATGCCGCCTCGGCCTCATTCTCGTGCGCCACGATCAGCGATTCACCGGCATCCGCACAGCGCAGTGCGATCGGCAGGGTGCCGCTGACCGGGCGGAGGGCGCCGGAGAGGGCGAGCTCGGCGCAGAAAACGATGTCCTTCAGGCCGCGCGCCGGAAGCTGGTGCGATGCCACGAGGATGCCCAGTGCGATGGCCAGGTCGAACCGCGCGCCATCCTTGGGCAGATCGGCGGGTGCGAGGTTGACGGTGATGCGACGTCGCGGGAATTCGAACCCGCTGGTGGTCAGCGCGCCGCGGACGCGATCCCTCGCCTCGCGCACGGCGGTATTGGGCAGGCCGACAATGGAGAGGGACGGCAGCCCGCCTCCGAGGTGAACCTCAACGCTGACCCGCGGCGCATCGATACCGACCGCCGCCCGGGCCTGAATCAGTGCCAGTGACATGGCAACGCACCTCCCTGTGCGAAGCGGATGGTTTGGTCAGGCAAGCGGCCCGGGTCGGCTCAGTCGTCCCCGCTCTCCGGTGCCGACTGCCCGGAGCCCTCGCCGCCCTCGAGTTCGGCCACCCGGGCCTCCAGCGCCTCCAGGCGTTCCCGGGTGCGCGCCAGCACCTTGGCCTGGGCATCAAACTCCTCACGGGTGACGAGTTCCATGCGGCTGAACGCGCTCTGCAGCGCCACGCGGGCATTCTTCTCGACCTCCTGCTGAAAGTCGCGCACGCCGCTGGGCAGGCTTTCCGAGAAACGTTTGGCCATTTCATCGAACTGTTTGGGATCGAGCATGGTTTGCACCTCTCTGGCTGTGAGCCCAGTTTAAGCGCTCTGTCGGGATTTCCCAATGCGACCGGCGCGCAAAGTTGGTGCGTCCGACGAACGGAATTTGCACCAATAGCGTGCATCTCAAGCCATGCGTTCATTCGTCGGTCGGTCAGCCCCTGAAATGTTGCGATGCAGCGGCTGGCATGATCCCTGCATTCTCCTCTGGCGAGTTTTTACCGTTCACGGGCACAGGGTTGATACCGGGCCCTACTGGGGAGATCAGGCATGAAGCTAATCACTGCCATTATCAAGCCGTTCAAGCTCGATGATGTCCGGGAGTCGCTCTCGGAGATCGGGGTTCAGGGCGTCACCGTCACCGAGGTCAAGGGATTCGGCCGCCAGAAGGGCCATACCGAGCTCTACCGGGGTGCGGAGTATGTCGTCGACTTTCTACCCAAGATGAAGGTCGAGGTGGTTCTTGAGGACGGGCTCGTCGAGCGCGCGACCGAGGCCATCAGCAAGGCGGCCAACACCGGCAAGATCGGTGACGGAAAGATCTTCGTCTCGCCTGTCGAGCAGGCCGTCCGCATCCGGACCGGCGAAACCGACAAAGACGCACTCTAATTCCCGTTTCAGGAGTATTGACCGATGAATGAAGTGATTGAACTGGCGTATGCGCTGGACACCTTCTACTTCCTGATCAGCGGTGCGCTGGTCATGTGGATGGCGGCCGGCTTCGCCATGCTCGAGTCGGGTCTCGTGCGGGCCAAGAATACCGCCGAGATCCTCACCAAGAACGTGGCGCTGTATTCCATCGCCAGCATTATGTACCTGCTCTGCGGCTATCAGATCATGTATGGCGGCGGCTCGGGCTTCATCCCGAACTTCGGCATGCTGATCGGCGCCGACAACACGGTCGCGAGTGTGGTTGATGGCGATGCCTACTACTCCGTGATGTCCGACTTCTTCTTCCAGGTCGTGTTCGTGGCCACCGCCATGTCCATCGTCTCGGGTGCCGTCGCGGAGCGCATGAAGCTCTGGAGCTTCCTCATCTTCGCCGTCGTCATGACCGGCTTCATCTACCCCGTCCAGGGCTTCTGGAAGTGGGGCGGCGGTTTCCTTGATGCCGCGGGCTTCCAGGATTTCGCCGGTTCGGGTGTGGTGCACATGACCGGTGCCGCCGCCGCGCTGGCGGGCGTTATCCTGCTCGGGGCGCGCAAGGGCAAATACGGCGCCAATGGCGAGGTCAAGGCCATTCCGGGGTCCAACATGCCGCTGGCCACGCTGGGTACGTTCATCCTCTGGCTGGGCTGGTTCGGCTTCAACGGTGGCTCGCAGCTCGTCATCACCAACGTGCTCGACGCCAACGCGGTCGCCGCAATCTTCGTCAACACCAACACGGCGGCCGCCGGTGGTGTTGTGGCGGCGTTGCTCACGGCCAGAGCGATGTTCGGCAAGGCTGATCTCACCATGGCACTGAACGGCGGGATCGCGGGCCTTGTGGCGATCACGGCCGAGCCGCTCATGCCGGCGCCGTTGCTGGCGACCTTTATCGGCGCCGTCGGTGGTGTGCTGGTGGTCTTCTCCATCGTGACCCTCGACAAGCTCAAGATCGACGACCCGGTGGGTGCCATCTCGGCCCACGGAACGGTCGGTATCTGGGGCCTGATCGCCGTGATCTTCAGCAATGACGCCGCGAGCATCGGTGGCCAGTTGCTGGGCATCATCTCCATATTCCTGTGGGTGTTCATCTCGGCGTTCATCGTCTGGAGCATCCTCAAGGCCACGCTGGGTATCCGCGTGAGCGAGGAGGAGGAGTACGAGGGGCTGGACGTCGGCGAGTGCGGCCTGGAGGCCTATCCCGAGTTCACCCGGACTCAGTAAGCCCGAAGCGGTTTCGGGATCCACGACGGGCGCCTTCGGGCGCCCGTTTTTTTTGCCTGCGGGGCGCCGTGTGCCTGCGTTAGACTGCCGGCCACTGCACAGTCAACCCGTTGGAGGGACAGCGCATGAAGGTGGGAGTCGCCGGGCTCGGCGTCATGGGTCGGGGTATGGCCCGCAACCTCGCCTCGGCCGGGCTGCTGGCCGGGGTCTGGAATCGAACCCGTTCGCGCGGACAGGTCATGGCCGATGAGCTGGGTGTGCCCCTGGCCGATGACCCGGCGGGGCTCGCCGGTGTCTGCGAGGTCGTGATCACCTGCGTGAGCGCCGATGATGATCTGTTGGACGTGGTCGAGGCGCTGCGTCCGGGGCTGGATCCCGGCACGGTGGTTGTCGATACCTCGACGATCGGTGTCGACACCGCCGAAACCGCGGCGGAACGCCTGCGCGAGGGCGGTGCTGACTTCCTGGATGCGCCGGTGACCGGTGGTCCGGAAGGGGCCGAGGCGGGCACGTTGCAGATCATGGTCGGGGGAGATCCCGAAGTGCTCGAGCGAATCCGGCCCGCCATGCTTGCCATTGGCAGCGAAGCCACGCATTTCGGGCCGGTCGGTTACGGTCAGCGGGCCAAGGCGGTCAACCAGGTGATGGTCGCCGGACTCGTACAGGCGGTCAGCGAGGCCTTGTCCTTTGCCGATGCCAGCGGGCTCGATACCGAACGGCTGCTGCCGGTGCTGACCGGTGGTGCAGCGGGCAGTCGACTACTGGAGCGTCGCGGCAGTCGCATGCTGGCAGGGGACTTCGAACCGGGTTTCCGCATGGCGCTGCATCACAAGGACCTCAACCTCTGTCGGCGTCTGCTGCAGTCCCTGGACGTGAACCTGCCGCTGGTGGAAATGACCATCAAGCATTACGAGCGGCTGCTCGAGAAAGGCTATGGCGACGAGGATATGTCTGCCCTGTACAGGCTCAAGCGCGAACTGTTCGAGAACGGCAACCGCAAGAGCCTCTGAGGCCGGCTGCTCAGCCGCCGGCCCGGAGCAGGATAGCGTCGATCTGTTGTCCGGCCATGCGCTCGCGTACGGCATTGACCCGCTGGAGGTCCGCGAAGGGGCCAATGCGGACCCGATGCCAGGTTTCTCCGCCGGGAAGCTCAACCACCTGGATACGTGCCTCGATGCCGAGCAATGCCAGACTGGCCTTCAGCGATTCGGCATCGTCCGGATTCCGGAATGAGCCCGCCTGGAGCAGGTAGCGGGCGCCGCCGATGGCCTCCGAGGAGCCTGGATCGCTGCGCTCCGACGCGGTCGGCTGCGTTGCCGGCTCGCCTCCCGCGTCATCGGCGTCAGGCAGCGCGCCGTCGTTGTCCAGTGTCTCCGCCTCGCGGCTGGCGACTTCCACCTCCTGCTCGCTGAGCAGACGGTAGAACTCGAAGCGCGGTTGATCGCGATCGCCACCGGCCGTGGGCTCGCTGGTGGCTCCATCCGGTACATTGCCGCTTGCGGACCGGTCCGGACGTGTATGCTCCAGGTGAACGACCAGTGCCACCATCAGGCCCATGGCGAGCCCCGTGATCCCCCATATGACGGGGCTTCGCTGGCGTACGCCGGTGCTGGTCTTCGGCTTGCGGCTTGCCTGCCCGCTCCCGCGGGCGGGTTTCTTGCCGGCTTTGGCCTTGGCCCTGGCCGCCACGACTACATCCGCTCCGGTGCCGATACGCCCAGCAGGTCCAGCCCGTTGCGGATGACCTGCCGGATTGCCCGGACCAGGGCCAGACGCGCGTCGCGCAGCGCCGCGTCGTCGACCAGAAAGGTATGGGCGTTGTAGTAGGTATGAAAGCCGCCGGCCAGGTCCCTCAGGTACTGGGCGATCTGATGCGGCTCGTGGCTGATGGCCGCGCCCTCGATCACCTCCGGATATCGTCCCAGCGTCTGCAGCAGGGTCTGTTCGTGATCCTCGGTGAGCCGGTCGATGGCGCCGAGGCCCGTGTCGAGGTCATGGTCGATGCCACGCTCCGCCATCTGTCGCAGCACGCTGCAGACCCGCGCATGGGCGTACTGGATGTAGTAGACCGGGTTGTCGCTGGATTGCGACTTGGCCAGCTCGAGATCGAAGTCCAGATGCTGCTCGGGTCGGCGCATGACGTAGAAAAAACGCGCGGCGTCATTGCCGACTTCCTCGCGGAGCTCGCGCAGTGTGACGAACTCGCCCGACCGTGTGGACATGGACAGCCGCTCATGGCCGCGGTAGAGAATCGCAAACTGGACGAGCCGGAATTCAAGGCGATCGGTATCATGGTCGAAGGCAGCCAGGCTGGCCCGGACGCGGGCCATGTACCCGTGGTGATCGGCTCCGAAGACGTCAACGGCGCGCCCGAAGCCACGCTCGAACTTGTCCAGGTGATAGGCGATGTCCGAGGCGAAGTACGTGGTCTGGCCGTCTGCCCGCCGTACTACCCGATCCTTGTCATCGCCGTAGTCCGTGGAACGGAACCACTGGGCGCCATCCTTTTCGTAGAGCGTTCCGCCCGATTCCAGACGTTGCAGGGCACGCTCCACGGCACCGGCCTCCACAAGGCTGCGCTCGCTGAACCAGCGGTCATAGCGAACGCCAAAGGCGGCCAGATCCTCCTCGATATCGTGCCGGATCGCCTCGACCGAGGCGTCGACGATCTCCCGGTAGCGGGTCGCGCCCAGCAGGGTCCGGGCCCGATCGGTCAGGGCATCAATGTAGCGTTCCTTGTCACCGCCGGCATGAGCATCCGCGGGCAGGCCATCGGTCAGCTCCGAGGCGGTGATACGGTAACGCTCTCCCGCCTCGGCCTCGAGATCACGGGCGATGGTATGGATGTAGTCGCCGCGATAGCCGTTGGCCGGGAACTCGATCGCCTCGCCGCGATGTCCCAGATAACGGATCAATACGCTCACGGCGAGGATGTGAATCTGACGGCCGGCGTCGTTGACGTAGTACTCCCGGTGTACATCGTAGCCGGCCGCCTCGAGAACGTTGCCCAGGGCCCCGCCGAACGCGGCGCCGCGGCCATGGCCGACATGAAGTGGCCCGGTGGGGTTGGCCGAGACGAATTCGATGATCACGCGCTCGCCGGCGCCGTGTTGGCATCGGCCGAAGGCATTGCCCTCGCGATGAATGCGCTCGATCACCGCATTGGCGGCGTCCCGGGTGATGAAGAAATTGATGAAGCCCGGGCCGGCGACCTCGGCGCGATCGACATGCGGATGGACAGGCAGTCTCTCGACCAGTGCCGTTGCGAGTTCCCGTGGCGGTTTACCCGCGGGTCTGGCAAGGCGCATCGCCAGGTTGCTGGCGTAATCCCCATGGCCGCTGCCACGGCCCCGCTCAAGCTGGATATCCACCGTTTCGGGCAGGCTGAGTGACTCACTGTCGGCAAGGGATTGCAGTGCCTGACGCAGCAGATCGGCCAGTTCTTCTTTCATGATGGGGTTCGATATCCGGCTGGCAAAGAGCGCCCATTATCCGGCCTCTCTGTCGGGGTTCAAGCGCTACAGCGTCTCGGCCGGGTCGACATCAATCGACCAGCGCACGCGCCGCGCCTGGGGAAGGCTGCCCAGCCGGGGCAGCCACTGCGTCAGCAGGGTCTGCAGAGGGGCACGCAGGTCGGACTGAAGCATGACCTGGGCGCGATAGCGCCCGGCACGGCGCTCCATGGGGGCCGGGTAGGGCCCGAGCCGTTCCACACGCGGGTCATGCGGTGCGCCTGCCAGAGCTGCTCCCAGAAAGGCTTGCGGCGCTTCCCGGGAAGGTGCCTCGGCGCGCAGGAGGGCCATGGCCCGTGCCGGAGGTAGACCGGCGGCCTCGCGTTCAGCCAGTGCAGCCTCGGCAAACGCCGGGTAGCCGCCGTGGACCAGCATCTGCAGTAGTGGATGCTCGGGGTGGTGCGTCTGGATTGCCACTTCGCCCGACCGTTCGGCGCGGCCCGCCCGGCCGGCGACCTGAACCACCAGCTGCGCGAGTCGCTCCGGCGCGCGGAAGTCGGCGCCGAAGAGGCCCTGGTCGGCATCAACAATGGCGACCAGTGTGACGGCCGGCAGGTGGTGGCCCTTCGCCAGCATTTGTGTTCCCAGAAGCAGCCGGGTATCACCGCGTCTGGCCGCCTCCATCTGGCGCTCGAAGCTGCCACGGCGGCGGGTGCTGTCCCGATCGATGCGCACGGGCGGCGTTTCGGGAAAGGCCGCCTGCAGGGCGGTTTCAATGCGCTCGGTGCCAAGTCCCAGTGGCCGCAGGTCGACGCTGCCGCAACTCGGGCAATGATGAGGGAGGGGGCGTTCCCGGTCGCAGTGGTGGCAATGCAGCCGTCTGCGTTCGCGGTGATAGGTGTATCGGGCATCACAGCGGTCGCATTCCGCGAGCCATCCGCATTCATGACAGATCAGGGTGGGCGAGAATCCGCGCCGGTTGAGAAACAGAAGCGCCTGCCCACCGGCCTCCAGATGTCGATGGATCTGCTTGATGAGCGGCTGTGAGAGCCCGTCCCGGGTCGGTTGGCCGCGCATGTCCAGCAGCTGGATGACCGGCGGACGCGCGTTGCCGGCTCGCTGGCGCAGCCGGTAACGGGTATAGCGCCCCCGGCGGACGTTCTCGAGGCTCTCCAGCGAGGGCGTGGCGGAGCCCAGTACCACCGGGATATCCAGGCGGTGGGCCCGCAGCACGGCCAGGTCCCGGGCCGAGTAGCGAAACCCTTCCTGTTGCTTGAGCGAGGCGTCGTGTTCCTCGTCGATGACGATCAGCCCCGGCCGCCGCAGCGGTACGAAGGCGGCCGACCGGGTGCCGATGACGACGTCCGCTACCCCGACCCGGGCGGCGAGCCAGGCGTTGAGACGTTCCCCGTCGCCCAGGCCGGAATGCAGTACGGCGATTCGGCCCGGTAGCCGGCGCTGGAAGCGGCGGACCAGCTGCGGCGTGAGTCCGATTTCGGGCACGATAACCAGAGCCTGAAGGCCCTGTGCCAGAGATCGGGCAATGGCATCCAGGTAGATCTCGGTCTTGCCGCTGCCGGTGACACCGTCGACCAGGACGACCTCGTGACCCTCACCGGGTTGAATGGCCTGAGTCGCCGCGATCTGTTCATCATTGAGCGCCAGGGTCGATGGCTCGCCGCGGCCGAGGATCAACCCGTAGTCGGAGACCTGCGTAAGCGCGGCCAGGCCGCGTTCGACGAGGCGCTGCAGGGCGCCGCGGGGATCGCCATCAAAACCGGCAAGCCGGGCTGACGCCAGGTGTCCCTCCGTCTGCAGCGTTTCCAGCAGATCCGCCTGCCGCGGGGCCCGGCGTGTCAGGGTCTCCGGGGCTGTCTCCCGGCCCTTGGCGGTGATTGTCCAGCCGGTCTCGATGGTGGGTTCCGCTGCCTGGCCCCGTCGCAGGCGGACTGGTAACGCCGCCACGTAGGCGTCACCCACCGGGTGATGATAGTAGTGCGCCGCCCATTCGATCAGGCTCGATGTCTCCTCGTTGAGCAGCGGCTCGTCGTCGAGCACCGTGATGACCGGGCGTAATCGGTCTGCCGCGAGATGGCTGCCGGCCGGCGCCGCGGTCACCACGCCGACCAGTTCGCGTCGGCCCAGCGGGACACGAACCCGAGCGCCGCGCGGAGGCAGGGGGATTCGGGGTGGAACCAGGTAATCAAGGGGCTCGGCGAAGGGGCCCGGCACGGCGACGCGGATGGTCTTGGTCATGGCATGGATTGTTCGTCGCCTGCCGGTTCGGTGCAAGTCCGGGAATCGGGACTGCTAGAATCGAGTGCATGTCGACGGAGCGCGAAGAGATCGCCGCCGCGGTGTGGGCGCGGACGCTCGCCACCTACTCGAGTGAGGGCGTGGCGGCCGCCTGCATCGGGTTCCAGGATCGCCACGGTGTTGGCGTCAGTGCCCTCCTTGCGCTGATGGCGCTGGCTGTACTGGGCTACCCGGTGGCGGATGCCCGCGCCATGGGGCGCGTTTTGCGAAGGGCCGAGGACTGGCAACGGCGGGTGATCGAGCCCTTGCGCGGGGCACGGCGCGCGCTTCCCGGCGCCGCATCAAATGGCATCGAGGAGGCGGCAAAGGGTGTGCGGCGCACACTGCTCGTCCAGGAGATCGAGACCGAGCGGCTGCAACAGCAACTGCTTGTCACCGACGTTGTGAACGACATGACCCGGGTAGCGGAGGCCTCCACCGATGGCGGGCGGATGTCCTGGATGGACAGCGTGGCCAGGCTTTACCTGGCCCGCTTCTGCGAGGTCTGGAGTAATGACGAGGAGGCAGCCCTGCAGCTTCTCCTCAACGCAATGGCGGGCGACGGCGCCGGGCCGCCGTCGCCGCACTAGCGCAGCTGGATGCCGCCGCCCGGCGCACCGCCTCCGGGCGCGCCGCCACCACCCATGCCGCTGCCCATCTGGTCCGGCGTCATGATGCGGGAGGCCTGTTCACGCTGCATCTCCTTGAGCTGCTCCATGGCCTGCTCCAGTGCAGCCTGCGCGGCTGCCGGGAACGCCGCCACGGCCTCCTCCAGACTGCTGGCATCGAGCTCGAAGTTGAGCGGCAGCCCGCCTACCGGCGTCATCACCTGGGTGTTGCCGAGATAGAGCACCGGCCGGCTGTCATCCGGTTGACCATCGCGGGTCACCGGCGTGAGCCGCTGGATGCTGCCGACGCGACGGTCGGTGAAATTTTCCTCCCGGTACAGCCCGTCGGCATCCACCGCGAGCTGTTCCATGGTTTCCTGGGTTTCCGCGTCCGTCATGTTTGCTCCCGCTGTCCTTACAGACCCTTGACGGCCTGAACCATGCCACCGGCAACCTTCTGGCCGTCGCCGAAGACCATCCGCGTGTTCTCACCGAAGAACAGCGCGTTCTCCACGCCGGAGAATCCGGTACCCCGGCCACGTTTGATGACCAGTACGTTCTCGGCCTCGTCCACGTTGAGGATGGGCATGCCGTAGATCGGGCTGGAGGGATCGTCCCGCGCAGCCGGGTTGACCACGTCGTTGGCGCCGATGACCACGGCGACATCCGTCGTGGCGAACTCCTCGTTGATATCCTCCATGTCGAAAATCATGTCGTAGGGGACGCCCGCCTCGGCCAGGAGCACGTTCATGTGCCCGGGCATTCGGCCTGCCACCGGGTGGATGGCGAACTTGACCTCCACACCACGGTCCTGGAGGAGCTCGACGAGCTCCCAGATCTTGTGCTGGGCCTGGGCCACGGCCATGCCGTAGCCGGGGACGATGATGACCCGCTCGGCGTAGGCCATCATGATGCCGGCGTCCTCGGCCGACACGTCCTTCATCTCGCCCTCCGGCCCCTCGCTGGTGGTGCCCTCGTCAGTACCCCAGCCAGCGAACATCACGTTGGTGATCGGCCGGTTCATGGCCTTGGCCATGAGCTGCGTGAGGAGCGTACCCGCGGCACCCACCACCGTGCCGGCGATGATCATGGCCGGGTTGCCGATGGCGTAGCCCTCGAAGGCCACCGCGAGGCCGGTCAGCGCGTTGAACAGCGAGATGATCACCGGCATGTCGGCGCCGCCGATGGGCACCGCCACGAACACGCCGAAGAGCAGGCCCAGCGCAAAGAAGATCGCCACGACGGCCAGGCTGTCGGTGAAGAAGGTCATGATCCCGAAGATCACCGCCAGCGCGAACACCACGAGGTTGACGAGCTGCTGCGCCGGTACCAGGCGATTGCGTTTCATGCGGCCGTCGAGCTTGGCCCAGGCAATCAACGATCCGGAAAACGCCACGGTACCAATGAACGCGCCAAGAATGGCGAGGATGGCGACATCGCTGCCGAGGGCGCCGGCCACGCCGGCACTGCCCGCACCATCCGCGCGCAGGGCGGCGGTGGCCGCGTTGACGCTGATGCCTGCATCGGTGGCCAGGGCCTGAGCCTGATTCTGCAGATCACCCGGCAGGGTGCGGAGTGCCCGCAGCATCTCGACGCCCGCGATCGCCGCGGCGGCGCCGCCGCCCATGCCGTTGTAGAGGGCCACCATCTGCGGCATCTCGGTCATCGCGACCCGCCGGCCGGACCACCAGGCCAATCCGCCGGCCACAACGATGCCGATGACGATCAGCACATAGTTGGTCACCCCGTGTACGGCGGGGTGCAGGAAGGTGACCAGGGTAGCGAGGACCATGCCGACGCCCGCCCAGATAATGCCCTTGCGCGCCGTTTTCGGCGAGCTCATGGCCTTCAGGCCGAGAATGAACAGAACGGCCGCGAGCAGATAACTTACCTGGACAATGAAGTTCATTCCTTGGCCCCCTTCTTCTGCTCATCCTTGCTCTTGAACATCTCCAGCATGCGTTCGGTGACCACATAGCCACCCACTGCATTGCCAGCGGCAAGCACGACCGCGATGAAGCCGACCACCTGTTCGGCGACCGTCTCGGCATGGCCGAGCACCACCATGGCGCCCACAACCACGATGCCGTGGACGAAGTTGGATCCCGACATCAGCGGGGTGTGCAGGATGACCGGCACGCGACTGATGACCTCGAAGCCGGCGAAACCCGCCAGCATGAAGATGTAGATTGCGACAAAGCCTTCGATCGCCATTACTTGTCTCCTTCCATGCGCTCGCGGGTGGGCGCATGCCGGATCTCGCCGTCATGGGTCAGACAGCTGTCCGCGACCACCTGGTCGTCCCAGTCGAGTTGGATTTCGCCGTCCTTGATGATGAGTGCCAGCAGGTTGCAGAGGTTGCGTGCGTACATCTCGCTGGCATGGGTGGCGGCCATGCTTGGGATGTTGCGGGGGCCGGCGATGGTGACGCCCTGATGGCTGACTTCCTTACCGGCCTCGGTCAACTCGCAGTTGCCACCGGTCTCCGCGGCCATGTCGACGATCACCGAGCCGGCCTTCATGCGCTCGACCGTTGCCCTGTCGATGATTTTCGGTGCCGGACGCCCCGGAATCGATGCCGTGGTGACCACGGCATCCGCCTGTGCGATGTGCTGGGCGAGGACCTCTGCCTGCTGCGCCTTCTCCTCCTCCGTCAGCTCCCGGGCATATCCACCTTCACCCTCGGCGCTGACGCCGGTGTCGATGAACTTGCCGCCCAGTGACTCCACCTGTTCCTTGGTGGCCGAACGGACGTCATAGGCCTCCACGATGGCACCCAGACGCTTGGCGGTGGCGATTGCCTGCAGACCGGCGACACCGGCGCCAATGACCACGACGCGGGCGGGCCGTACCGTACCGGCCGCGGTGGTGAGCATGGGGAAGAGCTTGGGCGAGAGGTGCGCGGCCATGAGCGAGCACTTGTACCCGGCAATGTTGGCCTGGGAGGAGAGCGCGTCGATGGACTGCGCGCGGGTGATCCGCGGGACCAGTTCCAGCGCAAAGCTCGTCACCTTGCGTTTGTTGAGGTTTCGAATGCGGCTGTCGCCCTCGTGCGGGGTCATGAAACCCAGCAGTAGCGAGCCTTCCGGCAGCTTGCCGGCCTCGTCCACGCTTGGCGGCTGGACGCGCAGGACGATGTCGGCGCCCTTGTAGAGTTCATCTGCGCCGTCGGCCCAGCTGACCCCCTCGTAGAGATCGTCGGTGAATCCGGCGGATTCGCCTGCGCCCCGCTGTACACGAACGTCGGCGCCCAGCTTGTCTAGCTGCTTGAGCACACTGGGGACGATAGCGACCCGGCGCTCTCCGTTGGCCGTTTCCTTGGGTACGGCGATGGTGATGCTCATCGGGTTTTCTCCTGTCCTTGGGCGGTCTGTCTAGACCGGCGGACCGGTGATTCTACAATAAAGCGACAGTTAAACACCCTTGTCGGCGTTGGGTCATCCACTTCGGCACCGTCATTATCCTGTCATGCTTGCACATCAGGCTGAACCTCTGGATGATCCGAATTGATCGATCTGTGCGCTATTCCGGCGCGTGATACGAGGGCTAACGGCGTGATAACGCTGCAGCATCATATCCTGCGGACCGATGTATCGGGGAT
>CAJXND010000028.1 GCA_913056385.1 uncultured Ectothiorhodospiraceae bacterium
GGCTGGTATTATACGGGCTCGTTTTTATCGCACAAGAGGTTGAGCCCACTCCGTGACTGAAGCGCAAGCCCGGGGCAGCGAGCCCACCATCATCCCGCGCGACCGGCATGTCATCTCGCGCGCGCAGATCGGCGAGCGCGCGCTGACCGTGCTCTATCGGCTGAAAAACGCCGGCTATGGCGCCTATCTGGTGGGCGGCGGGGTCCGGGATCTGTCCCTCGGCCGCGAACCCAAGGATTTCGATGTGGCCACCGATGCCACGCCGGACGAGGTCAAGGCGCTGTTCCGCAACTGTCGCCTGATCGGGCGGCGCTTCCGGCTGGCGCATGTGCACTGGGGGCCGGAGATCGTCGAGGTGGCCACGTTCCGGGCGCTGACGCCCGCGCCGGCAGACGACGAGGCCGCGGATCGCGTGGTCGAGGACGGCATGATCCTGCGCGACAACATCTACGGCACCATCGAGGAAGATGCCCTGCGGCGCGACTTCACCATCAACGCGCTTTACTACAACATCGCCGACTTCTCGATTGTGGATTATGCCGGCGGCATGGCGGACCTGCAGGCGGGGCGCCTGCGGCTGATCGGCGATCCGGCCGTTCGCTACCGCGAAGACCCCGTCCGCATGCTGCGTGCCGTGCGCTTCGCCGCGAAACTGGGCTTCACCATTGATCCGGGTACCGCCGAGCCCATTCCGCGCATGGCCGATCTGCTCGACGATATCCCGCCGGCGCGCCTGTTTGACGAGGTGCTCAAGCTCTTCATGGCGGGCCAGGGTGTGGAGACCTTCGAGGCGCTGCGCCAGCATGGGGTCTTTCGGTATCTCTTCCCGGCAAGCGACACAGCACTGGATGATGACGAGCACGGCCAGCTCATCACCTTCGTCGCCCGGGCGCTGGAGAGTACCGATCGCCGGGTCAACGAGGAGCGGCCGGTGACACCGGCATTCCTGTTCGCGGCGCTGCTCTGGCCGGCCATTCTGGCCCAGTTGCCCGGTGGCCGACTCCAGCCCGGTGTCGATCGCGAGCTCTTTGAGCAGTCGGTGACCGAGGCGCTGGAGCGCCAGTTGCGGCAGGTGGCGATCCCCAAGCGCTTCGCCATGCCCATGCGCGAGATCTGGGCCCTGCAGCCGCGCTTTGATACCCGCTCGGAGAAAAAGGCCAAGCGGCTCTTCTCGCACCCGCGGTTCCGGGCGGCCTACGACTTCCTCCTGCTCCGCGGCGAGGCCGGACTGGTGGATCGCGAGCTCGCCGACTGGTGGCAGGCGTACACCACGAGCAGCGCCGATGCGCCGCCGCCTACGCCGCCCCGCCGGCGGCGACGGGGTGGCCGGGGCCGGCGCGGCAGCGGCGCCGGTGGCGATGCCTCGCCGGCGGACGGCGAAGGGGGCTGACCCTTGGCGGTGCAGGCCTTCATTGGTATCGGCAGCAACCTGGCCGACCCGGTGGCCCAGGTCCGCCGGGCGATTGATCGGCTCGATCAGCTCCCGGAGACCTCCCGGCGCGCCGCGTCCCGGCTGTACCGCAACCCGCCCATGGGCCCGGCGGATCAGCCCGATTACGTCAATGCCGTGGCCGAGCTCGAGACGGCGCTCCCGCCGCAGGCCCTGCTGGCCGCCCTGCAGGGGCTTGAGGCCGATGCCGGTCGCGATCGCGATGGCCGGCGCTGGGGCGCGCGACCCCTGGATCTGGACCTGCTCGTCTACGGCGACCGGGAGATCGACGAGGCGGCCCTGACCGTGCCTCATCCGGGACTGGCCTCTCGCGCCTTTGTGTTGCATCCATTGGCCGAGATCGCCCCGGCGCTCTCGGTCCCCGGCCTGGGCACGGCGGCCGGCCTTGCCGCCCGGGTGTCGGCGGATGACCTGGTGGCGGTGGAGTAGGCCATGGCGACGGCAAGCCTTGATTACGTGGTGGTGGAAGGGCCGATCGGGGTGGGCAAGTCGCGTCTGGCCGAGCAGCTCGCCGAACGCCTGGTGGCCACGCCGCTGCTCGAGCGCAGCCAGGAGAACCCGTTCCTGGAGCGCTTCTACAAAAACCCGCGGGAGGGCGCGTTTCCCGCGCAGCTCTTTTTCCTGATGCAGCGCGCGGAGATGCTCAGCGGCATGCGCCAGAATGATCTGTTCGAGCCCCGTCATGTCGCCGATTTCCTGTTTGCCAAGGATCGCCTGTTCGCCGAGCTCAATCTTGATGCCCACGAGTTCGATCTATACGACCGTGTCTGGCGGACACTGGCGCCGGGGGTCCCCGCGCCGGACCTGGTGATCTATCTCCAGGCACCCGCTGATCTGCTGCAGGCCCGTCTGCGACGATATGCCAGTGGTCCCGAGCGGCGACTCGACATCGACTACCTCGAGCGCCTCTCCGGCGCCTATGTCGATTTCTTCCACCACTACCGGGAATCACCGGTGCTCATCGTCAATGCCGCGGCCTTTGATCCCCTGGACAACAGCGACCATCTCGATCTGTTGATCGAGGAGATGGCGCTGGCCCGGACCGGCCGGCATTACTTCAACCCGGAGAGGGGCGTACTCTGATCCCATGACGCGTTCTATCTCACTCTCGACACTGCGGAGAATGAAGGCCGATAACGCGCCCATCGTGGCGCTGACGGCCTACGACTACAGCTTTGCCCGCGTGGTGGACCGCGCCGGGGTGGATCTGGTGCTGGTGGGGGATTCCCTGGGGATGGTCATGCAGGGCCATGGCGGTACCGTGCCGGTGACCCTGGCGGAGATGGCCTATCACACCCGCTGCGTCGCCCGCGGGCTGGAGCGCGCCTACCTGATGGTGGATCTGCCGTTTCTCAGCGACTACGACGACCGGGCTGCCCTGGAGAGCGCGGCGGTGCTCATGAAAGAGGGCGGCGCGGACATGGTCAAGATCGAGGCCAATGCCGAGCAGGCGCCCATCGTCGAGGCGCTGTCCCGCGCCGGCGTACCGGTCTGTGCGCATTTCGGACTGCGTCCGCAGCGCGTCGGCCAGCTCGGGGGTTACCGGGTCCAGGGCCGGGGCGAGGAGGCCGCCGAGCAGGTGCTCGCGGATGCCCGGGCGCTGGAGGCGGCGGGCGCCGACATGTTGCTGGTGGAGTGTCTGTCGGCGCCGGTCGCCGCGCGGGTGCGGGCGTCCACCGACCTGCCGTTGATCGGCATCGGCGCCGGCGTGGACTGTGATGGCCAGATCCTGGTGCTGCAGGACATTCTGGGCATCACGCCGGGGCGTCCGCCGAAGTTCAGTCACGATTTCCTGGCCGGGCGGGACAGCATCCCGGCCGCCGTCGAGGGCTATGTCGAGGCGGTGCGCTCGCGTCGGTTCCCGGGGGCGGAACACGGATTCGAGTAATTCATGCAGATCATCACGGACATCGCGGCACTCCGCGAGACGGTGGCGCATTGGCGTCGCCATGGCGAGCGCATCGGTTTCGTGCCCACCATGGGCAATCTCCACGGGGGGCATCTGGCGCTGGTCGATGAGGCGCGCCACCGGAGTGACCGCGTCGTGGTGAGCATTTTCGTCAATCCCACGCAGTTCGGGCCCGGCGAGGACTTCCAGAACTACCCGCGGACCCGGGCGGCGGACGGCGAAGCGCTGCAGCGCCATGACACCGACGTCCTCTTCGCCCCGGGCGTGGAGGCGGTCTATCCGGATGGGCCGACCCTGCGCACGCGGGTGGAAGTGCCCGAGCTGACCGATATCCTCTGCGGAGCATCCCGGCCGGGGCACTTCACCGGGGTGGCCACCGTGGTGACCAAGCTGCTCAATCTGGTCCAGCCCGACCTCGCGGTGTTCGGCCTCAAGGACTATCAGCAGCTTCTGGTCATCCGGCGTCTGGTCGAGGACCTCAGCCTGCCGGTGGAGATCGTCGGTGGCGCGATCGCGCGGGAGGCCGACGGGCTTGCCATGAGCAGCCGCAACGCCTACCTCGAGCCCGCCGAGCGGGCGCGGGCCCCGGCGCTGTATCGCATGCTCTGCGATCTTGCTGCGCGCCTGGAGGCCGGCGGGGAAGACTTCCAGAGGCTGCTCGCCGAGGGCCGGGAGCGAATCCGCGAGGCGGGCATGACGCCGGATTATCTCGAGATCCGGCGCGCGGCCGATCTGGCGCCGGCCGGACCGGGCGACCACGAGCTGGTGATTCCGGTGGCCGCCTATCTCGGTCGTGCCCGACTGATTGACAACGTGCGGGTGACCCGCCCGCATTCCGGACAAGGGGGAGGGGATGAATACGCTGGCGAATGACGACACCTGGCAGCGGCTGTGGGCCTCGAGGGATGGGATTGCCATGCAGTCCATCAACGGCCTCTTCGCCGAGGATGCCGCGCGATTCGATGATTTCTCGCTGACCGCCGCGGGGATCCTGTTCGATTACAGCAAACAGCCGCTGAGTCGTGCCACCCGCGAGGCGCTGCTCGAGCTCGCCCGGGTCCGGGAGGTCACGGCGCTGCGCGATGCCATGCTCGCCGGCGAGCCGATCAACCAGAGCGAGGGCCGGGCCGTCCTGCATACCGCGCTGCGGGTGCCGGAGGGCGAGAGCGGCTGGGCGGGGCCCGACATCGCCCGGGCGGTGGCCGAGACCCGGTCGCGCATGGCCGAACTGGCCGGGGCCATCCGGGCAGGCGAGCGGACCGGGGCCACCGGCAAGCCGATCGAACACGTCATCAATATCGGTATCGGGGGCTCCGATCTGGGGCCGAGACTCGTGCTGGAGGCGCTGGCGCCGTTGGCGGACGGCCCGGCGGTGCACTTCGTCGCCAACGTGGACGGTGTGGAGTTGCAGCAGGCGATGGCTTGCTGCGACCCCGAACGCACTCTGGTGCTGGTGGTCTCCAAGAGCTTCGGGACGGTGGAGACCATGGCCAATGCTCACGAGGCCATGGCCTGGCTGCGTCGCCGTGTGCCCGCCGACAATGTGCTGGAGCGACAGGTCATGGCGGTCACCGCCAACCTCGAGCGGGTGCGCGAGCTGGGTCTGGATCCGGCGCTGGCGCTGCCCATGTGGGACTGGGTCGGCGGGCGCTATTCACTGTGGTCGGCGGTGGGGTTCGCGATCATGCTGGGCATCGGCCCGGGCGCATTCGCCGGGTTGCTGGCCGGGGCCCATGCCATGGACCGGCACTTTGCCGAGGCGCCGCTCGAGTCGAACATGCCGGTGCTGATGGGTCTGGTCTCCGTGCTCAATGGCACCCTGCTCGGCCGCCGAAGCCAGGCCGTGGTGCCCTACACGGAACGCCTCGGCCGACTCTCCGCCTACCTCCAGCAGCTCGTGATGGAGAGTAACGGCAAGTCCGTCGACTGTGAGGGCCGGTCCATCAGTCTCCCAACGGCCGCGGCCATTTGGGGGCAGACCGGGACGCCGGGGCAGCACGCCTTCTTCCAGGCGCTGCATCAGGGGGCCGACGTCGTGCCGGTGGATTTCGTCGGGGTGGCCCGGCCCGTCGCCGGCGAGCATGGCGATCCCCTCGAGCTCACCGCCAATCTGTTCGCCCAGAGCCAGGCGCTGATGCAGGGGCGGGGTGATCCGGGCATGGGTGCGGAGCGGCGCTGCCCGGGCAATCGGCCGAGCAACACCCTCCTGCTCGAGGCGCTCACGCCAGCCAGCCTCGGTGCACTGATCGCGCTCTACGAGCACCGGACCTTTGTCGAGGCCGCCATCTGGGGGATCAACGCGTTTGATCAGTTCGGTGTGGAGCTGGGCAAGGTGCTGGCCACGGATCTCAAGCCCCTGATCGCCGGCGGCCAGGCGCTTGACAGCGTGGATGGCTCCACCGCCGGGCTGATCACCCGCTACCGGGACTGGCGCGGTTAGATTCGACCCCGGGCCTGGCGGGCCGCGGGCAGGGTCAGTCGTGCCCGCAGCCCCGGGTGGGCATTCCCCAGCATGAGCCGGCCCCCGGCGCCCTCGGCGATCTCCCGGCAGATGGCCAGGCCCAGGCCGGTGTTGCCGCCACGCTCATCCAGCCGGGCCCCGCGGTCGAGCAACCGGGTCAGGGCCGACTCGGGCAGACCGGGGCCGTCATCCCGTACGTCGATCTCGATGGCCCCGGTCTTGTTGATCCGGGCATCGACCGCCACGCACCGACGCGCATAGCGGGCGGCGTTCTCCAGCAGCGTGCCAAGCGCTTCGGCGAGGTCCGCCGGATCCAGGGCGGCCTGCATCGGCAGGTCGTCGGTCGGCCCCGGCCCGCCGGGACCCGCCATCGATGTATCCCAGTCGACGCGGGCACCGGCCGGCGTGCGCACAATGACATCGATTACCTGGGCAACGACCGCGGTGACATCGCTGCAGGCACCGCCGGCGCGAGTCGCGACCCGGGCGCGCGTGAGCTCGCGGTCGACATGCTGACGCATACTGCCGACGATCTGCTCGATGCTCTCGGCGGTCTGCGCGTGACCCGCCTGACGCAGCCGCTGGCTCTCGCCGAGCAGCGCCTGGAGTGGCGTCTTCAGTCCGTGGGCGAGATCGCCGGCGCGCCGCCGGGCCGCCTGCATTTCCGCCTCGCGTGCGGCGAGCAGGGCATCGAAATCCGAAGCGAGCGGCCTCACCTCGCTCGGGAGATTCCCGCCGAGGCGTTCGGCATCACCCGTGCGGATCGCCGAGAGGCGCCGTGCGAGCTCGCCGAGCGGGCGCAGACCGATGCGAAGCTGCAGCCAGCCGGCCGCGATCAGCGCCACCGCGAGCAGTCCGAGATACGCCAGCAGATCCTCGGCAAAATCCCGGGTCGCCTCGCTGAGCGCGGTCCGGTCCATCGCCAGCAGGATGGTGACGGGGTCGCCACCCAGTGAGGGTGACAGCACGACACTGCGCTCCACGCCCAGCAGGCGCCGGCCGTCGGGGGTCCGGAGGTCGTCCAGCACCGCCAGTCCGTCCGTGGGCGAGAGGGCAGGGAGCGAGAGCTGCCAGTCCCAGAGCGATCGTGAGCGGAGAGTCCCCCCGGGGGTATCGATCTGCCAGTAGAGCCCGCCATAGGGCTGCCGGAAGCGTGGGTCGGCGGGCTGGTTGCCCAGGGTCAGTGCGCCGCCCGGGCCCGGCTCCAGTGCCCCCAGCACCTGGTCCAGATGGGTTTCCAGCTCGCCGACGGCGCGCCGCTCGACATGGGCCGAGAAGAGCAGGGTCAGGCCCCATCCCGCGAGCGCAAGGCTGAGGCAGATGGCCACCGCGCCGGCCAGCGCCAGGCGCAGGCGCAGTGAGGCGCGGGTCACTCGGCGGTCCCGCGCAGGTAGTAGCCAAAGCCGCGACGGTTGCCGATGGCCTCGGTGCCCATCTTCCGACGCAGGCGGGTGATGACCGCCTCGATGGCATTCACGTCGCGGGATTCATCATCGCCGTAGAGATGCTCGAGCAGCTCGGTCACCGGGACGGTTCGATCCCGATGGTGGAAGAGGTAGGCCACCAGCCGGTACTCCAGGGCCGTCAGGTTCAGCGGCCGGCCGCGCTGCGTCACGCGCATCTGATTGGCATCGAGCCGGAGATCGCCGAGTGTCTGGATCGCGCTGCCATGGCCGGCCGCCCGGCGGACCAGGGCGCGGGCACGGGCAACGAGCTCCTCCATATGGAAGGGCTTGGGCAGGTAGTCATCGGCACCGGCCTCGATACCCGCCACCCGTTCGCTCCAGGTGCCCCGCGCGGTGAGCACGAGCACGGGCATGCCGCGGCCGTTGTCGCGCCACTGGCGCAGGATGCTCAGTCCGTCCAGTGACGGCAGGCCGAGATCCAGCACGATCAGGTCATAGTCTTCGGTGTCGCCGAGGAAAAGCGCCTCGGTGCCGTCGCTGCAGGATTCGGCGAGAAAACCGGCCGCCGTCAGGGCCTCGCCGAGATCCGTGCAGATAAGCGGATCGTCCTCCACCACCAGGACGCGCATCAGTCGTCCTCGCGCTCGACTTCGAGGATCTCTCCCGTGGCGGCATCCAACTCGATCTCCAGCACGTAGCCATCCTCGTCGAGCAGCTCCAGCTCGTAGCGATAGCCATCGTCCTCGGCGTCGAACTCGGTCTCGAGGACATGGCCCGGGTACTGCTCGCGGACCCGCGCCAGGATCTCGGTAAGCGGCAGTACCTCGCCGCGCTCGAGTGCCTGGCGTGCGCGTGTGTGGTCGTCATCGGCATGCGTCGCCGTGGTGGCGAGCAGCCCGACAAGTAAAAGGGCCGGGGTCGCGTTGCTCATGCCGTCAGTGTAGCGCGCCGCCGCCTGACAGATCGCTGACAGCCGCCGTCAGGCTGCGGTCAGTCGCCGGCTGCCAGATTGGTTCCCGCAGCAAAGGGCTGCATTCGCAAAACTGCAAGGAGCATTGACTATGAATCGCAATCGAATGATCCCGGGTCTCGTAGGTGGTCTCACCGGTGCCGTGCTCTTGAGCGCGGGCATTGCCATGGCCGATGGCGATGATCGGCGCGATCGGGACGACGATATGCCGCGTGATGGCTGGATGAGCCTGATCGAGGTGGCCGAGCAGCTCGAGTCGCAGGGGTACACGCCCTATGAGATCGAGATCGATGACGGCGTCTATGAGGTCACGATGGTCGATGAGCAGGGCATGGTGATCGAGACCTATATTGATCCGACTAATGGTGAGCCTCTGCAGCGGCGCTGGGACGACTGAGCCGGTTCAGGGCCCACGCCACATGCTCGCGGACCATGGCCGAGGGATGGTCGAGGCGCTCGCGCAGGGCCTCGACCGCCTCCGGGTCCGCCGGTCCGTTGCCAAGCGCCACGGCGAGGTTGCGCAACCAGCGCTCATGCCCCAGGCGCCGTATGGCTGAGCCCTCCGTGCGTTTGAGAAACGTGGCCTCCTCCCAGCGGAACAGCGCCACCAGCGAGGCGCTCTCCAGGCCATGGCGCGGATGGAAGTCCGCCTCGTCCGTGGGCTGGGCATACCGGTTCCAGGGGCAGACCGCCTGGCAGTCGTCGCAGCCGAATATCCGGTTGCCGATCGCCGGGCGCAGGTCCTCGGGGATGCTGCCCTCATGCTCGATGGTCAGATAGGAGATGCAGCGCCGGGCATCGAGTTGCCGTGGGCCGGTGATGGCCCGGGTCGGACAGACGTCGATGCAGGCCCGACAGCTCCCGCAGAGGTCCTCCACCGCGTCGTCCTCCGGCAGCGGCAGGTCGGTAAAGAGCTCACCGAGGAAGAAATACGAGCCGGCGTGACGATTGAGCAGCAGGGTGTTCTTGCCGATCCAGCCCAGCCCGGCATTCCGGCCCAGGGCCTTCTCCAGCACCGGGCCGCTGTCGACGAACACCCGATAGCCGAATCCGCCAACGGCGGTCTCGATGCGGTTTGCCAGGTGCTGCAGACGCTTGCGCATGAGCTTGTGATAGTCCCGCCCCAGTGCATAGCGGGCGATGAAGGCGCGGCGTGCGTCGGCCAGCACGGCATCATCCGCCTCGAGGTCGGGGGGGCGGTAGTCCATGCGCACGCTGATGACGCGTACCGTGCCGGGGACCAGGCGCTCGGGCCGCGCGCGCTTGACGCCATGCCGGCCCATCCAGCGCATGGTCCCGTGGCGGCCATCCCGGAGCCAGCGCAGCAGATACGCTTCGTCCTCGGCAAGCGTCGGCCGGGCGATGCCAAGTTCGTCAAACCCCAGTTCATCCGCCCATTGACGGATATCGTCGCGGAGGCGTTGCATGTCGGCGGTGCGGTCCATCGCCCCAGTGTAACGATTCCCGGCCGGTGATCGGCAGAGCCGCTATAATCGAGCCATGAGTGAATTGCCTGGCGCCCTCTACACACCGGAGCAGGTCCGCGAGCTCGACCGGCGGGCCATCGAGGACCACAGCATCCCCGGCGGCGTGCTCATGGCCCGCGCCGGCCGGGCCGCCTGGCGCCTGATCAGGCAACGTTTCCCTGGCGCCCGGCGGCTGCTGGTGCTCTGCGGCGGGGGGAACAACGGCGGCGATGGCTATGTGATCGCCCGGCTCGCCGCCGATGCCGGCCTGGCAGTGGAGCTCTGTCCGTTTGCCGACCCGTCGGGCCTCAGGGGCGACGCGCGCCGGGCGGCCGACGAGGCGCTGGTCTGTGTTTCGCCAGCGGCATTCTCTCCGGAGCGGTTGGCGGAGGCGGACCTGGTGGTCGATGCGCTGCTGGGAACCGGGCTGGATCGGCCGGTGAGCGGCGCGATGGCCGACGCCATCGAGGCGGTCAACGCCAGCCAATGTCCCGTCATCGCCGTGGATGTGCCCTCCGGCCTCAGCGCCCGAACCGGGCAGGTCATGGGGGTGGCGATGCGGGCGGCGCTGACGCCCACCTTCATCGGGCTCAAGCAGGGTCTTTTTACCGGCCAGGCCGCGGACTGCGCCGGCGAGGTGGTCTTCGATGACCTCCAGGTCCCCGCCGCGGTTCATGACGGCATGCAGCCCTCGGCCCACCTGCTTCGCCCGGCCGCTCTCGCCGAGGCGCTCCCGCGGCGACCGCGCACTGCGCACAAGGGGGCGTTCGGGCATGTCCTGGTGATCGGCGGTGACCATGGCATGGGCGGGGCCGTGCGCATTGCGGGAGAGGCGGCGGCCCGCAGCGGGGCGGGGTTGACCAGTGTGGCCACCCGGCCGGCGCATGTCCCCGCGCTCCTCGGCGCACGGCCCGAGCTCATGGTTCGGGGCGTGGAGAAGGCCGACGAGCTGGCGGCGCTGCTTGCGCGCGTCGATGTGCTCGCGGTGGGGCCCGGGCTGGGTCAGGCCGATTGGGGGCGCGCGCTGTTCGAGGCGGTCCGCGACGGCGACCGGCCACTGGTGGTGGACGCGGATGGACTCAATTGGCTCGCGCAGGCACCGGCCCGGCGTGATGACTGGGTCCTGACGCCGCATCCCGGAGAGGCGGCACGCCTGCTGGAGACGGATGTCGCGGCGATCAATCGGGACCGCTTTGCGGCGGTGACGGCGATTGCCCATCGGTATGGTGGTGTGGCCGTCCTCAAGGGCGCCGGGACCCTCATCAGTGACGGGCGGCATTGCCGCGTCTGCACCGAGGGCAATCCCGGCATGGCGAGCGGGGGCATGGGGGATGCCCTCACCGGTCTCATCGCCGGGCTGCGGGCCCAGGGATTTGATGCGCTGGCCGCGGCCTGTCTGGGCGTCCAGGCCCATGCCCGGGCGGCGGATCGGGCCGCGTCGGGCGGAGAGCGCGGTCTGCTGGCCGGTGATCTGCTCAATGCACTGCGCGGCGTGGTCAATCCATGAAAGTGGCAGCGCTTAACCTGCCGGATGAAGCGACCACCGAGGCGCTGGGGGCCCTGCTCCAGGCGCATCGGCCGCGGCATGGCTGCGTCCATCTCACCGGCGATCTGGGCGCCGGCAAGACCACCCTGGTGCGCGGTTTCCTGCGCGCGGCGGGTCACGAGGGTGCGGTGCGCAGCCCGACCTACACGCTCATCGAGCCCTATGAGCTGGCCGATGGCATGGTCTTTCATCTGGATCTGTATCGGTTGTCGGACCCCGAAGAGCTCGAGTTCATCGGCCTGCGTGAGCTCCTCGATGCGGGACTGCTGCTGGTGGAATGGCCGGAGCGGGGGCAGGGCGTGCTGCCCGCGCCGGGACTGCGGGTTCATCTGGCATTGTCGGGCTGCGGACGCCTAGCGGATCTCGAAGTGGCTCCCGGGGAGTGGCCGGATCCGCGGCGAATGGTTGAGGCAGTAGACTAAGACATCAGCCTATCCTCCTATCGAACCACGGGTTTTGTTGAAATCTTCATGATGCTGTGGCGTACTGGAAGAAAGGATTCCAGGAGTGGGGGGACGATGCGCGTCCTGGCGATGGTTTTTATGCTTCTGCTGGCGCCTGCCACCGGGCTGGCCGCGACGGTGGTGGAGGACGTCCGGACGTGGAATGGTCCCGATCACACGCGGGTCGTATTCGATCTGAGCGCGCCGGCGGATCATGAGCTCTTCACCCTGGAGGGCCCGCATCGGGCGGTCGTCGACCTGGCGGATGCGCGCCTGGACCCGGCGCTGGTGGAACGCATCCGCAGTGAAGGTCCCATCCAGCGAATCCGCAGCGGGCGTCGTGACAGCGGCGTGCGCATCGTGTTCGACCTCGATCGGGCGCTCGCCGCCGAGAGTTTTCGCGTTGCCCCCAATGAAACCTATGGCCATCGGCTGGTCGTGGATCTCAACCACGCCGGTGGCGGGGCCGGCGACCGTTCGTCCGGCGAGCGGGGGACGGCCGCGGTGCGCACCGCTGAGCCCGATTCGACCGGTGAATTCGTGGTGGCCATCGATGCCGGTCATGGCGGTGAGGACCCCGGTGCCATCGGTGCCGCAGGAACATACGAGAAGGACATCGTGCTGGCGGTGGCGCGCAAGCTGGCCGACCGGGTGGACGCCGTTGACGGGCTGCGGGCCGCGCTGATTCGCGACGGCGATTACTACATCGGACTGCGCGATCGCACACGCAGGGCCCGCGAGGCGGAGGCGGACCTGTTCATCTCGCTGCACGCCGATGCGTTCCACGACCGTCGCGTCAAGGGGTCCTCGGTCTTCGTGCTCTCCCGCAACGGGGCGTCGAGCGAGATGGCCCGGGTTCTGGCTCGGCGCGAGAACCGCGCCGACCGCATTGGTGGCGTCTCGCTGGCGGACAAGGATGAACAGCTCGCCTCCGTGCTGGTGGACCTGTCCCGGGCCCACACGGTGGAGGAAAGCGTCGACGTGGCCAGTGTGCTCATCGATGAGCTCGACGCGCTGGGTGACGTGCACGGCGGGGACGTGGAGCAGGCGGGTTTTGCCGTGCTCAAGTCGCTGGACATGCCCTCTGTGCTGGTGGAGCTCGCCTTTATCTCCAACCCCGATGAGGAGCGGCGTCTGAAGTCGAAGGCCTATCAGCGCCAACTCGCCGACGGCCTCGTCCACGGTGTCAAGGCCTATGTATCTCGGACCCGTCCGGAGCTGGCCCTCGAGGTGGATGACAGCGAGTACACGGTGCGCCGTGGGGACACACTCTCGGCCATCGCGCAGCGCCATGCGGTGAGCGTTGGCGCGCTACGCCGCGTCAATGATCTGGGTGGCGACATGATCACCGCCGGCCGGACGCTGCGGATCCCCTGATCCGGTTTCCTCCCCGGGCCCGTGCAACGGCATAATGCGCGGATGAGCATCCGCCGTCTGCCCCCAGAACTCGTCAACCAGATCGCCGCCGGCGAGATCATCGAGCGGCCCGCCTCGGTGCTGAAGGAGCTGCTGGAGAATGCGCTCGATGCCGGGGCGGGGGCGATTCAGGTGGATATCGAGGCCGGCGGCATGCGGCTGATCCGGGTGCGGGATGATGGCCGCGGCATGGCGCCGGCGGATCTGGCGCTCGCGGTGGCGTCCCATGCCACGAGCAAGATTGCCGCACTGGATGACCTCGAGCACATCGCCACCCTGGGTTTTCGCGGCGAGGCCCTGCCCAGTATCGCGTCGGTTGCGGCGCTCAGGATTACCTCGCGCCCCATGGATGCCGATCACGGACACAGGCTCGAGGCCGGCCCGGCGCAGGCGCCGGTGCCGGTGCCGGCCCCTCATCCGCCGGGCACGACGGTGGAGGTTCGGGATCTTTTCCATTCGGTTCCGGCACGACGCAAGTTCCTGCGCACCGAGCGCACCGAGCTGCGCCATGTCCAGGAACTGCTGCGCCGCATGGCGCTGGGCCGGCCGGAGGTGGCGTTCCGGCTGACACACAATGGCCGTGAGTTGCTGCACCTGTCGGCGCTCCCCGCCGAGCACAGCGAACAGCGCGTGAGGGAACTGATGGGGCGCGCGTTTACCGAGGCCGCCCTGCATCTGGACACCGAGGCGGCCGGGCTGCGACTGCGGGGCTGGATCGGCCTGCCCACCGCCTCCCGTGGCCAGCCGGATCTCCAGTACGTCTATCTCAACGGCCGGATGATCCGTGACCGGCTGGTCACCCAGGCCCTGCGCCGGGCCTACGCCGATGTGCTCTTCAAGGATCGCTTCCCGGCCTATCTGCTGCACCTGCAGATGGACCCGGCACTGGTGGACGTGAACGTGCATCCCACCAAGCATGAGGTGCGCTTTCGTGACGGCCGTCTGGTGTTCGATTTCCTCCACCGGCAGATCACCCGCGCCCTGGCGCACGGCGGTGCAGCACCGGAGGCACCGTCGGTCGAGACCGGGCGTCCCGAGGCGCAGGTCGAATCGGCACCGGTGTCCTCCCCGTGGCGGGGCGATTCAGGCGGCGGGTCGGGGTCCGGTCCGGATTTCCCCGCTGCCCCCCGGCCCGGCCACCTGCCCTTGCCGGTGGCCGAGGCGAGGGCGATCTATGGCGTGCCGGCGGATGAGACGCCGGCCGGCGAAGCCGGCCCGGACCATGAGGATGTCAGGGATCGGGGAATGCCGCGGCTCGGTCATGCGGTCGCCCAGATACACGGTGTCTACGTGCTGGCGGAATCGGCCACTGGACTGATTCTGGTCGACATGCATGCCGCCCATGAGCGGATCGTCTACGAGCGCCTGAAGCGTCAGTATGCGCAGGAAGGGATCGCCCGCCAGCCTCTGCTGGTGCCGGTGGCCGTGGCGGTGACGCCGGCCGAGGCCGATCTGGCGGAGGACAGCGGGGCGCTCCTCGAGGCCGTCGGTCTGGAGGTCGACCGCGCGGGGCCCGAGCAACTGCGTCTGCGGGCCGTGCCGGCGCTGCTGGCCCGGGCCGATGGCGAGGCGCTGCTCCGCGACGTCCTGGCCGATCTGCGGGCACAGGCGGGCACGGCCGCCGTTGAGGCGCGCCAGCAGCATCTGCTTGCGACCATGGGCTGCCACGGTTCGGTGCGCGCCAATCGTCGCCTGACGCCGGCGGAGCAGGACAACCTGCTGCGCGAGATGGAACGCACGCCCAATATCGATCAGTGCAATCATGGCCGGCCCACCTGGGTTGCCCTGGAGATGGCCGACCTGGATCGGCTTTTCCTGCGTGGCCGATGAGCGGGGACACGGCCGACAACCCGCCGGTAGTCTGTCTCATGGGCCCCACGGCCGCCGGCAAGACCGATCTGGCCCTGGCGCTGCACGCCAAGGGCGGCTTCGATCTGATCAGCGTCGATTCGGCCATGGTCTATCGCGGCATGGACATCGGCACCGCCAAGCCCGACGCGGCGGTGCAGGCCCGTGCGCCGCATGCGCTGATCGACATCCGCGATCCGGCCGAGGCGTATTCGGCGGCGGAGTTTGCCCGGGATGCCCGTGCACTGATCGATGCCTCTCACCGCGCCGGCCGGGTGCCCCTGCTGGTCGGGGGGACGATGCTGTATTTCCGCGCGCTCCTGCACGGGCTCTCGCGCCTGCCGGCCGCCGACCCCGGGGTTCGTGCGGATCTCGAGCGGGAGGCGGCGGACACCGGCTGGCCGGCCCTGCACCGACGCCTGGCGGCGGTGGATGCGGCGACCGCGGCGCGACTGCATCCCAATGACGCGCAGCGGATCCAGCGGGCGCTGGAGGTCCATGCACTGACCGGGAAGCCGCTCAGTGCGCTGCAGGCACAAACGGCGCCGGAACCCTGTTCGGACAGGCTGGTCAGAATAGCCATGGCGCCGGCATCCCGCGCCGAGTTGCACGAGCGAATCGCCGCGCGGTTCGAGGCGATGCTCGCCGACGGCTTCGTGGACGAGGTGGCCGGGTTGCGGGCGCGGGGTGATCTGCATCGGGACCTGCCGTCCATGCGGGCGGTGGGATACCGACAGGTCTGGGACTGGCTTGATGGTCGGATGCCCCGGGATGAGCTGCTCTTCCGGGGTACTGTCGCCACGCGGCAGTTTGCGCGCCGGCAGATAACCTGGCTGCGTCGGGAGCCGGACCTGAACTGGCTGGATTCCAGGGCCGGCGACTGGCCGGCGCGGCTTAGGGATCTCCTCCCGGACGTGGTAATTTAGAGCACAGGATCGAGAAGAAAAACCGCCGCGAGCGAGCAAGGAGTCACGGCACTATGTCGAAGGGGCAGTCATTGCAGGAACCATTTCTGAACGCGCTTCGCAAGGAGAAGGTTCCGGTGTCCATTTATCTGGTCAACGGCATCAAGCTGCAGGGCCAGGTGGAGTCGTTCGACCAGTTCGTGATCCTGCTGCGCAACTCGATCAGTCAGATGGTCTACAAGCACGCCATTTCCACGATTGTCCCGTCCCGCAACGTCCGCACGCTGTTGCAGGAGGAGCGTAATCCCGAAGCCGACGAAGACTGAGCGCACGGCGGGCCCCGAGACCGCGCCATCGCAGCTTTTCGAGCGCCCCGGTGGAGGCGAGCGAGCGGTATTGGTGCAGGTGGATGACGGCGTTGTCGACGCCGAGGATGCCCTGCGCGAGTTTCATGCGCTCGCCGAGTCCGCCGGTGCGGAGGTCGTGGCCAACCAGACCGGCCGTCGCCGCAAGCCGGATCCCAGGACCTATATGGGACAGGGCAAGGTCGAGGCGCTCGAGCAAACGCTGCGCGAACACGCTGCCGATCTGGTGCTCATCAATCATGCGCTGTCGCCGGTCCAGGAGCGCAACCTGGAACGCGCCCTGCAGTGCCGGGTGCTCGATCGCACCGGGTTGATCCTCGATATCTTCGCCCAGCGGGCGCGCTCCCATGAAGGCAAACTCCAGGTCGAGCTTGCGCAGTTGCGGCATATCGCCAGCCGCCTCGTGCGCGGGTGGTCGCATCTCGAGCGCCAGAAGGGCGGCATCGGGCTGCGCGGCCCGGGCGAGACCCAGCTCGAGCTGGACCGTCGAATGCTGGGCAACCGGATCCGACAGCTCGAGAAGCGCCTCGGGCGGGTTCGTCAGCAGCGCGACCAGGGCCGCAAGGCCCGGCGCCGCCGGGATCTGCCGGCGGTCTCGCTGGTGGGTTACACGAATGCCGGCAAGTCGACGCTCTTCAATCGTGTCGCCGACTCCGGTGTGTACTCGGCGGATCAGCTCTTCGCGACGCTGGATACCACGCTGCGGCGCATCGAGCTCGCCGGCGGCGAGGCGGCGGTGCTGGCGGATACCGTCGGGTTCATCCGGGATCTGCCGCCGCAGCTCGTCGCGGCCTTCCGCTCGACGCTGGAAGAGGTGGTGGAGGCGGACCTGCTGGTGCATGTGATTGATGCCGCCGATCCCGCGCGGGAGGACAACGCGGCCGAGGTGGCGTCGGTGCTGAAGGCGCTGGGTGCCGATGATGTCCCGCAATTGCGTGTCTACAACAAGATTGATGCGCGGGGTATGGCGGCGAGGGTCGACCGCGATGACGACGGCGAGGCCGTGGCGGTGTGGCTGTCGGCAGCGACGGGTGAGGGGCTGGATCGGCTCCATGAGACGATTGCCGAGCGGGTGAGCGCCGAGCAGGCGCGCGGGGTCATCGAGCTCAGTCCGGCGGAAGGACGGCTGCGGGCGCGTTTCTACGCCCTGGGCGATGTCCTCGAAGAGCGTTACACCGACTCCGGCCATGTCCGGCTGGCCGTCGAGCTGCCACGTCGGGAGCTCGAGCGACTCTACCGGCACGAAGGACTGGCCGCGGAACTCATGCCTTTCGCCGATGCCAACTTGCCGGTAGGTGCGGTGGCTCATTAGAATCACGCGGCTGGCGTCGGCGACGGCGCTGACCGATTTTTACGGCCGGTGTCCAACAAGGGACGCCGGGGGCACTCCAACATTGGAGAATTTGCATGGCCTGGAACGAACCCGGTGGCGGCAACCGCGACCCCTGGAGCAGCGGCGGGGGCGGCGGACGCGGCAACAATCAGGGGCCGCCCGACCTGGATGAGGCGATCCGCAAGCTGCGTCAGCGCCTGGAAGGACTGTTCGGCAAACGTGGCGGTAGCAAAGGCGGGTTCGGCGGAGGCGGCGACGACCGCAGCGGCGGCAAGCCCAGAGGGCCCGGCTTCAAGGGCATCGGCATCATCGCCGGCCTGCTGGTCACGGTCTGGATCCTCTCCGGTATCTATATCATCGACGAGGGTACTCGAGGTGTCGTGACCCGGTTCGGCGCCTACCAGGCGACGGCGTTGCCGGGGCCGCACTGGCACCTGCCGTATCCCATCGAGTCGGTGCAGACGGTCGACGTCTCCAGTCGCCGCCGCATCACGATCGGCTATCAGGCTGTCTCTGCCCAGCAGACCCGGCCGGTTCTCTCCGAGGCGCTCATGCTCACCGAGGACGAGAACATCGTGAACGTTCAGCTCGCGGTGCAGTACCAGGTGGCGAATGCGGCGGACTTCGTCTTCAACTTCGTCGATCCGCAGCAGACCCTCAAGGAACTCACCGAGAGCGCCCTGCGCGAGGTCGTGGGCAAGCGCCGCATGGACTTCGTGATTACCGAAGGGCGAACCGAGGTGGCGCAGCGCACCCGCGAGCTGGTGGTCCAGGCGCTGGATGAGTACGAGGTCGGCATCGAGGTGGTCGAGGTGGTGATCCAGGATGCCCAGCCGCCGGAGCAGGTTCAGCCGGCCTTCGAAGACGCCATCAAGGCCCGTGAGGATCGCGAGCGGTTGATCAACCAGGCCGAGGCCTATCGCAACGAGGTGATTCCGCGGGCCCAGGGTCAGGCGGCACGCATCGGTGAGGAGGCCCAGGGTTACGTCGCCCGGATCGTTCAGCGGGCCGAGGGTGATGCCAGCCGGTTCTCCCAGCAGCAGCAGGAATATGCCAAGGCGCCGCGGGTGACTCGGGATCGCCTGTATCTCGACACCATGGAGCGGGTACTGGGGAATTCGGCCAAGGTGCTCATCGACAACGAGTCGAGCCAGCAGCTCATGTATCTGCCGCTCGACCGGATGATGCGTTCCGGGGGGGCAACCGGCAGCAGCACGGGTAACGGTGGCGCGTCATCAATGGATAACGCCGTCTCGAGCAATACGAACTCGAGCCGATCACAGAGCAGCGGCGCGCCAAGTAGTTCGCTGCGCATGCGGGAGACACGCTGATGAATCGCCTGACTACCATCGGCGCGGTGGTGATCGTCCTGCTGATCGTGGGGATCACCTTCGGCACCTTCACCGTCAAGGAGACCGAACGCGCACTGAAATTCCGGCTGGGTGAGGTGGTCCGCACCGATTTCACGCCGGGCCTGTACTTCCAGATCCCGTTCGTGAACAACGTCCGCAAGGTCGACGCCCGGGTCCAGACCCTCAACGAGAGCCCGCAGCGGTTCCTGACCAGCGAGCAGAAGAACCTGATTGTCGACTCGTTCGTGAAGTGGCGCGTGGAGGATATCGAGCAGTACTACGTCACTGTGGGTGCCAATCCGCGGCGGGCGAACCTGCGTCTCTCCGAGATCATTCGTGACGGGCTGCGGGCGGAATTCGGCAAGCGCACGGTCCAGGAGGTGATCTCGGGTGACCGCGCCGAGATCATGTCCATCCTCACCGAGCAGGCGCAGACGGCCGGCGATTCCCTGGGCGTCTCGGTCCTGGATGTGCGGCTGCAGCGTGTGGACCTGCCGGAGGGCGTCAGTGAATCCGTCTTCAACCGGATGGTGGCGGCGCGTGAACAGGTCGCTCGTGAGTTCCGGGCCGAGGGCCAGGAGCAGGCGGAGCGCATTCGTTCGGCGGCCGATCGGCGGCGTGAGGAAATCCTCGCCGAGGCACGACGCAAGGCCGAGGAGCTTCGCGGTGAGGCCGATGCCGAGGCCACGGCCATCTACGCCGAGGCCTACGAGGCGGATGAGGAGTTCTACCGGTTCTATCGCAGCCTGAGGGCCTACGAGAACACCTTCAACTCGCAGGATGACATGCTCGTTCTGTCGCCGGAATCGGAGTTTTTCCGCTACTTCGACCAGCTTGACACCCTGCAGCGCTGATTGACGCGCCCGGAATGCAGGATCTGCTCACGGCGATCGCACTGATGCTGATCATCGAGGGGATCCTGCCTTTCGTGAGTCCGCGCAATCTCCGTCGGGCGCTGTTCTCGATCGTCCAGCACAATGACAAGAGCCTGCGTCTGACCGGGCTGGGCACCATGCTGGCGGGCGTGGTGCTGCTTTATCTGATCCGCTGAGGGGAGGGGGCATGAACGACAATCCGGCGGGCAAGCACAATCCCTGGCTGCTGCCCGATGCGGTCGAGGAGCTCCTGCCGCCGGCGGCGGCGGGGCTTGAGCAGCTCCGCCAATCCTGCCTCGAGCGTTGCGCACGCTGGGGCTACGCCCTCATCATGCCGCCGGCCATCGAATATCTGGAGGCGCTGCTCTCCGGGGCGGCCCACGATCTCGATCTGCAGACCTTCAAGCTCACCGACCAGTTGAGCGGGCGGATGATGGGTGTGCGCGCCGATATTACGCCGCAGGCGGCGCGCATCGATGCCCATCAGTTGCGCCGGGAGGGGCCGGTGCGTCTGTGCTACAGCGGGACCGTCCTGCGGACCCGGCCGGAGGGGGCGGATGGTTCCCGCAATCCCCTGCAGATGGGTGCCGAACTGTATGGCCACGCCGGCATCGAGAGCGATGTCGAGGTCATCACGCTCATGGCGGAGCTGCTCTCGGAGGCGGGTGTCGGTGAGCTGCACATCGATCTCGGGCATGTCGCCATCTTCCGTGGCCTGAGCGCGGAGGCCGGTCTGGATGCCGAGGCCGAGGGACAGCTCTGGGACGCGCTCCAGCGCAAGGCCACCGCGGATATCCACGCGCTGCTCGATGCACTGGAGGTCGCATCGCCGTTCCGGGATCGCCTGGCGGCGCTTGCCTCGCTGAGCGGCGGGCTGGAGGTGCTCGCTGAGGCGCGGGCGTGTCTCCGTGGCGCCGGCGGGGCGGTGGACGAGGCACTGGACTCGCTCGCGCGCATTGCCGGGGCGCTGCAGGCCGGCCTGCCAGAGGCAACACTGCATTTTGACCTGGGCGAGCTGCGCGGCTACCGGTATCACACGGGCGTGGTGTTCGCCGCCTACACCCCGGGCGTCTCCGGTGAGTTGGCGAGGGGTGGGCGCTACGACGATATCGGTGCAGTGTTCGGGCGCGGTCGTCCCGCCACCGGGTTCAGCGCCGATCTCAAGGCCGTGTATCGGGTGGCGGCCAGCAAGCGTGAGCCTCATCCGGGGTCCGGAGCGATCGCCGCCCCGTGGCGCAGCGATGCCGCTCTGCGGGCGAAGATCACGGCACTGCGCGCGGCTGGCGAGACCGTCGTCTGGTTATTGCCGGGCCATGAGGGCGAAGCAGCCGATATGGGATGCGACCGCCGGCTGCTGTCCACCACGGATGGCGACTGGCGGGTCGATCCGCTCTAGATTACGGGGAACACAATGGCCAGAAGCGTGGTAGTGATCGGCTCCCAGTGGGGGGACGAGGGCAAGGGGAAGATCGTCGATCTGCTCACCGATCGGGTGTCGGCGGTCGCCCGTTTCCAGGGCGGGCACAACGCCGGGCACACCCTGGTCATCGACGGCGAGAAGACCGTCCTTCATCTGATCCCATCGGGAATCCTTCGGGCGGACGTCCTCTGCCTGATCGGCAATGGCGTTGTCCTGTCGCCCGAGGCGCTGATGACCGAGCTGGCGGCCCTGGAGGCATCCGGTGTGCCGGCCCGGGAGCGATTGCGCATCAGCCCGGCCTGTCCGGTGATCCTGCCCTCGCATGTGGCGCTGGATCAGGCCCGGGAGCGGGCCCGCGGCAAGGCCGCCATCGGCACCACGGGGCGGGGTATCGGGCCCGCCTACGAGGACAAGGTGGCGCGGCGCGGCATCCGCGTGGGGGATCTCTTCCACCGTGAGCGTCTGGCGGCCAAGCTGGGCGAACTGCTGGACTACCACAACTTCATCCTCAAGCAGTACTACGGCGAGCCCGGGCAGGACTTCCAGGCCATCCAGGAGCAGTGTCTGTCGGTGGCGGGCGAGCTGGAGCCGATGGTGGCCGATGTCAGCCACCTGCTGCATACCCACCGGGAGGCCGGCGACAATCTCCTGTTCGAGGGTGCCCAGGGCACGCTGCTGGATATCGACCAGGGGACCTATCCCTTCGTCACCTCCTCGAATACCACCGCCGGCGCGGCGGCCACCGGGACCGGCGTGGGCCCGCTGGAGCTGGATTATGTGCTCGGCATCACCAAGGCCTATACCACCCGGGTAGGCGCCGGGCCGTTTCCCACCGAGCTCTCCGACAACCTGGGCGAGCACCTGGCGCGTCGGGGGCATGAGTTCGGCTCGACCACGGGCCGGCCGCGGCGCTGCGGCTGGTTCGATGCCGTGGCCATGCGCCGCGCCGTGGAGAT
>CAJXND010000029.1 GCA_913056385.1 uncultured Ectothiorhodospiraceae bacterium
TCGCCGGCTTCGCAGAGCAGCGTGTGCTGGCGCGGCTGGCGGCCCGCGCCACTGGCGCCGGACTTGGCGTCGGCCACGAGACTGGTGGTATCGACGGCGCCGGTCTCGAGCAGCGGGATCAGGCCCAGCTGGACCGCGGTGGGATAACAGCCCGGGTTGGCCACCAGACGTGCCCCCCTGATGGCCTCGCGGTAGCGCTCGGGCAGGCCATAGACCGCTTCGGCGGCGAGTCCGGGGCACTGATGCGTCATGCCGTACCACTCCGACCAGACGTCGAGGTCGCGAATACGGAAGTCGGCGCCCAGGTCGATCACCCGCGCCCCGCGCTCAATCAACTCGGGGGCCATTTCCATGGCCGTGCCGTTGGGTGTGGCGAAAAAGACCACGTCACAGGCGCCGAGCGCCACGGGGTCGGGCTCGCTGAAGGCCAGGTCCAGATGCCCACGGAGGTTCGGATAGATGGTACTGACCGGCTGCCCGGCCTGGGCACGCGAGGTAATGACCTCCAGCGCCACCTGGGGATGGCCGGCCAGCAGCCTCAGCAGTTCGACGCCGGTATAGCCGGTGCCGCCCACAATCCCGGCGGTAATCATCATTGCGCTCCTCTGAGTCGCATCAACAGGCCCTGTATGATGCCAGAGAATGAGCAGGCACCGGGTCACTGACGGCGAGCGTGACATGTCGCGCTGGCGCCGGTTGATCGAAACCGAGAAGCTGCGTCTGTCCACCGGACGCGCCCCGGTGGTGATGGCCGTGCTCGGCATGCTCACCGGACTGGTCGCCGGCGCCGTGGTCATCGCCTTCCGGTTGCTCTACGAAGCCGGCCAGCTGACCCTGTTGCCCGGCGGCCTGGAGGACTTCGAGGGGCTGCCCGGCTGGCAGCGCGTGGCGCTGGTAGTGGCCGGCGCGGCGATCATCGGCCTGTACATGCAGTATGTCGCCCGGCGCGACCCGCGCACCGGCATTGCGTTTGTCATCGAACGCACCGCCTACCACGAGGCCATGCTGCCGCTGCGCAACGCCATCCATCAGTTCATCACCGGCAGCCTGGCCATCGCCAGCGGGCAATCCGTCGGCCGCGAGGGGCCGAGCGTGCACATGGGCGCCACCGCGGGCAGTCAGCTTGGCCAGTGGCTGGGGCTGCCGCACAACAGCCTGCGCACGCTGGTGGCCTGCGGGACGGCCGCGGCCATCGGTGCGTCGTTCAATACCCCGCTGGCGGGTGTCGCCTTCGCCATGGAAGTGGTGGTGATGGAGTACACCATTGCCGGCTTCCTGCCCGTGATGATCGCCGCGGTCACCGCCACGGCCATGGCGCATCTGGTGTTCGGCAGCGACATTGCCTTTTCCATCCCGTCGCTGACCATCCAGGGGATCCACGAGCTGCCCCTGGTGATCCTGCTGGGCCTTTTGCTGGGCGGACTCGCCGCCGCCTTCATCCGCAGCCTGCGCTATGCGAGCGGGCTGCTGAAGGGCTGGCCGGTGGTGCTGCGCACCATGACGGGCGGTCTGGTGGTCGGCGTGCTGGGGCTGTTCGTCCCGCAGATCATGGGCATCGGCTACGACACCGTGGCCCAGGCCCTTGCCGGCGAGATCGGTGCGGGCCTGCTGCTTGCCATCGTCGCCGCCAAACTGGTGGCCACGGCGGCAGTGCTGGGTCTGGGCGTGCCAGGCGGGCTGGTCGGGCCGACGCTGATCATGGGCGCCACCGCCGGCGGCGCCGTGGGCATGCTGGCCGAGCAGCTGCTCAGTCCGGCCTTCGGCGGCCCGGCCCTGTATGCGTTGCTGGGCATGGGCGCGATGATGGGGGCCACCCTGCGGGCACCGCTCGCGGCCCTGACGGCCATGCTGGAGCTCACCGGCAACCCGGGCATCATCATGCCGGGGATGCTGGCCATCGCCGCCGGCACGCTGAGCGCCCGGGAGCTGTTCCGCACTGATTCCGTCTACCACCTGGCCATGGGAGAGCGGGGCCTGGACCCGCGCCGCAATCCCATGCTGCAGGCGGCGAGCCGGCTGGGGATTGTCCAGTTGGTGGACGAAGACTTCCGCCGGCTGCCGGCACGGTCCGATGACGACGGACTGGACGCCATCCTGGCTGATCCGCCGCGCTGGATACTGGACGGCAACGACGACCTGCCGACCCGGGTGTGTGATGCGGAGTCGGTGCTCGCCAACCGGGCGGCCGGGCGGCCCACGATGGCGGGTGCCGCCCGGCTCACGCCCATCGACGAGCGCGCCAGCCTACGCGAGGCGATCGAGCGGCTGCGCGGCAGCGAGGCCGATATCCTGCTGGTCATCCGCACCGAGGCAAGGGGGCCGGCGCGTTGCGCCGGCGTGGTCACCCGCCAGGCGATCCAGTCCGCGTATCTGAGCTGAACGGCGGGCCCCGGCAGTTGGTACAATGCGGGTATCCGGAGATGGAGGCACTCTGCCATGCGCAAGGAATGGTTGGCCGGCCTGGTGGCCCTGGTGATCGTTGGCCTGGTGGGCTATGTCTGGCTGGCACCGCCGGCCCGCGAGCCGGCCCCCAATGTCGATCTGACGATGCTTGAAGGCGGACAGGGTGAGCTCGCGCGCTATCGCGGGGAGCCGGTCATGCTGGTTTTCTGGGCGACCACCTGCCCGACCTGCATCGACGAAATGCCCCAGATCGTCGAGCTGCACGAGGACCTGGCCGACGAGGGCCTGAACATCCTCGGCGTGGCCATGGCCTATGATCCGCCGGAGCGGGTCGCGGCCCTGGTCGAGCGCAAGCAGCTGCCCTACGGAATCGTCCTCGATGAGGGCGGCGAGATCGCCACGGCCTTCAACGAGGTGCGCCTGACGCCGACCACGGTGCTGATCGACCCGGACGGGGGGGTGGTCTGGCAGCGGATCGGCCATCTGGATTTCCCGGCCGTGCGGGAGGACATCCAGTCGATGCTGCCGGAGGATCAGTCGGCATGACGGCGCTCTGGGTCAAATCCTTCCATATCATCAGCGTGGTCACCTGGTTTGCCGCGCTCTTCTATCTGCCGAGGCTCTTCGTCTACCACGCCATGGCCGATGACGAACCCAGCCGCGAGCGATTCAAGGTCATGGAGCGCAAGCTCTACCGCGGGATCATGAACCCCAGCGCCATCGTAGCGGTGGGCCTCGGCATCACCCTGCTGGTGCTGCAGCCGTTCTGGCTGTCCCAGGGCTGGCTGCACGTGAAAATCCTGCTGGTGGCGGGGCTGGTGGTCTATCATCTGTACTGCGGGCGGCTGCTGCGGGCCTTCGCGGAAGACCGCAATACCCACAGCCATGTCTGGTACCGGTGGTTCAATGAGATGCCGGTGCTGGTCCTCATCGCCGTGGTGCTGCTGGTGGAGTTCAAGCCATGGGCTTGAGATCGGCGCGATATGACGGGATTGTGGCAGCCACGGTCTTTCGTGGTAGTCTAATTCGTACCAATAGTGTCCAGAATAGGTCAGCGAAATGAGTTCGGCTCCCGTTTCGCGTCGGCACGACGCCTACATTCGTGATCTGCTGCAGAATGCCGGCCTGCGCGCGACAAAACAGCGCATGGGACTTGCCGGGCTGATTTTCGGGCAGGGCGAGCGCCATCTGACGGCGGAGGAGCTCTATGCCGAGGCCATCGAGGCCGGCATGCGCCTGTCGCAGACCACCGTCTACAACACGCTGCATCAGTTCACCGAGGCCGGGCTGCTGCGGGAGATCCTCGCCGACGCGCGACGGATCTACTTCGACACCAAGGTCGACCCGCATCATCACTTCCTCGATGAGGAGACCGGCGAGATGGAGGACATCCCCCACGACAGCGTGGCGGTGGACGGACTCCCCACTCCGCCTCCGGGCAAGACCATCGAGGGCGTTGACGTGATCGTCCGGGTGCGCCGTCCCGGCTGAGGCGGCAGCGCCTCAGTATCGACCGGCTCGAATCAGCCCACCCAGGCCGTGGCGGTCCATGGCGGCATTGATCAGCCGACGGACCGCGCCCGGCGTCTCGCAGGCGAGGCACTCAGCGAGCAGATCGCGGGATTCCGCCATGGAGATGGTGCGCAGTACCCACTTCACGCGGAGCAGGCGGCCGCTGCTCATGGAAAGCCCCTCCAGACCCATCGCCAGCAGTAGCGGCGCAATGGCCGGTTCGCCGGCCATGCTGCCGCAGACCGATACCGGCTTGCCCAGGCGCTGCGCCATCCCGGCGACATCGGCCACCGCCCGCAACACGGCGGGATGGAGTTCGTCGTAGAGCGACGCCACCCGGCTGTTGTTGCGGTCGACGGCGAGCAGATACTGGGCGAGGTCGTTACTGCCGATGGACAGAAAGTCGAGCCGGCGCGCCAGACTCTCCGCCTGGTAGACCGCGGCGGGCACCTCGATCATCGCGCCCACCAGCGGCGGGCGTGTCTCCACTCCCTCCTCGGCCAGCTCCTCCCGGGCGCGCTGCACCAGCGCCGCGGCCTGTTCGGCCTCCTCCACGCGACTGACCATGGGGAACATGAGCCGCAGATTGTCGAGCCCAACCGAGGCCCGCAGCATCGCGCGCAACTGGGTGAGGAAAATCTCCGGGTGGTCCAGCGTCATGCGCAGGCCGCGCCAGCCGAGAAACGGGTTTTCATCGTGGGTCGGGAAATAGGGCAGTGGCTTGTCACCACCCACATCCAGCGTTCGCAGCGTAACGGGCAGGGGCGCGAAGGCCTGCAGGACCTCGCGATACAGCCGGGCCTGCTCCTCCTCGCCCGGGAAGCGGTCGCTGATCATGAAGGGGAACTCGGTGCGGTGCAGCCCCACGCCGGCACAGCCGATCTCCAGCGCCCGCTCGATCTCCGCGGCAAGCCCGGTATTGACGTACAGATTGATCTCGGCGCCATCCGGGGTCTGTGCCGGTTCGCCGGCGATTTCCGCCAGCTCCGCGGTGAGCTCGGCCTCTTCCCGGGCAAGGCGCTCGTATTCATCGCGCAGGCCCGGTGCCGGGTCCACCTCGACCCGGCCGCGGTAACCGTCGATGATCAGCGCCCGGCCGTGGAGGCTGTGCACCGGCAGCTCCCGCACGCCCATCACGGCGGGCACACCGAGGGCCCGGGCCAGGATGGCGATATGCGAGTTGGCCGAGCCGCCGGCACTGACCACACCGGCGAGTTGCCCCGGAGGGATCTCCGCGAGCTGCGAGGCACTCACCTCCTCGCCGACCAGAATGGTCTGCGCCGGCAGCGGACGGCCGCGCTCCTCCAGCGCCAGTAGCCGGGTCAGCAGCCGCCGGCCCAGATCACGCAGATCACTGCCCCGTTCACGCAGGTAGGCATCCTCCATGGCCTCGAACCGGCGGGCATGCTCGGCGATGGTCAGCCTCAGTGCGAAGGGCGCCCAGTGGCCCTCACGGATATGCGCCTGGACCCGCTCGACCAGACTGTCGCCATCGAGCATCTGCAGATAGACATCAAACAGCCGCTGCTCGGCCTCCGGCAGCTGGCCCTCCATGCGACCGGCAAGGTCCTGCAGGTCGGCGCGAACGGTCTCCAGGGCGTCGGCAAACTCGCCGATCTCGGCCTCGGTATCGTCGACGCGGCGGTCGGGGATGGCATCGAGGCTGGCACCGGCGGCAAGCACATGGCCCTGGCCGATCGCCACGCCGCTGGAGCCACCGATCCCGGTCAGCGCCAGCGCCTCGTCACTCGGCTCGCCATCCATGTGGGCCAGTTCGCCCCGCACGCGGGCATGGGCCATGACCCCGGCAAGCTGCGCGGCCATAGTGACCAGAAAGGCCACCTCGGCATCATTGAACCGGTCCCGGGCGTGACGCTGGACCACCAGCACCCCCAGCCGCGACTGGTAGTGGATGATGGGCACGCCCAGGAATGAGTGGAAATGCTCCTCGCCGGTCTCCGGGAAATACCGGAACCGGGGATGGCGGTCGGCGTTCTCGAGGTTGATGGACTCCTCGCGCTCGGCGACCAGACCGACGAGTCCCTCGGTGACGGGTAACCGGACCTGGCCCACGGCAGCAGGATTCAGCCCGCGGGTGGCCATCAGCCGCAGATGATGGACATCCGCCTCAAGCAGGTAGACCGAACAGACGTCCGCGCCGGTGGCATCGGCCACACGATCGACAATGATATCCAGCGCCTCACGGAAATCGCTCGCCGCATTGACGGTCTGGACAATGCGATGGAGCGTTTCCAGCACGGCCCCTAACCCCCCTGCCCGGGCTGGGGAATGACCGGCGGCCGACCGGGCCCCGGATTGGCGGGCCGCATCGGCGGACCTTCGGGAAAGAGAAGCGGGGCTAGCTGCTCCAGTGCCCGCAGATAGACGTCGCGCTTGAAGGACACGACCTCCTCGAGCGGGTGCCAGTAATGGACCCAGCCCCAGGCGTCGAACTCCGGCTGTCCCGTGGCATCGAGCCGGACCCGGTCCTCGTGGGCAAGCAGTCGCAGCAGGAACCAGACCTGTTTCTGGCCGATACAGGTGGGACGCTGGCGGCGCCGGATCAGATGCGGCGGGAGGCGGTAGCGCAGCCAGCCCCGGGTGGCGCCGAGCACCGCCACGTCGGACGGGCGCAGCCCGACTTCCTCGTTGAGCTCGCGGTAGAGCGCCGCTTCCGGGCTCTCGTTGCGCTGAATCCCGCCCTGGGGGAACTGCCAGGCATCCTGACCGATGCGGCGCGCCCAGAGCAGCTGGCCGGCATCGTTTGCCAGAATGATTCCGACATTGGGGCGGAACCCTTTCGAATCAATCACCTAGTTCACCAAAATCAATCAGTTATTGTGTGTCATTCTTCCACATAGGAGAATCATCCGGCAATCCAGACACCCGGGAGACACCGTGCAGCTCGCCATTTTCGACCTCGACAACACCCTGCTGGGTGGAGACAGTGACTACCTCTGGGGACAGCACCTGATGGAAAAGGGCGCCGTTTCCCGCGCCCGGTTCGAAGAGGACAACAAGCGTTTCATGCGCGACTACGAGGCCGGGCGACTGGATATCGACACCTTCCTGCAGTTTGCCCTGAAGCCCCTCGCCGATACGCCCTATGACACGCTCTGCGACTGGCGACGGGAGTTCATCGAATCGCATATCCGGCCACGCATCCTGCCCGCCGCCCGCGCCCTGGTGGATGATCACCGCGACCGTGGCCACGGGCTGATGATCATCACCGCCACCAACCGGTTCATCACCGAACCCATCGCCGAGCTGTTCAACATCCCGGTGCTGCTCGCCACCGAACCCGAGTTCAGCAACGGGGCGTTCACCGGCCGCCATCGCGGCGTTCCCACCTTCCGCGAGGGCAAGATCACCGCCCTGCAGCAGTGGCTCGATGACGAGGGCCGCATGATGGAGGCGATGCATTTCTACAGCGATTCGCAGAACGACCTGCCGCTCCTGGCGCATGTCGATCACCCGGTGGCGGTGGACCCGGATCCGGTGCTGGAAGCGGCGGCGCGGGAGCGGGGATGGCCGGTGATGACGTTGCGGGACGGCGAAGCACCGCGGGTACTCACCTAGACAGTAGAAGGTTCTATCGGCTTCCTACCCGTCCGCCGGACTCACGCGAGACGCGGGGTGCTGTGCCGGCTCCGCCCCGTTCCCCGGACTCACGCGAGACGCGGGGCCTGGAACGCGGTGGATGTCATTCCGACGGGCGTCTCAAGATCGTCCGGGGAACGGGGCGGAGCCGGCAAGCCCGGGATCGGGTGGTGTGTCGTGGCCTGACGATCCCGTCTCCTTGTCCCGGGCGACCTCGGGGCGCGTTTCGGTGTGTTATCCACTGCTTTGCAAGCTTCGCGCCCCGCGCGAGCCCGGGACAAGGAGACGGGAGCGACAAGGCACGGCACAACCCCCGTCGGTTATAATCGACGGTATATACCGAACCCAGGAGACCACCATGCCCCGCTCCCGCGAATCACTCGCCCGCCTTGTCGCCGTCGGTCTGCTCACGGCCGGGATCGGGACGGCGAGCGCCGAGATCATGGTCCATGACGCCTGGTCGCGGGCGACGCCGCCCGGGCACCCGACCGGCGCCGTCTACTTCGAGCTCGTCAATGACGGCCGCATGGGTGATGTGCTGGTGGGGGTGAGCACGGAACGGGCGCCGCGCTCGGAGATTCACCGGACCATCGAGGAAGGCGGCAACAGCCGCATGGTGCACACACCGCGTGTCCGCATCCCGGCGGAGGGCCATCTGAGCTTCGAGCCCGGCGGGCGCCATGTCATGCTGATGGGGCTGGAGCAGGCGCTCGCCGAGGGTGAAACCTACGAGATCGTCCTTGAGCTCGAGGACGGTGGCGAACTGCCGGTCACGGTCGAGGTGCTGCCACCGACGGCCATGGGCAGTGGCGGCCATCAGCACGATCACGGCGGCGATTGAGCGTCAGCCGAGATATTCCTTGGCATACATCATGTGCACACCCTTGTTGCCATCCACGACCTGGGTGACGCGCAGATCGCCCACCAGACTGCACATCATGTAGGCCTGGCTGGCCGTCATGGCGCTTCGCGAGGTGATCAGCGAGACCATCTGGCGCACGGCGTCCTCGCTGGCGCGATCCAGGTTCTCGTGCAGGCCCATCGAGATCAGATGCGTCGCGTTTTCGGCGAATGGCTCCGATGTCGGCATATCCTTGCGAACCGTCAGGCGGAAGCGGCCGGTCAGCGCCGTCTCGAGCGCGTCAATACAGACCTCGCCGTCACCCTGGCGGCCATGTCCGTCACCGGCCGAGAATAATGCGCCGTCGTTGAATACCGGCAGATACAGGGTTGTCCCCGGGCGCAGCGCCTTGTTGTCGAGATTGCCCCCGAAGGACCGCGGCACCGGGGATGCCAGGCGACCCCACTCGGGCGGCGGTGCGACCGCCATGATCCCGAAGAAGGGATCCAGCTCGAATTCGACCCCCCAGTCGGTCCGTGCCATCCCGCGATCACGATCGATCGCAATGTGCGTGGTCTGATACTCGGTAAACTCCGCCGGCAGGATGCCCTTGAGGGGAAGGATCTGGCAGAAGCCCCAGTCCTGCCGCGGGGCGGCCTCGAGGATCTCCACCTGGAGCATGTCGCCGGGCTCGGCACCGCGTACATGAACCGGGCCGGTCAGATGATGGACGCCCTCACCGGCCTCCTTGCGCTGGGCCGACAGGACGCTGCGGTGATCCGGGAGAACCAGCGCGGCGTCCGCCGGCAGATCCCAGGGCTCGCCGGAGATGGTGTCGATCACCACTTCATCCCCGGACTCGATCTCGAGAACCGCCTCACGCCGGGCATCCAGGTATCCCCAGGCCACCGTATCCGGCGTCGCCTCAAGCTTGTGCGTCTGACTCATCCGTTACCTCACATGGAAAACATTTCACGGGCGGCCTCCGCCTCGAGATCGGCGGTACGGCCCTGTCCCATCACGGATCCGCGGGCGATAACGAGATATTCATCCCCCACGGATTTGGCGAAATCGAAGTACTGCTCCACCAGGAGAATCGACATCTCCCCCTTGAGCTGGGTGATGACGTCCTCGATGGACTGGATCACGTTGGGCTGGATGCCCTCCGTGGGTTCATCGAGGATCAGCAGGCGCGGATTGCCCATGAGGGCACGACCGATGGCGAGCTGTTGCTGCTGACCGCCGGACAGGTCTCCGCCGCGCCGGCGTCGCATCTCCCAGAGCACGGGGAACAGCCCGTACACCCGCTCAAAGAGCGCCTTGTGCTCGGCCGCCGGCACGAAATCGGTGGCGATTTCGAGATTCTCCAGCACCGACAGGTCCGGGAAGATCTCTCGCCCCTGCGGCACATAACCGATACCGCGGCGAACCCGCTCGAATGGTTTAAGGGTATTCGCCACCTCATCATCGAGCCGGATCGTGCCCGTCGAGGCGGGCTCGAGGCCCATGACACATTTGAGCAGGGTCGTTTTGCCCGCCCCGTTGGTGCCCATCACCGCCACGCAACCTCCCGATGGCAGCGTGAAGCTGACGTCCTGGAGACTGAGGGCGCTGCCGTAGTGATGGGAGAGGTGGTCAACTTCAAGATGCATGATTCACCGCCCCAGATAGACGCGGACCACTTCGGGGTCGCTTGTCACTTGATCCATCGTGCCGTCGGCGAGCAGCTTTCCTTCGTGCATGACACTGACCCGGTCGCTGACCTGACCGACGAACTGCATGTCGTGCTCAACGAGCAGAATCGCCCGCTCGGGTGATCTGAGACGCTGCAACAGCTCGGCGGTGGCCTCCCGCTCGGTATTACTCATGCCGGCAACGGGCTCGTCCAGCATCAGCACCCTGGGATCGCGGGCGAGCACCATGCCGATCTCGAGCCACTGCTTCTGACCATGGGCAAGCGTCCCGGCCTCCGCATCGGCGACCGCGGCGAGGGCGATGGTGTCGAGCACCTCGTCCACGCGCGCCCGCTTCGCCGGGCCACCGCCGCGTAGCACCTCGCGCAGCAGCGAATCCGGATACTCACGCACCCCCAGGGCGATATTCTCGCGCACCGTCAGATGCTCGAAGACGCTGGGCTTCTGGAACTTGCGCCCGATCCCGTGGGCGGCCCGATCGGAGAGATGCATGCCGATGACATCGTGCGTCCGGTCGAGCAGCACCGTCCCGGCACGGGGCTTCGTGACCCCGGTTATCACGTCCATGACCGTGGTCTTGCCCGCACCGTTCGGCCCGATAATCCCGTGAATGCCCCCGTAATCCACCAGCAGGGTCAGTTCATCCACGGCCCGGAAGCCGTCGAACTCCACGGTCAGATCCTCAATGTAGAGGGCGGTCTGCGCCGACCCGTGCATGGTCTGCTGCCTTTGCGGTGACGTCATGCGCCCTCCCCCTTGCCCGCCACCTTCTGACGCCGGACGGACTCGAACAGGAAACGAAAGGTCGGCCCCGGATCCATCAGCCCGTTGCGCAGCACGACGACCACCAGCAGCACGGCACCGGAGAGAATGAAGGGCCAGAGTTCCGGCATGAACCGGGTCAGCCAGAACTTGAGGATGTTGACGAGGATCGCGCCGATAATCGCGCCGTACAGATAGCCTCGGCCGCCAATCGCCACCCATACGGCGATCTCGATGGACAGCATGGGCGAGAGCAGCTGCGGCGAGGCCACCTGCACCTGGGGCACGTAGAGCATGCCGGCGATGGCGGCGAGCAGTCCCGAGCCGCACCAGACCGCGATCTTCAGCCACAGGGTCTCATAGCCGAGCACGCGCAGGCGGTCCTCGTCATCCCGGACACCGACCAGGAGCTTGCCGACGGGACCCCGCGTCAGGCGCCGCAGGAGGATCAGCGTCAACAGCGTAACCAGCGCCGAGGCGGTGGCAAGCCAGACCTTCGACTCGATTGCGCTGAGCGGGACGCCGAACAGCGACTGGAACCCGGTGATGCCGTTATTGCCACCGAACCCCGTGTCGTTGCGGGACATGATCAGCATCGCGACGTACACGAAAGCCTGGCTGAGGATCGCGAAATAGACCCCCACCACGCGCGAGCGGAAAGCCAGGAAACCGATGACGAACGACACCAGCGCGGTGAGCAGGAGCGCGCCGAGCAGGGCGACCCAGAAATGCTCCATCCCGCTCCAGTAGAACGGAAACTCGGACAGGCCCATGTAATTGAGGAACGTGGGAACCCCCGACTGCCCGACGTAGGCGAGCTTGATCATGTGCATGCCAACGAGATAGCCGCCGATGGCAAAGAAAAGCCCGTGGCCGAGGCTCAAATAGCCGGCGTAGCCCCAGACCAGATCCAGGGACAGGGCCAGCAGGGCGAACGCCATGACCTGTCCGATGAGGTTCACCTGATAGCCGTCCAGGCCAAGCGGCGTGCTGGCCAGCGGCGAGAGGCCGAGCAGGGGCACGGCGAACACCACCAGCACCAGCAGCATGACCACCGCGAGATAGGCCCGATCACGCGGACCCTCACCGGATATCGAGTGCACGAATGCCGTCATCATCGTCAACGTCGCCCCTTGGGTGGGAAAAGGCCATTCGGTTTCTGCTGGATGAACAGGATCACGGCGAGGAGTACGATCACCTTTGAGGCCACTGCGCCATACTGCGGTTCAATGAACGCGTTCAGCTCTCCGATACCGAGCGCGGCAACCGCCGTGCCGAGCACGCTGCCGACACCCCCCACCACCACCACGATGAAGCTGTCGATGATCAGCGACGTCCCCATCGTCGGATTGACGTTGTAGATGTTCGACAGGGCGAGCCCCGCGATCCCGGCGAGCCCGGACCCGAAGGCAAAGGCCATGGAGTCGGTGCGGCGTGTCGAGACGCCCACGCAACCGGACATGCGCCGGTTCTGCGTGGTCGCCCGCACTCGGAGACCGAACCGCGTGCGGTAGAGCACGAACAGCGTCCCGACCAGCGCGAGGGCGGCGAAGAAGATCGACAGAAGCCGCGTCCAGGTGATGGCGAATTCACTGAAGACCGTGAAGCCCGACTTGAGGTACTCGGGCGTATAGAAACTGAGGTTCTGGGTGCCGATACTCACCCGGACGATGTTGATGAGCAGCAGACTGACCGCCCAGGTGGCGAGCAGTGTGAGCAATGGGCGGTGGTAGAGGTGCCGCACCACGCCCCACTCCATCAGCACCCCGACCAGGGCCGGCCCGAGGAACGCGAAGGGAATGGCGATAAAGATGTAGGCATCGAGAAGATCCGGCGCCACCACCTTCAGTGCCTCCTGGACGAACCAGGTGACGTAGGCGCCGATCATGACGAATTCCGCCTGGGCGAGGTTGATGACACCCATCAGCCCGAAGATGACTGCCAGCCCCAGCGCCGCGAGGAAGAGTACGCTTCCGTAACTCAGGCCATGGTAGAGCACGGTGAGGATGTCACTGGCCTGAACCGTGAGCTTGACCTTTGAGAGGGCCTCATCGGCCGCGGCCTCCACCGATGGCGAGAGGCTCCCCTCCGCGCCGTCCACGAAACGCTCGAGGGTCGTGAGATTCTGGCGGGTCGGATCCGCGGCCAGCGCCGCAATGGCGCGCTGCTGATCCGCCGGATCGCCCGACGCCAGCCAGACGCCGACAAGCACCTGCTCCAGGGCGCTTCGGACCCGGGCATCCGGCTCGGTGGCGTAGAGCTCCTCGATCAGCGCGGGCGGCACCACCCCCAGCGAACGGGACAGCCCGTCGGCTGCGCCCAGTCGCTCGGCGGCCTCCGGGGAGACCACCAGGGTGACGGCGCGGGATACCGGCTCAAGGGCGCGACGCAGGGGGATATTGAGAAACGGGGCGTTAGCGTCCGCCGGCAGTGCGTCGACGCGCTCACCGGTGAGGACGTTCTCGTATGCCTCACCGGCAGGACGGAACGCGGTCTCCGCGGTGCAGAACAGATCGCCCTCCCGGTAGGCCGAGAGCACCGATTGGACCCACTGTCGTGTCGGCTCATCCGCCGACTCCACCTGCGAGAGCATGGCGGCGAAGGAGTCGCGACGCTCGGCGTCGTCGCCTGCACACCAGATCCCGACCAGGCCCTGGCGATCGATGTCCGCCGCCTGGACCGGGACGAAGGTGGCAAGCACCAGCAGGAGAAGGCAGAGAACAATCTTACCTGCGCGCATTCCGGATCCCTGTTGAATGAATGGGGTCGGGGGAAGGCCTCCCCCGACCCACCGACCCCCATCAGATGTAGGGGCTGTAAGGCACCGGCACCGTCGTCTCCGGCGACTGCCAGACGATGTCAAAGCCCTGGTTCCGATTGACCGAGCCGATGAACACGCCCCGATGGACGTAGTTGTTGTCGGCCGTGAGCTTGATGTCATAACCCGAGGGACAGGCAAAGCTGATCCCCGGGAAGGCGCTGCGCACCTCGGGAACATCGAAGCTGCCAGCCTTCTCCGCCGCCATCGCCCACATGTGGACGCCATCGTAGGTGGAGACCATCGGATCGATGGAGACATCCGGGCGGAACGGGACGTCGTTTTCGTTGACGTAGCTCGCCCAGGCGTCCAGGAACTGCTGGTTGCGCTCGCCCGGCGCATTCTGCAGATAGGCCCAGCAGTTGAGATGGCCGACCAGCGGCTCGGTGTCCAGACCCTCGAGATCGGCTTCCACCACATCAAGGCCGAGGACCGGCACGTCCAGCGCACTGATGCCCTGGTTGATGTACTCCTGGAAGAAGTTCGGGATCGAGTTGCCGACCACGGTCAGGACAACGATCGGCTGCTCGCCGCTCTCGTCGGCGAATCGCTTGATGTCGTTGACCAGGCTCTGGAAGTCCGCATGTCCGACCGGCACGTACTGCTCGCGCCAGGCATCCGGCTCGATGCCGTACTCCTGCTGCCAGTAGCCCTTGAGCTGATCATTGATGGTGCGCGGCCAGACATAGTCCGAGCCGAGCATGTAGAAACGGCGCGCCTTGCCGCCGTTGTCGCTCATCAGATACTCGAGGGCGGGCAGAACCGAGCTGGCCGGCGGCGAGTTCATGTAGACGACGTTGGCCGAGTTCTCCTCACCCTCGAAGTGCAGCGGGTAGTAGAGGAGGCTGTCGTTCTCCTCGACAACCGGGAGGACCGCCTTGCGCGAGGCACTCGTCCAGCAGCCGAAGGTCGCCGCGACGCGCTCTTCCTGGATGAGCTGCCGACCCTGCTGGCCGTAAAGCGGCCAGTCCGAACCGGGGTCGGTGGTCACCACCTCGATCTGCCGGCCCAGCACACCGCCGTTGCGGTTGATCTCCTGGGCGGCCATCTGAACGACGTAGTTGAGCCGCCCCTCGATGTTGGCCATGGCACCCGAGGACGAGAACAGGCAACCGACCTTGACCGTGTCCTGGGACCACGCCGGCAGGATGATGCCCGGGGCGCTCATGGCGGCGCCGGACACACCGACCGCCTTGAGAAAGCTTCTTCTGCGCATTGTTACCCTCCATATGGGCTACTTCATATAGACCCCCGGAGGAATGCACATTATGTGCCAATAAAAAACACCCGGAAATTACGAGATTATTGCGGGCAAGCGCACCAACTTGTTGCAGATCCGGCACGCTCGCGCACCGGAATGATGCGTCAGATCACCCGCGAGAATCGGCGCTCGGCACGGGCCTCGGCCAGATAGGCGTCGAACGGCATGGCGACGTTGCGCAGGAAGAAGCGGCCATGCTCGGTGACGCGCAGCGACTCGCGGCCGATCTCCACCAGACCGTCATCCACCAGCGGCGCAAGCTCGACGAGAGCCTCGCCGAAGTACTGGCGGAAGACAATGCCGTGGCGCTCCTCGACGGCGCCAAAGTCGACACCGCCCTGGCACATCACCGCCTGGATGACATCGCGGCGGAGACGATCGTCGGCGGAGAGCTCCACGCCCCGCCACACGGCCAGCCGTCCCGCGGCCACCGCCTCGGCATGGCCCTCGGGGTCGCGCTTGTTCTGGCAGTAGGCATCGCCGATCTGGCCGATGGACGAGGCGCCCAGGCCGATCAGATCAAGATCGGGGCGGGTCGCGTAACCCTGGAAGTTGCGGTGTAGCGTGCCGTCGTTGGCGGCCTGCGCCAGCTCGTCATCGGGCAGCGCGAAGTGATCCATGCCGATGTACTGGTAGCCATCGCCGGAGAGACGCTGCATCGCCTCGATGAGCAGGGTGAGCTTGCTCTCCGCCGGCGGCAGGCTGTCATCGGGGATCTGCCGCTGGACCTTGAACATCTGCGGCATGTGCGCGTAGTTGTAGAGCGCGATGCGATCGGGCCGGATATCCATGACCGCGTCCAGGGTCCGGGACAGGCGGTCCGGCGTCTGCCGCGGCAGGCCGTACATCAGATCCAGGTTGATGGAGCGGAAACCCTGTCGGCGCGCCTCGTCGGCCACGTCGGCGGTGTCCTGGATTCCCTGGATGCGATTAATGGCCTTCTGCACGTCGGCATCGAAATCCTGCACCCCGAGACTCAGACGGTTGAAGCCGAGCTCGGCCAGGCTGCGCACCCGGTCACGATCCACCGTGCGCGGATCCACCTCGATGGAGAACTCGCGCGTGTCGGGATCCGCCAGCGGGAAGCGCTCGGCGATGGCGTTGATGAGCCTCGCCAGGTCCTCGTCGGTGAAGTAGGTGGGTGTGCCGCCGCCAAGGTGGAGCTGCTCCACCGGCCGGTCGTCGTCGAAAAGCGCCGCCTGCAGGTCGAGCTCCTGGATGAGGCGCTCGAGATAGCGCTCCGCGCGCCGGTAATTGGCGGTGATGACCTTGTTGCAGGCACAGTAGAAGCAGACGGTCTTGCAGAACGGCACATGGACGTACAGCGACAGCGGCCGCGGCATGGGGTCTTCATTGCTCCAGGCCACCCGCTGGCGATATCGCTGGGCGTCGAAGGCCTCGGTAAACTGGGCCGCCGTGGGATAGGACGTGTAGCGTGGACCGGTGACGTCATAGCGACGCAGCAGTTCCCGGTCGAGCAGCAGGTTGTCGGCCATGTCAGCCAACCTCCGTCATCAGTGAATGTCTGGACGATAGCCTTCATTGATGCCGGACTGGTTGACTTGGATCAGGCGGATCATCAGGACAGGAGAAAAACCCGTTGAATCGGGATCGCAAGCCGGAGAGCACGCCACCGGAGAACCCGTCCCGCGGGTTGCGGGCGATGCTGGTGCGCCGCGCCTGGCTGGCGCTGGCGCTGCTGTTCATTGGCCTCGGCAGTGTCGGCGTTGTCCTGCCACTGCTGCCCACCACTCCGTTCCTGCTGCTGGCGGCGATGTGTGCCTCACGCAGCTCGCCGGCGCTGCATGCCTGGCTCTACAGCCACCCCCGGTTCGGCCCGCTGCTGCGGGACTGGCGTGACCATCGGGCCATCCGGCCGCGGGCCAAGATCACGGCGCTGGTGGTGATCGCCCTGAGCTGGACCTGGATGTGGGTGAGCGTCGAGCCCCTGTATGCGCGACTGGCGGCCACGGGATTCATGGCCTTTGGCGTGGTGTTCCTGATCACCCGCCCCCACGGCCCGCGCCGGGATGATTCAGGCGGGGGCGAAGGCGGCGGCCAGGAATAGCCCGACCGTGCAGGCGAAGGCGCCGGTCCAGACGAGGCTGCGCAGCGTCGGGCGATCGGCGACATAGGCAAGGCCGTAGCCGAGGCGCAGCAGGACGAAGGCCACGGCGAGTCCGTCCACCCAGATCTGGCCCGCGCCGGTCATCTCGGCGATGATCACGCCAGCGGCGAACGGCGGGAAGGCCTCGAAGGTATTGAGCTGGGCCCAGTGCGCCCGCTGCCGCCAGCCCTGCAGCTCGGCCAGCCAGGTCCGGGGGCGGGCATTGTCGAACCGCCCCTGGGACTTCGCCATACCCGCGAACACGAAGGGGATGAAGGCGGCGATCAGTACGCACCACAGGGCGAGGGTCATGGTCTGCGGCATGATGGTTATTCCCCGAGCAGGGCCTGAACGGCCCGGTAGCCGATGTCCGGCCGCATGAACCGCCCCTCCCAGCTGATCCCGTCGGCCAGGTCGTAGGCCGCCTTCTGAGCGGCGATGATGTCATCACCGAGGGCACAGGCACAGAGTACCCGCCCGCCCGCGGTCAGCACATGCCCCTCGTCATCCAGCACCGTGCCGGCGTGGAAGACCTTGGCATCCGGTTGTTCGGCGGCCGGCAGCCCATGGATGACATGACCCCGCTCGTACTGATCCGGGTAACCGCCCGCCGCCAGCACCACGCCCAGACAGGGACGGGGATCCCAGTCCACGGTCTGCCCGGCGAGCCGGCCGCCGACGGTGGACTCGAACAGGTCCACCGGGTCGGACTGCAGACGCATGAGAATGGGCTGGGTCTCAGGGTCGCCCAGGCGCACGTTGAACTCGAGCACCCGCGGTTCGCCATCCGCGTCGATCATCAGACCGGCGTACAGAAACCCCTTGAAGCCCCGGCCCTCGGCCACGAGACCGCGCACGGTCGGCCGGATCACCGCCTCGAGGATGCGCTCGTGGACGGCATCGGTGACCACCGGCGCCGGCGAGTAGGCCCCCATGCCACCGGTGTTCGGCCCCTGGTCACCGGCATCGCGGGCCTTGTGGTCCTGGGAGCTGGCCAGGGGCAGCACGGTTTCGCCATCCACCAGGGCGATGAAGCTCGCCTCCTCGCCGGTGAGGAAGTCCTCGACCACAATGCGTTCGCTGGCGGCACCGAAGGCACCACCGAGCATGTCTTCGGCGGCGATCAGCGCGTCATCAAGGGTATGGGCGATGGTCACACCCTTGCCGGCGGCAAGGCCGTCGGCCTTGATCACCAGCGGCGCGCCCCGGTCATGGATGTAGGCGCGGGCCGCATCCAGGTCGTCGAAGCTCTGGTAGTCGGCACTGGGAATGGCATGCCGGGCGAAGAAGTCCTTGGCAAAGGCCTTGGAGGCCTCCAGTTCGGCGGCGGCCCGATGCGGGCCCAGGCAGGCCAGGCCCGCGGCCTCGAAGGCATCGACAATGCCGGCGGCCAGCGGCGCCTCCGGCCCGACGACGGTCAGATCGACGTCGAGCTGGCGGGCCACGTCGCGCAGACCGTCAATGTCCTCGGCGCCCACGTTGACGTTGTGCACGCCGGGTTCACAGGCGGTGCCGGCATTGCCCGGGGCCACGTAGACGTTGGCCGCCCGCGGCGATCGGGCCAGGCGCCAGGCCAGGGCGTGTTCACGCCCGCCGTTGCCGACTACCAGGATGTTCATTGCAATCGCTCCTCGATCAGTGGCGGAAATGCCGCATGCCGGTGAACAGCATGGCGATGCCGTGCTCGTCGGCGGCGGCGATCACCGCTTCGTCCCGCATCGAGCCGCCGGGCTGAATGATGGCGCGCACGCCGGCCGCCGCCGCCTGGTCGATGCCATCCCGGAACGGGAAAAAGGCATCCGAGGCGAGCACCGACCCCTGCAGGGACAGGCCGGCATCCTCGGCCTTGCGCACGCCGATACGAGCGCTGTCCACTCGGCTCATCTGCCCCGCACCGATGCCGAGGGTGCGACCCTCGCGGCCGTAGACGATGGCATTCGACTTGACGAACTTGGCCACCCGCCAGACGAAGTCGAGATCCGCCTGCAGCGCCTCATCCACCGGCTGGCGCGTCACGCAGCGCAGACCCTGCTCGCCGGTGAGGGGGGCATCCTGGTCCTGGACCAGCAGGCCGCCACCGAGGGGCTGGAGCCGCCAGCCCGCCGGGGTGACCGGCCCGTCGGCGATCTCGAGAACGCGGACATTGGCTTTGCGGCCGATGACGGCGAGCGCGGCATCGCTCACCGCCGGCGCCAGGATGACCTCGACGAACTGCCGGTCGATGATGGCGCGCGCGGTATCCTCGTCGAGCGGTCGGTTGAAGGCGATGATGCCGCCAAATGCCGAGGTGGGGTCGGTGGCGAACGCGGCGTCGTAGGCTGCCTGCAGGTCCGCCGCCACCGCCACCCCGCAGGGATTGGCATGCTTGACGATCACGCAGGCCGGCGCATCGAAGGCGCCGGCACAACTCCAGGCGGCATCGGCGTCTGCCAGGTTGTTGTAGGAGAGCGCCTTGCCCTGCCGCTGGTGATAGTGCGCGAAGCTCCCGGCGGCGGCCTGCGGATCGCGATAGAACGCCGCGGCCTGATGGGGATTCTCGCCGTAGCGCAGATCCGCGGCCTTCTCCCACGTGGCATTGAACTGTCCCGGGAAGCCGGTTGACTCGCCATCGACGGTGCGCGCCGAGAGGTAGTTGCTGATGGCCGCATCATAGCGGGCGACATGATCGAAGGCCGCCACGGCCAGCTCGAAGCGCTGCGCGTCATCCAGGCCATCGGTGGCGGCGACCGCCGCAACAACCCGGTCGTACTGCGCCGGATCGGTAACCACCCCGACGCCGGCATGGTTCTTGGCGGCGGCACGGAGCATGGCCGGGCCGCCGATATCGATGTTCTCGATGGCCTCCGACAGGTTGCAGCCCGGGCGCGCCACGGTCTCCTCGAAGGGATAGAGGTTGACCACCAGCAGATCGATGGGCGGAATGTCGTGCTCGGCCATCACCGCATCGTCCTCGCCACGCCGGCCCAGCAGGCCGCCGTGAATGCGCGGGTGGAGCGTCTTCACCCGGCCGGCCATGATCTCCGGGAAACCGGTGTAGTCGCCCACCTCGATCACCGGCAGGCCGGCGCCCTGCAGCAGTCGCGCGGTGCCCCCGGTGGAGAGGATCTCGACGCCGTGATCGGCGAGGGCGCGGGCCAGTGGCTCCACGCCCGTCTTGTCGGAAACACTGATCAGTGCCCGGCGGACGGGCATGGTGCGGGCCGCAGCCGCCATGAGATGACTCCGTGCTGTTCAGTCCTCGAGGCCGTACTGGCGCAGTTTCTTGCGCAGTGTCCCCCGGTTGATGCCGAGCGCTTCCGCCGCCCGGGTCTGGTTGCCGGCGCATTCGCGCATGACCACCTCGAGCAGCGGCGCCTCGGCCTGCTCGATGACCATGCGGTGGAGATCACGGCAGCCATGTCCGTCCAGCTGCTCGAAGTAGGCGGTCACCGTCTCGTGCACGCAGGCACGGATGGGGCCGACACCTGAACAGTCCTGGGCGGAGTCGTCTGCCATGAGCTCAGTCCTTCGGGGCAAAGCCGGGGATCATAACCACAACGCGGAAGCCATTAAAGCGCCCGACGCTCGCCGTCGAGACGCACCCAGTCGTCCCGGGCCACCACGGGCGCGAAACGACAGGCCGGCTGGAAGGCGCTGCGCACCGCGTCCGCCTGCCCGGCCAGAATCCCCGCCAGGGTCAGCCGACCGCCCGGCCGCAGCGCCCCGGTCAGCGTCGGCGCAAGCGACTGCAGCACGCCGGCCAGGATATTGGCGAGGACCCGGTGGGATGCCGGCAGGGGGAGGCCCGGCTCGCCAACATCAAGCCGATCGCCAACACCGTTTCGCTCGGCGTTCTCGCGGGTGGCCGCGCAGGCCTGGGGATCATTGTCCACGGCCACCACTCGTTCGGCGCCCAACAGCAGGGCGGCGACGGCGAGCACACCGGAGCCGCAGCCATAGTCGATCACCGTCTCACCCACCGGCGGCTCGGCGGCCAGCGCCTCGAGGCAGAGCGCCGTGCTGGGATGGGTGCCGGTGCCGAAGGCGAGACCCGGATCGAGCCGGATGTTGACCGCTTCCGGCGCCGGCGGCGTCATGCCCCGGGGCACGACCCAGAGGCCGTTGCCGAACGACTGGGGCTGGAAATGATCCAGCCAGGCGCGCTCCCAGGGCTGATCGGCGAGCGTGGACTCCTGCCAGTCCGCCGGCAGCGCACCCAGGGCGGTGGTCACCGCCTCGCGGATGGCGGCACGGTCGGCATCGGTGGCGAACAGCGCCTCGATACGCACCCGATCCCAGAGCCGCGTCTCGCCGGGCGGTGGCTCCAGAACCGCTGCACTACCGGCCGCTTCACCCCAGGTCACCGCCTCGGCACCAGTGGCCTCGAGCGCGGCCTCGGCCAGCCCGGCCCGATCGGCCGCCAGCTCGAAGGCCACCTGATGCCAGGCCATGCTCAGCGGTTTTCGCCGGGTTGCCAGAGCACGTCGCCGCCGGCCTCCCGATTGGCGTCGCGGGCCAGGACGAACAGGTAGTCCGACAGCCGGTTGAGATAGCGCAGCACTTCCTCGTTGATGGGCGTGGTCGCCGCCAGCGCCGCCGTATCCCGCTCCGCCCGCCGGGTCACCGTGCGGGCATGATGCAGATGCGCGGCGGCCGGACTGCCCGCCGGCAGGACGAAGGAGCGCAGCGTCTCGAGACCGGCATTGACCCGATCGATCTCCGCCTCCAGCCAGTCCACCTGGGCGCCCGCCACACGCAGCGGCTCGAACGGCGGATCGTCCTGCTCCGGCGTGCACAGGTCAGCGCCCACGTCGAACAGATCGTTCTGGATGCGGGCCAGCGCCTGGTCGAGCTCCCCAGCGGCATGCAGCCGGCAGATGCCGAGCAGGGCGTTGAGCTCGTCAACCGTGCCGTACGCGGTCACCCGGAGATCCGTCTTGGCCACGCGACTGCCGTCGCCGAGGCCGGTCTGGCCGGTGTCTCCGGTGCGGGTGTAGATGCGGGTCAGCTTGACCATGACGGTCAGCCGCCGAAGCGCTTGACGGAGTCGTTGATCTCGGCGACCGCGGCATCGTAGCCCTTCCAGCCATTGACCTTGA